>JADFKB010000185.1 GCA_022565155.1 Chloroflexota bacterium | reverse complement strand
TAGTCGAGCGTTTCGACGGCGATGCGGCGGTAGAGATCGTTGCCTGTAGCCTGCCAGCCGTGGAGGTAAACCTGGGCGAGGAGGCCGTTGTCGTAGAGCATCTTTTCGAAGTGGGGGACGAGCCAGGCGGCGTCGGTGGCGTAGCGATGGAAGCCGCCGCCGAGCTGGTCGTAGATGCCGCCGCGGGCCATCTTGGTCAGCGTCAGCTCGACCATGCTCAGGGCCTCAGGATCGCCGCTCTCCCGCCAGTGGCGGAGGAGCAGCTCTAGCGTCATCGCCTGGGGGAACTTGGGGGCCTGGCTAAAGCCGCCGTTCTCGTTATCGAAGAGCGACGCGATGCCACGGTAGGCGGAGGCGATGAGATCGCGGACGAGGGGGTCGGCGCTCTGCTGTGTGGCCGTCTGCGCCTGCAGGTGCTCGACGATCTGGCCGGTGGTGGCGATGAAATCGGCCTTGCGGTCGCGGTAGGCTTCGGCGGCGGCGGTGAGCACGCTCGGGAACGAGGGCAGGCCGCCGCGGTCTTCCGGCGGGAAGTAGGTGCCGGCGTAGTAGGGCTTGCCGTCGGGGGTGAGGAAGACAGACATGGGCCAGCCGCCGCGGCCGGTCATCGCCTGGACGGCAGCCATGTAGATAGAATCGACGTCCGGGCGCTCTTCGCGGTCGACCTTGATGCTGACGAAGAGCTCGTTCATGAGGGCGGCGATCGGCTCGCTTTCGAACGATTCGTGCTCCATGACGTGGCACCAGTGGCAGGCGGAGTAGCCGATGCTGAGGAAGATCGGCTTGTCTTCGTCGCGCGCCTGGGCGAGCGCGGCTTCGTCCCAGGGCTGCCAATCGACGGGGTTGTCTTTGTGCTGGAGCAGGTAGGGGCTGGTTTCGCCGGCGAGGCGGTTGGGCATGTGTCGTATCTCCGTTTCCGTTCGCCTGGCGGCGTGTGGCGTCTGTTGCGCGGACGCGCCTTTGGCGCGGTCGGCGCGGTGGCTATTATAGACACTTGCACCATATCGACAGCGCGTAATAGGGAGCAAGGAGGGTGGGTGCATTATCGTATGCGGACGCGTCTTCGACGCTGTAGGGTGAAGTATGATGGAGGCGTAAGCGGTACGTAGGAGACATGAGATGCGAATTGCTGTTGGTGTCGATCACGCGGGGTTTGCGCTGAAGCGTGCTGCTGTCGCTGAACTACAGCGGTTGGGCCACGAGGTGGTCGATCTGGGGACGGACAGCGAGGAGGCGGTCGACTACCCGGATTACGCGCAGGCCGTCGCGGAGGCGGTGGCGCGCGGCGATGCGGAGCGGGGGCTGCTGATCTGCGGCAGCGGCGTCGGCACGTCGGTGGCGGCGAACAAGGTGCCGGGGGTGCGGGCGGCGGTCTGCCACGATACGTTCTCGGCGCGGCAGGGGGTGGAGGACGACGATATGAACGTGCTCTGCCTGGGCGCACGCGTTGTTGGGGAGCAGTTGGCGCTGGAGCTGATACAGGCCTGGGCGGCGGCGGAGTTCTCGAACGCTGAGCGCCACGTGCGGCGCGTGGGCAAAGTCAACGCGATCGAGGCGAAGTACGCGAACTGACTCGAAACCGTTCGCGCAACGCTGTCCGACCAGAGAACGCTAATGCGAGAACTCGCTCCTGTGCAGACTGTCGAGCTGTTTCCTGCCGAGCGGCAGGAGCTGGTGAGCCTGCTCTCGCAGCTATCGGCGGAGGAGTGGGCGCTGCCGACCGTCTGCGCAGGCTGGTGCGTGAAGGACCTGGCGCTGCACGTGCTGGGCGACGACGTCGGCGTGCTGTCGCGGAAGCGAGACGGGCATTCGAGCCAGACACAGAGCGTCGATTCGTGGGACGAACTGGTGGCGTTCCTGAACGAGTGGAACGAGCAGTGGGTGGCGGCAGCGCGGCGGCTCAGTCCGCGGCTGCTGATCGATCTCCTGAGCGTGACCGGCGACGAGCTGTACCACTTACTTCAAGTCGATCGACTTGAACGCGCTAGGCGGGCCGGTGAGCTGGGCGGGGCCAGAACCGGCGCCGGTGTGGCTGGACATCGCCAGGGAGTACACGGAGCGCTGGCTGCACCAGCAGCAGATT
>JADFKB010000098.1 GCA_022565155.1 Chloroflexota bacterium | reverse complement strand
GGCCCAGTTGGTAGGGCACCTGACTGGGGGTCAGGAGGTCGCCAGTTCGAGTCTGGCCGCCCCGACCACATCCTCTCTTCGCACCTGACTACCCGCCGCCGCCGTCCTTCGACGCCACTACCCTTCAGATCATCGCAATCAACTTCCGCACTGATGCGCGTCGCCCTTCTGGAACTTGGAGGGCGTCTGTAGCGTCCTTACCTCGTGGAGTAGTTAGCGTTGGAGGTGCGAGCGATGATACGGCTGGCTCTCATTGCGGGGATCGTCTCGCTAACGGCGCTAACCGCAGCATGTGGGCAGGGAGACCAGGCGACAGGTAAGATTGGAGAACTGGCGACGGAGACACTCGCTGATGACGTCCGATTTACGGGCGCCGTGAGCCTCGTCGGCGTAGCGCCAACCAGACTCCTGGCATCAGTCTCCTTGACCAACGTCACTGATCGTCCTATACGTCTCGAGTATGGCGCGTGCGCCGTTGTCTTGCTGGGATTCGACGACCCTGGTCGGTCTGGCACGCCCGTGTGGGACTCGGAAGAGCGGCACGATCCAGTGACGGGCAGCGCGTACGCCTGCGCTGACATCCTATATGTTCGGGACATCGGTCCTGGTGAATCGCTGCCGGCGGAAGAGCTGCAGGTGTCGGTGCCGCTATACGAGATCATGGGCCACTCGCTCCTCGGGCGCTTCCTGCCGGACGGGCGTTACTACTGGCTAGCACGGGTACAGGTGAACAACCAAACAATCGAAGTCCCACTAGGGCAACTACTGCTCAAGATGGACGAGCAGCCTGTACCCCGCCAACGGAGCATAGACGGTCTGCTCTATCGGGTGGACACGTGGACTGCCGCCACATCGCCAACTGCCGTCGGGTCGACACTGAGCGTTGTCAACCAGACCAATGCCTTTATGGCAGCGTCTATCGCTGATAGGTGCCCATTCTCTCTATACGGCTATCGCGAGAAGGCTCGCCGTGATGGGGCATTCGTCGCGGGAGAACCAGACTGGGGGCCAAAGGGAAGGTGCCTGCTTGAGATGGTCTTCCTTCGACTGGGCGCTGGGGAATCCCGCCAACTCAATATCACTGTGCCTGGCGCGGAGATACTTGGCGATTCGCTGCCGGAGGGGCGTTACTATCTTGCTGCCGTAGTTTGGCTCAAAAACAGATCCATATGGCTTGCAGCGGGCGAAATCCAGTTACAACGGTAGGACATGCACGAGCTTCATTAGCCATGTGCCCTCTGGCGTGATTGAACCCGGCCGCGGTTTCTACGTGACTACCAGCTGAAATACGGATGATTCTGAAACCTCCTTCACGCAGACCTCTTCTGCCACTCCTGCTTCCCCTTTCAGGAGGTCGCCAGTTCGAGTCTGGCCGCCCCGAACATATCCTCTCCGCGTATCTGCCTACCCGCCGCTGCCGTCATCCTGTCGCCCGCGTCTCCCTCTATTCACCAGCGTTATGTCACCTTTCTGCTTCCGCTTGCGCCAGTTCTTCCGGCAAACCGCCGCTCTGGTCCCAGGTGTAGTTGACGGTCCCCGCGTTCGTCACAGGACTACGGACGTCGCATCCGAACGACGGCCGAGCGCAACCTCCGCCCGGGTGCGCCGGCGGCAAACGCGAGATACCGTGGATACTGCCAGCGCAGCCCGCGTCAGGGCCGCGCCAGCTCCTTCACCGCCGCCAACGTCCGCTTCACGCGCGCGTCCGCGTCCGGCTCGACAGACATCAGGTTCAGCACCGGCAGCGTGACGCCGTTACGGCAGTACGCCTCGATCTGATCGAGGCAGCTCTGCGTATTGCCCGTCACGAAGATACCATCGATGAGATCCTCCGGCGCCAGCTCTGTCGCGGCCTTGCGGTCGCCCGCGTCCCACGCCTCCTGCATCGGCCGCAGCGCCTCGCCCCGGCCCAGCCATTCGTGGAACCCGCCGTAGACCGGCGTCGTCAGGTAGCCGGCGATTGCGCGCCGGGCTACGAAGCGCGCCACCTCTTCGTTCTCCGTCGGCAGCACCATGATCCGGCAGACCACCTCCAGCGCATCGGCGTCGCGGCCGGCCGCCCGCGCCGCGTCCTTCGCGACGGCGACGACCTTCGGCACGTCGTCCGCCGTCAGCCAGTTGATGATCACCCCGTCGCCCTCGCTGCCCGCCAATCGCAGCATCCGCTCCTGCAGCGCCGCGATAAAGATCGGCGGCGGCTCGGCGAACCGGCGGCCGATACGAAAACCGCGCACGCCAAGATACTCGCTCGGCGCCTTTTCGCCCGCGAACACCGACTTCAGGAACGCGACCGTCTCGCGCATCCGCGTGTACGGCCGCTGCAGCGGCACGCCGTTCCAGTTCTCGACGATCGCCGGCGAGCTGGAGCCGATGCCGAGGCAGAACCGGCCTCCCGCCACCTCGGCCACCGCGGCGGCCGACTGCGCCAGCAGCGCGGGCCCGCGCGTGAAGACGTTGGCGATGGCAGTCCCGATACGCATCTCGTCCGTCCACGTCGCCGCCAGCGCCGCCGGCGTAAACGAATCGAGCCCGTCCACCTCCATCGTCCAGGCATCCGTGTAGCCGAGCGTCTCCGCCTCCCGCAGCAGCTCGCGATGCGCGGACAGCGGCACGCCGTCCAGCGGGAAGGTCAGTCCCCAGCGCTTCATCATTGTCCCTCCGTTAGTGGAATCGCGGCTCTCGTTTCTCGACGAAGGCTGCGACGGCCTCCGCGTGCGCCGGCAGCCGGCGCTGCTCGCGGATCGCATGCACTTCATGCGTGACGACGCGCCGCAGGTCATCCTCGACCGCGTTCTCGTGGAACAGCCGCTTGGCGCCCCAGACAGCATCGACAGGATTGGCAGCGATCTCCTCTGCTAACGCCATCGCCTCGTCCATCAGCGTCTCGTGCGGCACGACGCGATCGACTAGCCGCCGCTCCTTCGCCTCGTCCGCCTCGATGATACGCCCGGTTAGCGTCAGGTAGAGCGCGTTGCTCAGCCCGGCGACGAGCGGCAGGTAGCGGCTGCTCCCGCACTCCGGCGTCAGTCCCACCTTCACGAATCGGGCGGAAAACGTCGCCCGGTCCGACGCGATACGGATATCGCAGGCCATCGACATCGTCAGCCCGATCCCGATCGCCGGGCCATTAATCGCCGCGATCACGGGCTTGCCCCGGCTGAGCGCGATCGGCACCTCCGGGCTGCCGTCCCGCGCGATCCACGGCGACCCGGGCGCGCGTTCCTCGCGCGTCGCGATCTCCGCGGACCAGCCGCCGATATCAGCGCCGGCGCAGTAGCCACGCCCCGCTCCCGTCACCACCAGCACCGAGAGGTCGCCGTCCATCGCCGTGCGGTTCACCGCGTCGATGAACTCGTTCTCCATCACCGGCGTCCAGGCGTTGAGCTTCTTCGGCCGGTTCAGCGTGACGAGCGCGATGCGCCCGCGCCGTTCGTAGAGAATGTGTTCGTACTCGGCTGCGTCGGTTGCCATGCTTCCTCCCATTTCCCAGACGACATCGAGCCTGCCGGAGCAAGCGATCGCCATAGTAGCATAGGGAAGAGCTTCGCAGGCAGCTACGCGCGCCGCCGCCACCAGACCAGCGCCAGCGATCCGCCCGCTGCTATCGCCACGGCGGCCGTCGCCGCCTCCGCGACGCGAATACGGGAACTGTCATCGTCGCCAGGCTCTAGGACCTGGAGTCCGCCAGAAGTGTCGTCTGCTCCATCTTCGTCGCTGAAAACGTCACCGTTGCTCGACGGATCATCGTTCGGTTCGTCGTCACCCGTAGCCGGCAAGGCAGCTTCCGCCGGCGCCGCGCCGTCGTCCGACGACGGAAGCGCATCTGCGACGCCGCGCTCGCTGTCGCCCGACTCGAATTGGCCTTCCAGTGTCTCCGCACCCAGCGCTGTATCCTGTTCGGTTATCGCAGCAGACGTGCCCATCCCGCTGTCGCTTGCATCGCCCCCAGACGACCTGTCCGCCACATCCACGCCCACCAGCACGAAGAACGCCAGAAAGGCAACGGTCGCCACGCCGCCCAGCAGCGGCGTCGCCCCGGCCAGCCTGCCTGCCTGCCGCGCCGGCATCGGCTCTACGTCCGCCTCGCGCAGCGCAAACGACCGCGGCGCCTGCGCGTGCGGCAGCGCTTGCAACGCCCGGCTCACCATCCGCAGCTCGGCCACCGCCTCCCGGCAGGCCGCGCACGATTCGAGGTGCGCTTCGACGCGGCTGCGGGCGGCGGCGTCCAGCTCGCCGTCGATATAGGCGTTTAGCTCTTCGTCGCCTACTGGATGTCGCCGGCGTAGAATATTCCAGAACAGCACGTCTACTCCCCTATCGTCTCTTTCCTAGCTCTCACCTGTATGACGAACCAGGTCGCCAAACAGTTCCGGCCGTTCCCGCAGCGCCACTCGCAGCCGCGCCCGTCCTCTACTGATCCGCGACTTCACAGTACCAACCGAGCCGCTGATCGTGACCGCAATCTCCTCATACGAGAGGCCCTCCACGTCCCGTAAGGTGACGGCGAGGCGTTGGTCGGCCGGCAGCCGCAGCAGCTCCGCCTGCAGCGCTTCGCCGATCTCGCTCTGCAGCGCCCGCCGCTCCGGCCCCGCCTGCGGGTCGGGCACGTCAAGCGCCCGCTCACCTTCTCCCTCCGCCGCCGGCACGTCGAGTGAGACCTGCGGCCGTCGCTTTCGCCTCCGCAGCTCATCGATGCAAGCGTTCGATGCGATCCGAAACAACCAGGACTGAACGCTGCCGCCGCGCTGCCGCCCAACGCTCTTGTACGCCGAGATGAACGCCTCCTGCGTCGCATCTTCCGCCGCCTGCGGCGAACCGACCATGCGCAGGCAGAGGCTGTACACCCGCTGCTGATAGCTGCTGACGATCACGTTGAACGCCTCCAGGTCGCCCTGGCGGCTGCGTTCGATCAGCTCCTGCTCGTCCGTCCGTTCGCTCGTCACCTGGCCGCCATTCTAACAGAGCTTCCGCTTATAGTCGCGGGAACCAAACGCTGCCCGCAATCGTCTAGCTGCTATCGAGCATTCGATTCAGAAGGAGACGGCCATGACCAGAACACGACTCGTCCTCATCGCCATCGCCAGTACGCTGATCATCCTGGCTACCGCCTGCAGCCCAGCGCTCGACGGCGGCGGCGAT
The DNA here is from genome assembly GCA_022565155.1 of Chloroflexota bacterium. Classification (GTDB taxonomy): domain Bacteria; phylum Chloroflexota; class Dehalococcoidia; order DSTF01; family RBG-16-68-14; genus JADFKB01. Next base: position 4,617 of record JADFKB010000098.1, on the reverse strand, counting down.
GACGGCGAATACGCTGCGCTTCCGAACGAGAACATCCTGGAGGATGCCAGTGCCTCGACATCATTTGGTGCAGAAGCGTCCGACGAATTCGACGCCGTCGGAGCGGGACAACGCCTATCGGCGCAAGGTGGTGACATCGCGCCCGGCGCTCCGCCCGCCAACCCGCAGCTCCAGAACGTGCTCGACCGCAAGATCATCCAGAGCACGTCCGTGGACATTGAAGTGGAAGAGGTTGGCGGCAGCTTCCAGGAGATTATTCGCATCACGGAAACCGCCGGCGGCTTCGTCGCCAGCTCCTCTTTCTCCAACCTCGACGAGGAGCAGATCGCGGATGTGACCATCCGCGTACCCGCCAATCAGTACCAGAGCGTGCTGGCCAGCATCCGCGGTATGGGTACCGTGACGACAGAGAGCTCAGACGCCAACGACGTGACCGAAGAGTACACCGACCTGCAGGCGCGCCTGCGCACTTTGAACGCAACCGAGCAGCGCTATCTGGAGCTGCTGGGCCAGGCGAATACGATCAACGAGATACTGACAGTCCAGGATCGGCTCGATTCCGTGCGCGGCCAGATCGAACAGGTGCTGGGGCGGATCAACCTGCTGGAGCACCTCACCGACCTGGCGACGATCACGGTCCATCTGCGCCCGGAGACCGCCGTCGTTGAGGCGCCGGTCGATGGCGGCGGCATCAACCCGCTGGAGTCCGCATCGGCCGCCTGGGAGACGTCACTTGCCGCGTTGCGCGTCGTCGCGGCCGTCGCGCTCATCGTCGTCGTCTTCTCATGGTGGCTCGTGCCGCCGCTAGCGGCGCTCGCGCTGGGCGCGCGCTGGTGGGCAACCCGCCGCCCGCGTCAGGTGATCGACGCGCCATCGGCATAATCTCGGCCGCGACGCGGCGCAGCACCGACGCCTTACGCGACGCGACGCTCGGGCTCTTCGTCCCCCGCCTCTTCGTCGTAGTGAGCCGGTACAGTCCGTAGCGCCGGTGGCTCGTCGCTCGGCGGCAACAGCGATTCGTTCACCCGATCCGCCGTACGCAGCAGCCGCAGCGGCGCCTGCATCCGTGCGCTCAGATCCAGGAGCGCCTTCGTATCGTTCCCGAGAGACTTCGCACCGTATCCCCGGTAGCCGCCTTCGTTCACATCGAGATGGGACGCGCCGATGCGAGCATCGGCCACGACGGCCTCACGCACGATCTCGTAATCGATGTCCATCGCCGTCGCCAGATCGAATATCTCGTTCGCGAAGGTCACTTTCAACGCAAAAAAGCTGTTCGTCATGTACTTCGTCATCTCCGCCTCGCGCGCGCCCATAATACGCGAGAACGGCGCCGATGGCAGCATCTCCATGATCGATTCCGCTAGGTGGCGGCTCTGCGCCGTATAGCCGACGATCTGGCGGTCCGGCCGCAGAAAGTCGCTGCGGGCGAAGGCTTCCCTGAGAAACTCCGGATTGAAGAGGAAGCAGTGCTGCGAGTAGCGCGCCTGATACGCCTCCGTCGTCCCCGGCAGCACCGTCGACTTGATGACGACGATCTTCGAGCCATCCAGCAGGCTGATCGCGTTCTCCAACGCGCTATCGTCGAAACCAACGTTTGGCCGGTACGGCGTCGGCACGCAGACGTAGACGATATCCGCTTCGTTGATCGACTCGACCGAGCCCAACCCGCGATACGGGTCGTAGACCCGCGACGGCGTCTCCTTGCGCTCGAAGTAGTTGTGGACCCCGTCACCGACAACGCCCAGACCCATGATCCCGACGATCTTCGTCTCTTCTTCGTTATGCGGCACGATTCTTCCTCCCGCTGTGTTCACGATTCTTCCCGTTCATCGCCAGAGCGTCGTTGGCGCCGGCGCGGCGTTGCGTATCATCAATCTTCTGCCAAAGGGACTGATCCTCGTTCACTGCCCGACTCCAACTAGCGTACGCCGCCAGCGAACGGACGGCGTACATCAGCGCTCCTAACAGCAGTAGCAGGCAACCAACCATCAGCGACTGTATGTCGCCCATGCCTTCTCCCTGGATAGGAACGTAGAGAAACCTGAGGAACGGAATCGCCCCCAGCGTCGCACACGTCGCACCCAGCACTCCCCACGCCTGCGTAGGACGCGAGAACCGATAGAACCGCATATGATCACATCCTGCCTTGTAGAGACGCCTCCTGCGCCTCGTGTTAGGTGTGAATCGTCCATTCAAGCCCCGTCGAGAGCCTGCGACCAGACTAGCCCATTCCAACGCCTTTCGAGATAGGCAATGCCTCTAAACAGAGCGGCAAAAAGCCACTAGTGGCAGACCCGTATCTTCGCCTTGCGGACGCGCCTTCGGCGCGGAGGCGTGATGACGCGCAGCGTACCTGTGCCCAGCGCTATACTGGCACATGGCGTTAGAGAAGGCGTTTGCGATCAAGGCCTCGCCCGCCGAGATCTGGAGCGCGCTCACCGGCGAGCTGGAGGTCGCGGACGATTCCGACTACACCATCGAACGCGCCGTCACCAACGAGCTGCTCTCGCTCTGGGTCGATCTGGTGGGCGGCGTCCGCGCAATCATCACCTATCGGCTGATCCCCCACGACGATCACACGGAGGTGGTGGCGACGATGGAGCCGCAAGGCTTCCGCTACGCCATCTTCCGCATCCTCACCATGGGCCGCGCGGACATCAACTACGAGATGGTCCTCGTCGAGGGGTTAGCGAACTTAAAGGCGGCGGTCGAGGGCGCAACCCGAGACTAGCGCGTACCGCCACCCCGCCCGAAACGTGCCCGCGGGCGAAGCGCGCCCGTGCCAAGAGACAAGAGCTGCGCTTCCTACTCCGGCGTCGCGCCTCGCTCCGCCAACGCACGCGCGGCCATCCGCAACACTCCCTGCTCGCTCTCAAACGAGAGCCGCGACTGCGCCTCGGCCAGCGGCAGCCAGCAGGCGTCGTCTACCTCATGATCGTGATCGTCCGTCGAACCGTGCGTGTACCTGAAGAGGAAGAAGTGCACGAACTTATGAATGCGGACCCGCCCGCCCTCTTCCGGCCAGACGTACCAATACTCGATCTTCTCCAGCGTCTGCACCAACTCGCCGAAGAGACCGGTCTCTTCGGACACCTCCCGCCGCGCCGCCTCTGCCGGCTCCTCCCCCGGCTCGATGATCCCCTTCGGCAGCTGCCAGGCCGTTCGCTCCTGCGTCTCGATCAGACAGACCTCCACCCGCCCGTTCTCTCGCCGGTAGATCACGCCCCCAGCTGAAATATCGGTCCTCGTCTTCATCGCCGCGCTACGCTCTTCCCTCGCTCCGGCGCGGCGATGCGCAGGGTGCCCGGGCATCGGTCCTTGTCTTCATCGCCATGCTACGCTCCTCCCTTGCCCTCGGCTCGCCGCAGCGCCGCGGTCGGTCTAGACACATGATACGCGCTCGCTCTCCTACGGTCATCGTAGCGGCCACAGTAGCCTAGACCGGCGGCGCGTCGTACAATAGGCGCAAGATGCGAGATTTCGGCCGGGCAGACGTACTGGAGCCGGAGGTCACCGGCGAGCCGGGCCAGCGCACGTTCCGCGTTCTGGTAATGAGCGGCCACGAGTCGGCGGCGCTCTGGCTGGAGAAGGAGCAGCTTGCGGCACTCGCCTTTGCCATCCGCCAGCTTCTAGAACAAACCTCAGGCACCGATACCGGCGGCGAGCCAGCAGCGCCACGGTCGATTGAACCGTTCCCTGAGCAACCGGACCTCAGCTTCAAACTCGCCCGCCTCGGCATCGGCTACGACGAAGCGACGCAGCTCATCACCATCTTCGCCTACGACATCGAGGAGGTCAGCGACGAGGAAGACGACGACGAAGCGACGCCCACCTTCTCCTGCCAGGCCGGCCGCGGCCAGTGCCGCGACTTCGCCGACCGCGCGGAGGAGATGGTAAGAGCAGGCCGCCCCGTCTGCCTCCTCTGCGGCGGCCCGATCGACGACGGCGAGCACCTCTGCCTCCGGCGCAACGGCCATTCCCAGCGCCCCAGCGCCGCGCGATGAGCGACGCCACCCCCTCACTTCGGGCGTTTGGCGACGGCGACGGCGACATCGCCCATCTCGCCGGCCGCACAATCGCCTTCATCGGCTACGGCAACCAGGGCCGCGCCCAGGCGCTCAACCTGCGCGATAGCCTGAACACGGCATCGATCTCCTGCCAGATCATCGTTGGCACTGCGCGGGACGACTCGTGGGCACAGGCGGAAGCAGACGGCTTCCCCATCTCCAACGCCGCCGATGCCGCGCGCGCGGCCAGCATCCTCTTCCTGCTCATCCCGGACGAGGAGCTGCCACAGGCGTTCCGGGACGAGATCGCGCCCGCGCTCCAGCCGAACGACACAATCGTCTTCGCCTCCGGATACAATCTCACGTACGGAGAGCTGACACCGCCCCCAACCGTCGACGTGCTACTGCTGGCGCCGCGCATGATCGGCCGCCAGCTTCGCCAGCTTTACGAGCGGGGCGAGGGCTTCTATAGCTACCTCTCCGTCGAGCAGGACGCCAGCGGCCACGCCTGGGACACGCTCCTCGCGCTCGCTAAATGTATCGGCACACTCTCCGCCAACGGCGGCGGCGCCTTCGAGCTGTCGGCGCGAGACGAGACGGTGCCCGA
>JADFKB010000014.1 GCA_022565155.1 Chloroflexota bacterium | reverse complement strand
TATCTCTTCCCCTTATCTCCTATCCCCCTGCCTGTTTGACCGCCCTCACCGCGCCGCCGTACAATGCCCAGAACTGATATCGAGCGGCCTGCACGCGGCTCGCTCCGTTGGATCTCAATGCAAGAAGACCCCAGCTACCAGAAGACCACCCTGCCGAACGGCTTGCGCGTCCTCACCGCGGCGATGCCGCAGACCCGCTCGGTCTCCGTCAGCCTCTACGTCGGCACCGGCTCGCGGTACGAGACGCCGGAGCAGGCCGGCCTGGCCCACTTCCTGGAGCACCTCTGCTTCAAAGGCACCGAACACCGGCCTTCGCCTCAAGATATCTCGCAGGCGATCGATGGCATCGGCGGCACGATCAACGCCGCCACGGATAAGGAGCTAACGGTCTTCTACAACAAGGTCGGCCAGCCCCACTTCGACCTGGCGCTCGATGTGCTGGCTGACCTCGTTCGCCGGCCGCTCTTCGCGCCCGATGAGCTGGAGAAGGAGCGCAAGGTCGTGCTGGAGGAGCTGGCGATGGTCGCCGATTCGCCGAGCCAGCAGGTCGATCTGCTGCTGGACGAAACGCTCTGGCCCGAACAAGCGCTGGGCCGCGACGTCGCCGGCAGCGAAGAGAGCGTCCTCGGCCTGACTCGCGAGATGGCGCTCGATTACCTGCACCGCCAGTACGTGCCGAACAACGTCGTCCTCAGCGTCGCCGGCGCCGTCAGCCACGACCAGGTGCTCGACCGCGTGGACGCCTACCTCGGCGACTGGGCGCCCGGCGTGCCCGGCGGCTGGTTCCCGGCCGTCAACGGCCAGCAGAAGCCGCGCGCAGCGGCCAAGCATAAGGCGACCGAGCAGGCGCACATCTCCATCGCCGTACGCGGCCTGCCGATCCTCCACCCCGACCGCTACGCGCTCAGCCTGCTCAGCTCGGTGTTAGGGGACGGCATGGGAAGCAGGCTAACGTTAGAACTGCGCGAGAAGCGCGGCCTCTGCTACGAGGTGCACTCATACGCGGCGTACTTCCAGGACGCAGGCGCGCTCGTGCTCTACGCCGGAGTCGACCCGGAGAAGGCGGATGAGGCGCTGCTGGCGCTGCTGGCGGAGCTGGCCCGCCTGCGAGACGAAGCGGTGCCGGACACAGAGCTATCGCGAGCGAAAGAGATGACGAAGGGCCGTATCCTACTCCGAATGGAGGACACGCGCGCCGTCTCCGACTGGCTGGGCGCCCAAGAGCTGCTAACAGGCCGGCTGCGCACTATCGATGACGTGGCAGAGCTGATCGACGCCGTCACCCCCGCCGACCTGCAGCGGCTGGCCGGAGAGCTCTTCGTCACAGAGCGGCTGAACCTGGCCATCGTCGGGCCGTTCCGCTCAGTGCGGCGCTTTCTGCCGCTGCTGCGCATCTGACGCACCATCCGCTACACTGGGGCGCACATCGAATCGCCATCGACGCGGAGGTTACGCCACCATGACAACGACCGAAGCGGAACGCGCGCTCGCCCCGCCGGAGCGGCTGGCCGGACAAGGACTGGACAGCAACCAGGAAGAGTCCGGCAACAGAGCGATCCACGCCCTCCTCACCGACAGCCTCGTCGGACCGCAGACCGATTTGGTCATCACCTATCGCGACGGCGCCTACGAGGTTTGGGCGCAGCGCGGCATGGTGCGCTTCCAACGCACGTTCGGCGAAGGCGGGCACGAGTATCACGTCGTCGAGACGATTGGCGAGAACCCGATCGAGAACCAGGACGTGCGCGCCCTCGCCACGATCGAAGAGGAGCTGGAGGCGGCCCGGCTCTCCGGCCAGCCAACTGACGATGCGAACAGGGCGTTCGTGGAGCCGGCACAGCTCAGCTACCCGCTCGCCTACGAGCGCATCGCCCAGCTCTTCGACAGCCCCAACGCGCCCGACCTGGTGCTGAACCCGAAGACCTACGCCTACAAAACGCAGCCCGGCCAGCACGGCGCGCTCGACATCATCCAGTCGCGGGCGCCCCTGATCTTCTCCGGCCCGGGAGTGCGCCCGGGCGTCAGCGACGGCCTCGCCCGCCACATCGACATCGCCCCAACGATCGCGAAGCTGCTCGGCCTGCCGCTGATCGAAGGCCGCGACGCCACCGGCCGGCCATCATCGGATGTCTACCTGAAGCGCCAGGACGGGCGGCCGCTGGATGAGATCCTGGACACGGACGGCAATGGCAACCTGAACTCGAAGCCGGAGCGCGTCTACCTGCTGCACATGGATGGACAGAGCGCTACCGAGCTGTACGGCCGGCTGGAGAAAGAGCCGGACTCTCTGCCCAACCTGCGCCGCCTCACCGAACGCGGCCACCGGCTCCGCTACGGCAGCATCGTCAACTTCCCCAGCATCACCTGGCCCAGCCACAACGTCATCGGCACTGGCTGCTGGAGCGGCCACCACGATTTAGTCAACAACAACTACTACATTCGTGAGACGCGCGAACTAGTCAGCCCGTACGACGAGAGGTTCGAAACAGCAAAGTACTTGGGCGATGAAGTAGAAACGCTCCACGAGGCGCTCCATCGCGCGTTCGGCGCGTGGCAGGGGCACGAAGGCGCGTTTACCGCCGCCATCCACGAGCCGTGCAGCCGCGACGCCGACCACACGGTGCTGGAGCGACGGACGATCGGCGACCGCGACCGCCTGCGAGCGGTCACGCGAGAAGCGGCGCCAGACTCCAACGAGCGCTGGGGGGACGAAGGCTACGAGAGGCTGGCGCAGAGCTCGATGATCGACAACCGGGGCATCGCGCAGGCGATCGTCCTCTTCACCGACGACACGCACCCGCCGCCCATCTTCACCTACCATCAGTTCATGACCACGGACGGCGCCGGCCACGACTTCGGCCCGCACCACGAGGTACAGCGAGAGGCCCTGGATGAGGTAGATCGTCGCATCGGCCGCATCCTCCGTACCCTGGAGGAGCGCGGGCTCTTCGACTCCACGCTCTTCATCATCGCCGCCGACCACGGCATGGCGGCGGTGGACACGGAGCTGGCCGCGGATCAGATCAGCCTGCTGGCGCGCGACGGCTTCAAAGCCGTGACGACGGAGTGCTGGGCGTACTTGCTGGACATGGCCGTGGAGATCGACAAGTTGGACAACGGCGTCGTCGGCGTCACCGTGCGGCACAACGACGCCGACACATCCGGCGAACACCCGCCCGTCGCCGACGTATCGGTGAAGCTGAGCGGCCGCGATGATCGCGAACTGGCGCGCGCGCGCACCGGCGCAGACGGCGTGATTGAGCTATCGCTGCCCGCAGACGTTCCCATGGACGACATCGTCGTAACCGTTCAGCACGACGACTTCAATCTACGCCACCTGCGGCTGGACGGCACGAGCATCGCGCCTGACCTGCGAGAGCTGCTCTACGGCGCGGCCAGAGGCGGCGCGCAGTGAGCCGAAGGCTGCTGCTCCTCGGCGCGCCGGTCGTGCTGGCCACAATGCTCTTCGGCTGCAACGGCGACAGCGGGGACTCCCAACCTCCCGTCACCACGGAGAACGGTAACGAAGCGCCAACCGAGTTCGAAGTGGCCCGCGACGCGCTCTACCAGGAGCTGGACAGCTACGGCGCCAACATCGGCGTCTTGCCAGACGACGTCCGCGACGACCTGCTGGCATCTTGTCGCGCGCTGGACGAGTTCGCGGCGAGCGATGACGTGGACGACATCTGCGCGGCGATAGAGCAAGCGATCGCCGACGGCGACCCCGGCCTGATCGACCTCGTCCTGAACGAACTGGCGGCGCTAACGGCCAAGTAAGGCTACTCGTATCGCAGCGCGTCCGCGATGGGCACGCTGGCGGCCTGGCGCGATGGGATATAGGTCATCACGAGCGACGCCAGGAACGTCAGCCCGGAGAAGATACCGATCTGCAGCCAGGGGATGGCGTAACCGGCGTCTGATGTCGGGAACTCGTCGCTGGTGAGCAGGAAGTACGAGAGCCAGATCGCCAGCCCGACACCGGAGCCGATGCCGAGCAGCGTGACGAACGACGATTCCATCATGAAGCTGAGCGCGACTGTGCTCCGCTTGTAGCCGAGCGCGCGCAACATACCGATCTGCTGCCGCCGCTCCACTACGGTGCGGAAGGCGATCACGCCCACCGCGGCGATGCCGACGAAGAGCCCCAGGCCCATGAAGCCCTGCATCAGCAGGAAGAAGTTGCGACCCAGCGCCTGGTCGTCATCGATCAGCTTCTTCAGAGATTCAGCCTGTACGCCGCCGGTTAACAGCGTGGCCTCTATCTCCCGCGCGATCGTTTGCGAGTCGCCCGGGTCGTCCAGCGCTACAACGTGAATCGATACGAACGGCTCACCAAATGTGGCCAGGAACGCGTTTGATGAGATGAAGATGCCGAAGAAGCTGGCGCTGGCGCCCAATTCGATGACGCCGATCACCTCCACTTGCCTGCTAAGGCCTGTGATCTCGTCCCGCACCTGCAACCGCACACCGTCGAAGACATCGGCTTCCGGGTCGATGCCGCTAATGCCGAAGTGCGCGTGATCGCCAATGTCGAACCCGCCGCTCTCCACGGCGAAGCGGTCGACGACAGCAACGTCGCTGCGTACAGCCAGCGCCTGCCAGACCTCCGCGTCGCTCTCGTAGCCAACGGCGCGGGCGGAGAGCGGAACGTCGCCCCCTTCAACGAAGCCGATATCGGCGCCGACGACCGGATACTCATCGAATTCTTCCACACCGATATTCATCTGGCGCACGCGCGGTTCCCGTGCGATATCGATGCGGCCGACGGCGCGGAAGCTCTCCGCGGCGGTGGAATCCTCCGCCTCCAGCGCGGCGGCCAGGTCATCGATCGGGTTGTTCGGGTTTTCTTCAACAATAATGTCCCAGCCGCCGCGGGCGCTATCGTTCAGGAAAAGCCTGTCGAAGTTGAGGTTCATCGTCGACATCATCGTCAGCGCGAAAATCACCAGCGAGATCATCGCCATCATCATGCCGGTGCGGAACCGGCTCGCCAGCGGATAGGCGACAGCGGTCTTCATCGCCGGCAGGATCGGTCCGAACAGGCCACCGACGCGAGAAAGCACGGCCAAGACGATGTCGATGTTGTAGACCGTCACGAATGTAGATGCCGTGACCATCACAATGCCGCTCAGGAAGAACATCTCGATGCCGCCTTCGAGTTCCCCGAATATAGGCTCCAGCCGCCCGCCCGCGATCAACCCCCAGAAGACGACGAGGATCACGCCCGTGGCGGTGAATACAGGCCGGTCCCTCAGGCCGAAGAAGACTAAGACCGCCGCCAGTCCAAACCCGGCGAGCGAGGAGCCCAGCGCAAACGGAAACGTCGTATCGCTGGCCAGGCCTACCTGGATCAGCAGGCCGCCGAATATGACGCCCAGCGTCGCGAAGCCGGCAGACCAAGCGATCGGGCGACCTCGATCCTGCAACGCCACCAACACGAGACCCACGGGCGGGAGGACGACGCCACTAAGCACCAGCCAGATCGGCATCCCCTCTGGCTTACGATCGCGCGTCAGCGTCACGATCAGCAGCGCCACCAGGTAGAACGGCGCCAGCGGCAGCACGATGAACGGCCAGAGCGGGATCTGCTCGCCGTACTCGCGCTCACGCTTGGGGAACCCAAACGTGTGGCCGTGCAACATCAACACCAGCGGCCCTATGGGCATGGTGAGAACAACGACAGCGGCGTTGAGCAGACCGCGCAGGTAGCCGCGCAGCGTCCCCGCTTCCGGGTTCGGCGCCTCGGTTTCAGGAAGGTCGCGGATGGCGGCGACGATGTTCAGGTTGGAGGTGCGCCATGAGGCGAAGGTGACGGTGACGAACGTCAGCACCACGCCCAGACTGTAGGAGACGATCAGGCTGCGGGCCGTGACGTGCGGTGTGATGGTAAAGAAGTCGCCGAAGATGCGCCCCATGATGTTCGCGATGCCAACGGCGACGAGGACGCCCAGCCCGACGCCGACCATGGCGGCGAGCATGTTGTAGGCCATCCCCTCCGACATGAACATCTGCATCAGGTGGCTGCGCTTAGTGCCAACGGCCCGCGCCATCCCCAGCTCTGGTTTTCGCTCCGCCGCCAGCATGACGAAGATCATCACGATCAAGAGCATGCCGGCGGCGATCGAGAAGAGGCCGAAGATGAGGAAGAAGGTAGTCATGATGTTGCCCGCCAGTTCGGAACTCTCGACCAGGTCACGCTTCACGTCGTAGATCGACAGCGCCTCGCCGTCCAAGTCAGCCGTGGCTAGGACCGGGCGCACGCCGGCAAGCACATCATCCGTGAGCTCCAGGCCGCCGCGTATGCCGCCTTTGTTGGAGATGAGGATAAAGCTCACTTCGCCGGGCCGCTGGAAGAGCGCTTGCAGCGTATCGAGCCTGGTCACCAACCCGGCCTTGTCACCGAAGTCGCCGACGCCCGAAAGAATGGTGTCAGTCACGATGTCCACGACGATGAATTCGTGCCGCTCGTTCTGAACGAATACCTGGATCCGATCGCCAACCTCTGTTGCCAGATCGTCCGCGGCGCTCTCGTTCATGTAGACCTCGTTTGCCGCCAGCGCACCGACATCGAGAACTTCTCCGCTGTCGATCGAGACGATGTCCGGGAATCCATCCAGCGATGCGGTGTCCAGGCCGGCGATGTTGACAACGGGCTCACTCTGCCGGCTGCGCGGATTGATCACCGGCACGTCTCCTCGCAACACCGGCAGAACGCCGTCTATCTCCGAGATGCTGGCTTGGCTCAGCGCGGCCCTCAGCCCATCGGTGGTCTCCTGTGAGATCGACGACTCGATGTCGCGGGGCGGCCCGTCCTGTTCGGCGGCAAGCACCACCCACTCGTCCGTGTGGCCTAACAGCCCGTAGGAGGTAGCGCTCAGGCTGTAGTTGACCGTATCGCCGGTGGTGAATGCGGCGGCGATGATCAGCGTGCTCAGCATGAGGCCGATGATGATCAGCGTCGTCTGGGCTACCCGGCGCGGCATGTTGCGCACGCCCATGATGAACATCACTCGCGAACGCACGATGACGTAGCCGACGGCGGACAGAGCGATGCCGAGCACACCCAGCAGCACCCACATGATGATGTTCATTGAAAGGCCGAACATGCTGTCCATGACCCGGCCCTACTGACTCCGCGCCGGCGCAGTACTCGCGGTTCTGCGGCCGGTCTCCTGCTCGTCGACGATCAGCCCATCCACCATCTGGACGATGCGGTCGGTCTTCTCCGCTACCTCCCGCGCGTGGGTGACGATGACGAACGTTTGGCCCTGGCTGGCATTCAGCCTCAAGATCAGCTCCATGACCTCGTCCGCAGTGGCGCTATCCAGATCGCCTGTCGGCTCGTCGGCCCAGACGATCGCCGGGTTATTGACGAGCGACCGCGCGATCGTCACGCGCTGGCGCTGGCCGCCGGAGAGTTCGGCCGGCTTGTGCGTGGCCCAGTCGGTCAGATGCACCTGCTCCATCGCCGCCAGCGCCCTCTCTCGCGCCTCGGCCGCGCCGACACCGCCGACGAGCAGCGGCAGCTCCACGTTTTCGACCGCGGAGAGGACGGGCAGCAGGTTGTAGAACTGGAAGACGAAGCCCATCCGCTTGGCGCGATACTCCGTCTTCCGGTTGTCCGAGAGGTTGTTGATGTCGACGCCTTCGATCAAGATGCGCCCGCTATCGATCACGTCCAGCCCGCTCAGGCAGTTGAGCAGCGTCGTCTTGCCGCAACCGGAAGGCCCCATGATCGCCACCATCTCCGAGCGGCGGACGGTGAGCGAGACGCCGCGCAACGCGCGCACCTGCACGCGGCCGGTATCGTACGTCTTGGTAACGTCCGTCGCCTCGATGATCGCGTCTGCCGCAGCAGCGCCATCGGGCCAGGAGGTGTCTGGGGCCATCGACATTCATGCTATCGAACCCATGCCAGTTAGGGAAAGACATCATTGTGGCCGAAGACCGTCGTTGTAAACAGTTCGACGGACTACGGCGGCAGCGTTCCGATCAGCCGGGAGCTGAACTGAAGGATGAGCGCGGCATCCAGCGGGTTGACGATGCCGTTGCCGCTGGCATCGGCGTTGGCCGGGCAGGGCAGCACGGCGAGCAGCCGGGCGCTCCACTGGAGGATGAACGCCGCGTCGATGGGGTCGACGTTGACGTCACAGTTCGCGTCGCCTACCAGCGTTGCTGCTAGCGTGGGAGTTGGCGACGGCTCGGATGTCGTGGCGGGCGCGGTGGGTGTGGCGGCGGGCGTAGCGGTGGTGGTGAACGTAGGCGTGGCCGTTGTCCCACCGGTGAGCGTTGCAATGGGCGTCTCTACAGGCGTGCCGGGCGGGGTCGCTGTCGTTACGCCAGCGGGCGTCGGCGTAGCTGAGCTAGCAGGCGTGGCGGGTAGGGTGCCGGTGGCCGTGGCGGTCGGTGCGGTGCACTGGACAGTCAGATCGCGCACGCTGGGAACAATCGGATTGGTGGGAGCAGCCGGATCAGAGACACGAACAGCAAAGGCTGTACCACTCGTGTCCGCCGGCGACTCACCGAGCGGCACAAGGCGCAACTCCGTGCTACTAGGACCGGAGGAGCAGGTGAATGACAGCTCGACGAAGTTGCCAATATAGGTACTCGGCGAAAGTGGCGGAACCAGCCCAGACAGGCAGCCGTGGGCGACTGACGTATCCGTCTCCGAACGCACGGCGGTAAAGGCCAAGCAATCCGGCCAGACGATCTCGTCTGCCCGTGCCACCGCCGGGTTATACGTCAGTTGGATGCCGAAATCGATCCACGTCTGGGCCAAGATGTAGCCGTCGGCGGGTGCAACCTCGATCTCGACTGCAAGCGTAAACTTATCGCCGGTTGAAACTGTGCACGCCCCATCGGCGCATGTGCCGCCGTTTTTCACCGTCAGCGCCATGCACGCCTCTGCCGGGCACGGCGGCGGCGTTACGCCGGCTACCTCCGAACGCATCCCCGCTCGACTCGGTTCCGGCCCTTGTTCGCCTGTTTCTCCCAGCGCCACACCCGCAGCCACCAAGCCGAACACAGCCAACGCTCCCGTCACCAACAGTGCAACGCCCGGCTTCAAGAGTGCATGCATGGGCACAAGTATAGCAGCACGGTTATGTCGTTCAGAGGCGAGCGAACGGATGCTTCCGGACGGCCTCCTCGCTACGGCGGCAGCGTGCTGATGAGGCCCGCGGCGAACTGCAGGATCACCGTGGCATCCAGAATGCTGAGCGTGCCGTCGCCGTTGGCGTCGGCGGGACAATGCAACACAGCCACCAGGCCCGCCCACCACTGCAGGATAAACGTGGCATCGCCCGCGTCGACGAAGCCGCTACAGTTCGCATCGCCGACGGGCAGACTCAACTGCACAGGTGTACTGGTTGGCACCAGTGGTGACGTCCTCGTCGGCACGGGCGTCTCCACCGGCACGGGCGTGGCAGTCGGCGATGCGGTCGGCGGGCCACCCAGTGTGACCGTGGCGGCGGGCGTGGCAGTCGGCGTTGCAATGGGCGTCTCTACAGGCGTGGCGGGCGCGGTGGCAGTTGCTCCGTCAGTAGGCATCGGCGTAGCTGAGCTAACAGGCGTGGCGGGCAGGGTGCCGGTGGGTGTGGAGACCGGTGCGGCGCAGTGGACAGTCAGATCGCGCACGCTGGGAACAACCTGATTGGCGGCGCCAGGGGCAAATGCAAATGCCGCGCCATGGTTGTTCGCCGGCGACTCACCGAGTGGTACCAGGCGCAACTCCGTGCTACTAGGGCCGGAGGAGCAGGTGAATGATAGCTCGACGATGTTCCCAGTATAGGTGCTCAGCAGCGGTGTAAGACTGATACCTGTGAGACAGCCATGCGCGACTGCCGTATTCGTCTCCGAACGCACGGCGGGCCCCAAACAATCCGGCCAGACGATCTCGTCCGCCAGTGCCACCGGGTTATACGTCAGTTGGCTGCCGTATTCCACCCACGTCTGGGCCGCAAGATAGCCGCCGGCGGGTGCAACCTCAACCTCGACTGCAAGCGTAAACTTCTGGCCGTTTGAAACTGTGCACGCCGCATCGACGCACGTGCCGCCTTTCACTGTCAGCGCCATACAGGCCTCTGTCGGGCACGTCGGCGTTGCGCCGGCTGCCTCCGAACGCATCCCCCCTCGACTCGGTTCCGGCCCTTGTTCGCCCGCTTGTCCCACGGTCACACCCGCCACCATCAGGACAAGCACCGCCAGCGCTCCCGTCAAGCATAAACCCGCGCTCCCCCTCAAGAGCGCCAGCATGGGAACAGTATACCAAGTCTGGTGCGGGCAGCTATGTCGCTTAGCACGCTGCGATGGCCGCTCCTCTCCATCTACGCTAAGAACGAAGCTACGGCCAGAGCCGTTACCAGGCCCACTGGAGCAGCCAGAGCGCCGCCATCCCCGTCGATACTGTCAGCCAGACGTTCTTCGCCGCCCAGGCGACGGCCGCCGCGATGCAGGCCGCGGCGAGGCGCTGGTTGCCGATCGAGAGATCGAACGTCTGGTTCTCACCGACGTACAGCACCGCCGGCAGGATAATCGCCAGCAGCACGGCGGGCATGACGAAGCGCAGCGCGTCGCGGGCGGCGGCGGGCAGCGCGTCGTGGCTGACGAAGACGAGTACCGACAGCCGGATCGCATACGTCACCGCCCCCATGCCGGCGACGGTCAGCCAGAGCGTCATATCAGCTCCCGCCGACGCTCGCCGGGGAGCGCGCGGTCGAGCGCGACGCCCGCCAGCAACCCCGCGCCGATGGCGACGACGAGGGCGATGCCGTACGGCCAATCGAAGCCGATGACGGCGACGAGGCCCGCCGCCGCCGCCGCGCCAAATGCAGGCCGGCTGGTCAGCACCGGCATCAGCAGCGCCAGGAACGTCAGCGGCAGCGCGAAATCGAGCGACCAGCTATCGGGCAGCGCCGCACCGAGCAGGATGCCCAGGCTCGTCGTCATCTGCCACGTCGCCCAGAGCGCGACGCCCGCGCCGAGGACGAACCAGTGCCGGTGCGGCGATTCGTTATCGCGCGACAGCCGCGACATCGAGACGGCGTACGCTTCGTCGGTCAACAGGTAGGCGAGCAGCCAGCGCCAGCGCCGGTTCAGGTGGTCGACTTGCGGCGCGAGCGATGCGCTGTAGAGCAGGTGGCGCAGGTTGACCAGCAGCGTCGCCAGCACGATCATCGCGCCGGGCACACCAGAGGCGATGAGCTGGACGCCGACGAACTGGCTCGCCCCGCCGAAGACAATGGCCGACATCGCCTGCGTCAGCTCACCGGAGAGCCCCGACTCGATAGCGTACGCGCCGTAGGCCATGCCGAACGGCGCGACGCCGAGCAGCAGCGGCAGTTGGCCGCGCATGCCGGCGAGCAGCTCGGCGCGGCGCGACAGCGGCTGGGGCTGGGGGGACTGGGCGGCCACGGCCCAGTATAGCCAGCAGCGGGCGTGTGGCTACGGCGGCAGGGTCGCCAAAAGCCCAGCGCTGGCCTGGAGGATCAGCGCCGCGTCTAGCGAGTTAGTGAGACCGTCGCCGTTGACGTCTGCGGCTTCAGGGCACGGGAAATCCGACAGGAGCACGGCGTGTAACTGAAGAACGGATGTGGCGCCGATGGCATCGAACGTGTTGCTGCAGGTCCCATCCCCTGTCGATGGGAGAGCGGCTATGGGGGCGAAGGCGACGGTAACGTCGGCCGGACCGCCTGGCGTTGGCGTCGAGAAAAACAACTCCCTTACCCTTGTCTGTACCGCCGGAGGTATTATGAAAGGCGTCGGCGATGACGTCGGCCCTGGTGTTGACGTTGATGCCGGTGTAAACGTCTGCGTTGGTGTAAATGTCTGTGTGGGCGTCGGCGTTGGCGTGTCCAGCGGCCCGCCGGCGCCGCAATGGATCAGCAAGCCGCTGACCTTGGGTGTTACTTGCGTGACGATATCTGCCTCAGCAAAGGCGGTACCACTGGTGACAGTCTGCTGGTCGCCTAACGGCAGGAGATCCACCTGCGTGCTGGTGTCGCCTGCTGAACAGGCCATCTTGATTTCGACGAAGTTGCCGGTGTCCGTGCTTACAGGCAGCGGAGGAATCTGGCCACTCAGGCCGCCGTGATTGACGAGCCCGGCTCCGAGAGATGCCCGTACTGCGACGCGGGTGTCTAGATCCATCCACACGATCTCGTCCTCAGCTAACTGACCGTCGATGTCGTAGATGAGATCGTCGCCATAGTCGATGAAGGACTGTACAGCGACATAGCCTGCTGCCGGGGCTGTGACGATATCGACTGCCAGCGTGAAACTCTCGCCGGTCGCGAACGTGCAGCCGGCAATGCAGCCGTTGGCTGTTAGCCGCATCTCCGGTCCTCCGCCGGCGGCTGACGCTCCATCCAGGCGAGCCATGAGCGCCCCCACGAGAACGAGGGCAAACACCGCCAGCAGAACAACGCTAGGTTTCAGAACTACGTGCATTCGCCGCCTCCTGCTGTAAATGCAACAACCGCCAGTATAGCAGGTGTGTCAAGCGCGCTCACCCCGGTCGCCCGCCAGCAGCGGGCGCGTGGCTACGGCGGCAGGGTGCTAATCAACCCTGCGCTGAACTGCAGGATGAGCGCCGCGTCTACGGAATTGATCCTGCCATCACGGTTGACATCAGCGAAGAGCGAGCAGGGAAGAAACGTTAGTAGTTGGGCAGTGTTTTGCAGCACGATCGCCGCGTCAATACTGTCTATTGTGCCATCGCAATTGGCGTCTCCGATGTTGACTAGCGACGGGAAAGGAGTCGGCGTTGGGGTGGGGGGCGCACTGCTCGGATCGAGCGGGTCAGAACCTGCTTGCGCCTCAGCAGCGTCCGTATAAGAATCGCCATCGCTATCTGGGTCGCAGCGATCGAGCTCGAAGGTTTCGATTAATTCCTGCCGGAAGCCAACGACATCATAGCTGAGCTGGCAATCATTGTTGATTGATAGATCGAGGAAGTGGTATCGCCTCAGGCAACTAGCAGTGAACGGGCGAGGCTCGCATAGGTGTTTGCCAGCGCCGCCTCCGCCCGTCGTAACATAGACGATCCCTCCCTCCCCGATCAGTTCAGCTTGGCCATCTTTAAGCGGCAAGGTACGAGCATAGACGTGATCGTGGCCATCCAAGACGAGGTCAACGTCATATTGTTCTAGAACTTGCACGATCTTGCGGGGGTCATAGGCTACCGGAACATTGCTAGAGCTGTATGGAGGCCGGTGGAAGTAGACGAACTTCCAAGGCTGCTCAGTGGCGGCGAGATCATCCTCTAGCCATGTAAGCATGTTGTCGAACGCCAGTTGACCCCAAAAGAAGAATCCGGCCCAGATTTCTGTGTCTAGGGCCACGAAGTGCACCGGGCCATAGTCGAAGGAGTAGTAGCGTTCCTTATGGACCGGTCGCACCGCGTTCTCTGGCAGATAGAAAACATCAAGGTAAGGCTGGCCGCGCAGGGTTAAGTAGCCGTGGTTGCCTAGTGAGGGAAAGAAAGGCGTCCTGGCGGCCAGATCCTTGTAGACAGCAAAGAAGTTATCTTCAAGCTGGCGATACGTGCCGCTCACATAAGCTATGTCGCCCGTGTGGATTGCGAGATCGAAATCCCGGCCGCTCATCGCATCTCGGATACCGAGCTGATTGGGTACACCGGTCCCGCTATCGCCAAACACGAGCAAGGACAGGGTCGGATCGCTGGGTCCGCTATCCGTTCGGAAGGAGAGCGAGTCAGCTGATGTGAGGTCGATGCCGCCAGACAGCACGGTGTAGCCGTACGTTTCGCCCGGCTGCAACCCACTCAGCTCAGCGACGTGGACGTAGTATGTGCGTGCGACTTCGTCTGGAATCTCCGGCTCGATGAACTGCTGCGATGTCGCAACAACGGTTGAACCTGGTGAACTATCCGTACCAAAGCGCACCTCGCTCGTCCCGTCCTCGGACGTCGTCCAGACAACAAGGGCGGATGTCATCGTCACCTGCTGAACATACGGATATCTCAGGAGCGTTGGGGCCGGAATACCAGCCTGAACGCCCACACGATCACCGTCTAGCGTCGGAACCGCCATCACCAGCGCCGCGGTCAGCAGAACAACGCTAGGTCTCAGAACTACGCGCATTCGCCGCCTCCTGCTGTAAATGCAACCACCGCTAGTATAGCAGCTACGTCAAGCGCCCTCGGCGCAGCGGGCGGGGCTACGGCGGCAGGGGCTGGGAGGACTGGGCGGCCACGGCCCAGTATAGCCCGCAGCGGGCGCGAGGCTACGGCGACTGGGAGCTAATTAAACCGGCGCTGAACTGGAGGATGAGCGCCGCGTCCAGCGGGTCCGTCACGCCGCCGCCACTGGCGTCACCTCCGTCAGGACAGGGCAACTCACCAATCATCCCAGCAATCAATTGCAAGATGAAGGCCGCATCTTGCGGGTTCACCACACCGTCACAGCTCACGTCGCCTGTTGGGGCTGGGCGAGTGGTGTTCGCGTATTGGTAGGCCGGGTACTAACGAGCTAGAGCCTCAGGCGGCAGCACGTAGATACCGTCCGACCTTGAGTAGTAGATCCTTCCTTCCCAGACCTCTACGTTGATTTCGCAGTCGGCGATGTCTGAAGTTCGCTCTACGATGTCGAAGTCGGGTGGAGCAAACTCCAACAACTGCAGAATGTCAGGGTTGAAGAGGCAAACGAGCAAGCCATCGCCCAGTGTCGGGTAGTGGTCGCCCTGAAGGAAGGCCACGCCCGCAGGAACCATGTTGGAGCCGAACTCCTCGGCGCGCATGCCCCTCCGCGTGAAGAGGTGGATCGGGTCGACCCCGCCGAGGCCCAGACACGACTCCGTGTTCTCTAGCGGCAGGGAACCAGGCACGCCGTAATCGCTGCCTGCCCTAATCAGATTGAGTTCGTCGCAGTTGCCGGGGCCGTTGTCGGGCGCGTAGAGCTCGCCCGTCGTGGGGTGGAACGCGAAGTCCCACGGGTTGCGCAGGCCATAAGCGTAGACACGCGGGTCGGCGGCAGGGTTGTCTGCGAATGGATTGCCCGGAGCGGCTGAGCCGTCTTGCTTGTTCAGACGCAGTATCTTGCCAAGCGGGCTGCTGAGGTCGGAAGCGACGGCTTGTTCGACCTGTTCGTTGTTTCCGAGACTCAGATAGAGGTAGCCGTCCGGACCGAAGTGGACGTTGCCGCCGACGTGGGCGCACGTCTCCGGATTGGTCAACGGCAAGTCACTGACGATCACCGTCGGGTCAGTGGCGACGCCGTCCACGTCCGTGTATCTGATGACACGCGGCTTGCCCACGGAGTCGTCGCCCTCGACCGGCTGGGTGGCATAGACGTACACGTATCCGTTGCTCGCGAAGTTTGGGTCGATGGCGATACCAAGCAGGCCGCACTCGGACCCCTGAAAGATCTCGACCTGGGCGAACACGTCGCTGCCTGCTGTAGTGACGGCCTGAATGGCCGCCAGACGGGCGATCGTTCCCGCGTCTGTGCGATAAACGCCGACTCCGGCGGAGCCGGAGATGGTGACGGTGATTTGATAACCACGGGTAACGGCCTGTCCGCAGACCTCCCCAGGTTCTCCAAGTCCGAGGCACGTGTCTGGCCACTGGCGGGCGGTCAAAGAGAGGAGTTCCACATCTGAAACCTCGGCGCCCGCGAGCTGGGCGTACTCGCTGCGAGCCAGGTTGACGGCCTGGCGGGCGGCGGCATCCACCAGCGTCGAGCGGGCGCTCTCCGATGCGATCCGGATCTCGCCCGTGGTCCGCTCGGTGAAGAAGAGCCGCCCATCAGGAGTGAAGGCGAAGGCAACGGGTTGCGAAGCCTCGACGACGAGAACGCCCAGGGAAGGTGTCGGTGCGACTGACGTTTGCGTTGGCGCGAACGTCGGCCTGACCGTGGCTGCTGGCAACTCACTACCGCCGTTGCAGGAGAGATGGAGGAGCGTAATGGCCCCGGCGAAGAAGGCGCCTGTAGCGTACATGAACACTCGCTGCCGCATCGTCTTATCTTACACAACCCTCCCTTGACACATCTACCTCTCGTCTGCAAGACGTCCATCACGACAAGCACGCGGTGACCAGACTGTCTCCAGGAAGCCGCCCAGTGCCCACGACCCCGCCGCCGCGTCTGCTATACTCTCCCTCGCGTGTCGCCCTCGCCTATCGATAGGAGTCCTGCCATGACGACGGCCACCGGCCTCCACTACCTGCCGCTGCACGAGCTGGCCCGTCGCATCCAGAGCAAGGATGTTAGCTCGGCCGAGGTGACGGCGGCGCTGCTGGAGCGCATCGAGCGGCTCAACCCGAAGCTGAACGCCTACATCACCGTCATGGCTGACTCCGCGCTCGCCGACGCCCGCGCCGCCGACGATGAGATCGCGGCGGGGAACTATCGCGGGCCGCTGCACGGCGTGCCTATCGGCGTCAAGGACCTCTGCGCGACGAAGGGCGTCCGGACAACGGCCGGCTCTAAGATCATGGCCGACAGCGTGCCGGACGAGGACGCGACCGTCATTCGCAAGCTGCGCGAGGCGGGCGCGGTGATCATCGGCAAGACGCACCTGCACGAGTTCGCCTTCGGCGCCACCGGCGTCAACGACCACTACGGGCCGGCCCGCAACCCCTGGGACACGGAGCGCATCACCGGCGGCTCCAGCAGCGGCTCCGCCGCCGCCGTCGCGGCTGGCCTCTGCTACGCCGCGCTGGGCAGCGACACGGGCGGCTCGATCCGCATCCCCGCTTCGCTCTGCGGCATCGCCGGCCTCAAGCAAACGTACGGTAGGGTGTCGCTGCACGGCGTCGTGCCGCTCGCCTGGTCGCTCGACCACGTCGGGCCGATGGCACGCACCGTGCGCGACTGCGCGCTCGTGCTGGAAGCGATCGCCGGGCCCGACGCGAACGACCCGTCGACGGTGGATGAGCCGGTCGAAGCCTGGGCGGATGACCTGGATGTCCTCGATAGCGGGCTGGCGGGGCTGCGCATCGGCGTGCCGGTGATATTTGCGTACGAACGGGCAGCGCCGGACGTTGCAACGCGCGTGCAGGAGGCAATCGTCACGCTGGCCCGTCTCGGCGCGGACGTGCGCGAGGTCGAACTGCCGGTGTTGCAGGAGTACTGGGCGGCGGCGAGCCAGGTCGTGCTCGCGGAAGCGGCCGCATACCACAAGTCCAACATGGAGCAGCGCGCGCAGGATATCGGCGAGAGCGTGCGCCAGCGCATCCAGATCGGCCTCGACATGAACGCGACCGACTACATCGCCGGCGCGCGGCTGCGCGACGAGTCGCGCCGCACCGCCGACGACGTCCTGCTGCGCGACCTCGACCTGCTGGCGATGCCATCGACGATCAACACCGCTGCGACGATCGAATCGGCGACGGCGGACGATCCGACGCTCGGCCTGACGTGGCTCACCGCGCCGTTCGACGTGACCGGCCAGCCGGCGATCTCCATCCCCTGCGGCTTCACGGATGATGGCCTGCCGGTGGGCTTGCAGCTCATCGGCCGCCGCTTCGACGAGCGGACCGTGCTGCGCGCCGCCCACGCGTTCGAGACGCAGTCCGGCGTTTCGATGGCGCAGCCGCCGGTGGACTGATGGCGCAGGAGGGTGATTCTGCAGACGGGGTGAGAGGCGCGGAGCACCGTGAGGAAGCCTCTCCACGACCATGCTAGTTAGTCAACATGAGCGTACCGCCTGATCTCTCCGGCCGGACGTGCATGGTCACGGGCGCTAGCCGCGGCATCGGCGAGGCGACGGCGGCTGCGCTGGCAGGCATGGGCGCGCACGTCGTGCTAGTCTGCCGCGATCGGGAGCGGGGCGAGGCAGCGCTGGGCGAGATCAGGGCAGGGAGCGGCAGCGAGGCTGTCGAGGTGATGATCGGTGACCTTTCATCGCAGCGGCAGATTCGGCAGCTCGCGGCCGACTTTCGATCCAAGCACGACCGCCTGCACGTGCTGATCAACAACGCCGGCACGTTTGAAGGTGGGCGTTCAGAAACGGAAGATGGGCTGGAGACGACATTCGCGGTCAATCACCTCGCGCCGTTCCTGCTGACGAACCTGTTGCTCCCGGTGCTTGTAGCAAGTGAGCCGTCGCGGATTGTGACCGTTAGCTCGACGGGCCACGGCTACGGAACGAAGATTAACTTCGACGATCTGCAGGGCGAGCGCCGGTACCGCGCGGGGCCGGCGTACTCGCAATCAAAACTCGCCAATGTGCTGTTCACGTATGAGCTCGCCCGCCGGCTCGAGGGGACGGGGGTCACGGCCAACTGCCTGCATCCCGGCGCCGTCTACACGGGCTTGCTACGGTACAAGGGCGTCGTGGGCGCGGTCGTACGCACGCTGATAGGAGCATCGCGGCCGTTTCTGCTGAACACGGAGCAAGGCGCCGCAACTTCGGTGTACGTGGCGTCTTCGCCCGAAGTGGATGGCGTGACGGGACACTACTTTAGGAAGCAAGAGTTCGCCGTCTGGCCAATGGGGTTCAACGCCCCCGTGCGGGCGGTCCGGTCAAGCAAGCAGTCGTACGACGAGTCAGTGGCGCGACAGCTCTGGGAGGTCAGCGAGGCGCTGACGGACGTTCGACAGGAAGCACGATGACCCAGAGCGCCGCCCGCAACCTCACCTTCCCCAGCGGCGACCTGACGCTGGAAGGAATACTGCACCTGCCTGCGTCGACGCCTGCCGCTGGCGCGGTCGTCTGCCATCCTCACCCGCAGTACGGCGGCGACATGCACAACAACGTCGTCCTCGCCGCTTGCACCGCTCTCACCAGCCGTGGCTACGCCGCGCTGCGCTTCAACGTGCGCGGTGTCGGCGGCAGCGAGGGGGAGTACGAGCAAGACCCAGGCCACGCCAACGATGTCCGCGCGGCGCTGACGCACCTCGCCTCGCTGCCGGAGATCGACGCCACGCGCATCGGGCTGATCGGCTACTCGTCCGGCGCGATGGCGGCGGCCGAGGCGGCGAGCGGAGAGCTGCGCGCGCTCGCGCTGATCGCGCCGCCCATCGCCCACGCCGACCTGCGCGTCGCCTGGGGCTGTCCGGCGCTGCTGCTGGCCGGAGGCCAGGACAGCTTCGCGCCGGAAGACCGGCTGCGCGTTGTCGCGGAGGCGCCCGGCGTCGAGCTAGAGATCGTTCCTGACGCCGACCACTTCTGGGCCGGCTTCGAATCCGCGATCGGCGAAGCGCTCGGCCGTTTCTTCGAGCGCCACTTCCAGGCATAGCGCTCGCCGGCGATGTCTGAGCCGCTCATCATCCACGGCGTCACGCTGATCGACGGCGCAGGCGGCTCGCCCATCGAACATGCCCGCATCGTCATCCAGGCCGGCAGCGTCACCAACGTTGACCAGAACAGCAGCGCGGCGATCCCTGAGGGAGCGCAGGCCATCGACGCGCGCGGCCTCTGGGCAACGCCCGGCCTGATCGATACCCACGTCCACCTCTCGATGGTGGGAGAGGCATCGCTGCCTCTCTTTCTCGCCCTGGGCATCACCACGATCCGCGACCTCGGCGGCCCGCTCGATTTCCTGAGCGAGACCCGCCGGCTGCTGGAGGACGGCGCGGTGGGGCCTCGGTTGCTCTATGCGGGCCCCTTCATCGACGGCGATCCTCCGACCTTGCAGTCGATCGAAGCGACGGCTGGCCCGGATGCCGCCGCCCGCGCGGTTCAGGTGCGGCTGGACGCGGGAGCAGACGCGATCAAGCTGTACAGCACGCTGCCGCCGGAGAGCGTCCGCCGCGCCATCCAAGCGGCTGATCATCGGGTACCCGTCACCGGCCACTTAGGTACGACGCTGGCCAGCGACGCGATGAAGGCAGGCATCAACGGACTAGAACATGCCCTTGCCACACCGTTCAACGATTTCGCGCCGGAGGAGCATCGAACGCCGCCGGGCCAGAGTTGGGAGACCCCCGGCTTTTGGCAGAATCAACAGCGGGGATGGCTGAAGGCCGATTTCACTTCGGACAAGGCGAAGGCATGGGTCCAGCTAGTCGTGGAACGCGACGTCTCATTCTGCCCGACGCTCACCCTCTCCCCTGGTTCGAATGATCTCGATGAAGAACAGAGGTCGTTCATTCGCTTTGCTGTGGTGGATCAGGCCGCCGTACTGCGCCGCAGCAGGGCGCGGTCGTTCCAACCATCTCCCGACGCTGTCCAGCTTGCGAGACAGGCACGCGGCCGGCTTCAGGAGCTGGTCGGGTTGGTTCACGAGGCGGGAGGACGGATCATCGCCGGCACAGACACGGGTCCGATGCAGCCGCCAGGCTTCGCGCTGCACCGAGAGCTTGGCTACCTATCGGGTGCCGGCCTCTCGAACATGGAGGTGCTTCGCGCCGCGACGAGCCGCGCCGCCGAAGCGCTCTGGCGTGACGACCTGGGGACGATACAACCCGGCAAGCGCGCCGATCTCTTGCTGCTGCGCCGCGACCCGCTGGCAGACCTCGGCGCACTGCGGGATATCGAGCGCGTGATCCACGACGGCCAGCCGTACGACCCTGCCACGCTGCTGGCGCAGGCGGCGGAGGAGAACGTCGGCCAAGATGGGAAGCCGTAGGCCGGGTTCTTCACCTGCCCGCCGGCAGGCGGGGGCCGCCGACAGTAGGCGTGAGCAACCAGGTTCGATAGACTATGATGGGCTACGAGCAGGACATTGGAAAGGAACAAAGCTGATGAGCAGCACTTCTACCGGCCGCGTGACGATCGAAGAGGGCGTCGTCTTTGGAACGGGCAGCGGCCGCGACCTAAAGTGCGATGTCTACACCCCGCCCGGCCGGCCGGAGAACGCGCCTGCCGTGCTGATGGTGCATGGCGGCTCCTGGCGCAACGGCGACCGCACGCAGCTCCGCGGCTACGGCATCCTGATCGGCCGGGAGGGCTACCTCTGCGTCTGCACCGAGTACCGGCTGCTGGATGAGGCGGCCTGGCCTGCCCAGATCCACGACGTCAAAGCCGCCATCCGCTGGATGCGCGCCAACAGTTCGCGCCTCGGCCTCGACCCGGAGCGCATCGTGATCGAGGGCAACTCCGCGGGCGGCCACCTCGCCCTGCTCGCTGCCGGCACGCCCGGGCGGCCAGAATTCGAAGGCGAAGGGGGCAACCCCGGCGTACCCACCGACGTCGCCGCCGTACTCGCCGTCTATCCACCGACCGACCTCGCGACGATGAAGCGCGGCGTGAACGAGCCGATCGCCTCCTCGGAGGAGCCGAACAAGGTCGCAGAAATCGTCCGCACCGGCAGTCCAATCAACTACGTTACTCCCGATTTTCCACCGACGCTGCTGATCCACGGGACGAAGGACGAGCTGGTCCCGTACGACCAGAGCGTCCGCATGTACCAGGCGCTGGAGAAGGCGGGCGTGCCCGTCGAGCTGCACACCTACGGCAACCAGCCGCACGCCTTCGATGCGCAGCCGGAGTACGGCCGCCAGACCGCAGCGACGATGCTGGCGTTCCTCAAGCGATTCGTTACGAACCCGGCGAAGGTCGCCGTATCAAAACAAGCAATGCCGTAGGCCGGGGTCCTCACCTGCCCGCCGGCAGGCGGGGAACCCGACAGTATCCCACTAAAGGAGAGCGCAACATGGCAGGAGAGATGGTGCAGTTCCCCAGCAACGGCCAGGAGGCCGAAGGCTACCTGGCGATGCCAGCATCCGGAAGCGGGCCCGGCGTCATCGTCATTCAGGAGTGGTGGGGGCTGGTTCCGCACATTAAAGACATCTGCGACCGGCTGGCCGGCGAAGGCTTCGTCGCCCTTGCGCCCGACCTCTACCACGGCGGGACGTCGGCAGAGCCGGACGAAGCAGGCAAGCTGATGATGGCGATGAATATCGACGAAGCGGCCAAAGACATGTCCGGTGCCGTCGACTATCTAGCCGGCCACGACGCATCCACGAGCGGCAAAGTCGGCTGCGTCGGCTACTGCATGGGTGGCGGGCTCTCGCTCTACCTGGCCAGCCTCAAGCCGGAGATCGGCGCCTGCGTCGTCTACTACGGTGTGCTGCCGGGCGCCCAGCTGGACTTCGCCAACATCCAGGCGGCGGTGCTCGGCCACTACGCTGAAAACGACAACTTCGCCGGCCCGGCCGCCGCCCGCGAGCTAGAAGGCAACCTGAGGTCGCTGGGGAAAGAGGTGGAGTTCCACATCTACCCTGACACGGAGCACGCCTTCTTCAACGACACCCGCGCCGATGTCTACGACGCAGACGCCGCGAAGCTCTCCTGGGAGCGAACGCTGCCCTTCTTTCGCGAACATCTGGGCTAGCGTGAGGCTACGCCAGCGATGAACGACCCGGCAGTCGATCGCTTCGCCGACCTCCGCGGTCTGTCCTTTCACTATCGGGAGTATGGAGAGGGGGGACGGCCCCTAGTGCTGCTGCACGGTGTCGCCTCAAACAGCCGCGTCTGGCTCATCGTCGCGCCGCTGCTGGCCCGGCGATTCCGCGTCTTTGCGCTCGACCAGCGCGGCCACGGCGAGAGCGCCAAGCCAGACGGCGGCTACGACTTTCCCACCGTCACGGGCGACATCGCCGCCTTCGTTGAGACACTCGGCCCAGAGCGGCCGGTCATCGTCGGACATTCGTGGGGTGGCAACGTCGCGTTGCAGTACGCCGCCACGTATCCGGACAGCGCGGCCGGCATCGTCCTCGTCGACGGCGGCTACATCGAGCTTGCGAGCCGGCCGGGCATGACCTGGGAACGCACTGAGGTGGAGATGGCCCCGCCCGATCTCACGCACCTGACACCGGAACAGCTAATCAAGGGAGCGAAGCAGTGGGATCTGGGCCGCTGCTGGAGCGAAGAGGCGGAGGCATTCCTGCTGGCCAACTTCGAGGTGACGGAGGCCGGCACGATTCGCCCCTATCTCAGCAGAGCGAACCATATGCAGGTCCTGCGCGCGCTGTGGGAGCAGCGCCCTTCACAGCTCTTCTCCGATGTGCGCTGCCCAACGCTCTTTGCCGCTGCCGAGCACGAGGGTGACGAGCGAACGCACACGTGGATGAAGCGCAAGCGAGAAGCGATCGACCGGGCGAGCGAGGTGCTATCTGACTGTCAGGTGCGCTGGTTCGCCGACACGATCCACGACATTCCTCTGCACCGTCCCAACGAACTGGCGCAGGCGATCGAAGAGTTCGTCCTAGGGCTGGACGGCTGACACGTAACTCGGCCTAGGCAGCTATCGGACACCCTACGGCAGCGTTCCGACAGGCGCGTCGTCTCCAACGGCGCTGCCCTCTTCCGCCGCGGCGCCTGCCGGAGGTATCACCAACTCCTGCCCGATGCTGAGGTCGGTCTCGTCCGCCAGTGCATTCGCCGCGACGATCGCCTCCACCGTCGTCTCGAAGCGCAGAGCGATGTCCCAGAGCGTATCGCCGCTCTGGACAAGATAGGTCTCACCTGCGGCAGCGGGTTCGGGCGCTGGCGGCAGCGATACTACGGGCACCTGCGACACAGGCTCCTGGGAGATGCCGGCGACCTCCGAGCTGGTGATGTCCGCCGACTGCAGCTCGGCGGCCGGGAGCGTCTGCGGCAAGCTGGCGCCGCCGCCGGAGAAGTTGGGCAGGATCAGCATCGCCAGGAAAAGCACGCCCACGCCCATCAGCACAATCGGCAGCTGGGAAGCTTCCGGGTCTAGCGTCCGCTGGCCGAACGCCTGGTCCTGCGTGCGGCGAGCCAGGAAGACGATCGCCGCCACGCCGAGCAAGATGATGCCGACCGCGAGAAACCAGAGGCTGGAGCCAGACCAGAACATGCGCACCAGCACCAGCGACAGCAGCGGCACCGCCGCCAGCGCCGCCATTCCCGCCCACGGGCGCTCCGCCGGAGACTGACTCGAATGGATATACGGTGACGCCATAGCACGCCTCCCTTCCAATGCCACCCTGCTCACAGCATAGCCCACCTGACGAAAAAATACAAGATGTGGGGAGCATAAGAGTTAATTACAAGATGCAGTACCGCGAAGGACTATGGCGGCGGCGGCGTCACCTCATTACATTACGTCTATTAGAGGGCCAGTATGGCGTCTTCGCAGACAGCTTGACACACCTTCTAGGCGTTGGCTACGTTCAGACTGACGTGTCCGATCCACTCCCCTCAACTACACCGGGCGGCGCGCAGTTGCGGCAGCGCCTCGTCGTCGCGGTCGCAGGGCTTGGCATACTGCTGGCCGCGATCTGGCTATCGCTAATCATCGTAAGCCGTATCGATGAGCTCTTCTTCCCCGGCCAGGGCATCAGCGGCCTGCCCGCGCTGCCAGGCGTCCAACAGGACACCAACACTGAAGGCACGATCAACATCCTGGTGATGGGCTTGGACCGCCGCCCACACGAGGGCGACGCGCCAACCCGCACCGACACTATCTTCGTGGTCACGATCGATGCGCGGAGCAAGGCTGCCGGCATATTAGGCATCCCCCGCGACTCCTGGGTGGACGTGCCGTTCCCGAGCGGCAACGGCTTCTACAAGGCCCGCATCAACTCGGTCTACGCAACCGGCGAGACGCAGGGCTACGATGGCGGCGGGGCCGCGCTGCTGCAAGAGGTGGTGGAGCAGAACTTCGGTATCCCGACAGACCGCTATGTGATCATCGACTTCGAAGGCTTCGTCGAGATCATCGACGATCTGGGCGGCATCGATGTCTACGTGGCGGAGGAGGTCTACGACCCGACCTATTCGCGCACAGAGCTCCTGGGCGACTTCTATCCGCTCTTCTTCGAGGTGGGCGAGCACCATATGGACGGCGAGACCGCGCTCGACTACTCACGGACGCGCTACGGCTCCACCGATCTCGACCGCATCCAGCGCCAGCAGCAGGTGATCTTCGCGGTGATCGACAAAGCCCTGGAGCAGCGGCTGGTCAGCATCGATAAGCTCGTCGGCCTCTGGGGCCGCTACAAGGACACGATCGACACCGACATCAACGACCTGCAGGCGCCGGGCTACGCGGCGCTCGCGGCGCAGATCGACCCGTCGCGCATCGCCGCGCTCTCGCTCGCCGTAGCGGCCGTCAATTACATTACCCCGTTCGGCGAGCGGGTGCTGCTAATCGATAAGGACATCGTCCGGCAGCTTGTCGACGCGCTCTTCAGCGACCAGCAGCTCTCGTCGGAAGCAGCGATAGTGGAGGTGCAGAGCAGCTCCGCGGGCCTCGCGGACCAAGTAGTGAATTACCTGGCCGGGTTCGGATTCTCCAGCGACGCGCTCGCAACCGGCGACACCGGTACAGGCGGCTTTCTTCCGCTCACGGAGATCATCGACTTCTCAGGTAAGGAGCACACCGTGGAGCGGCTGGCGAGCCTGCTGAACGTCTCGCCGGAGCAGGTTCGCCGCGCCGAAGCCGGCGACGCCGGGCTGAGCACCGTTGAGAACGCCGACATCGTCGTCGTCCTCGGCGCCGACCTGCTGGCGCGCGATTTTGTCGTCGAGGAGCAGAGCGACTAGACGCGCTCGACTTCCATCACGCATGCGTCACGCATCCATCACCACCATCGACTTCAAGCCTTCGCCGCGCAGGCGCACGTGATACGCCTCGGTTGCCTCCGCCAGCGGGAATCGGTGTGTCGTCACCTCCTCGATCTCCGCCAGGTTCGGCAGCAACTGGAGCGTGCGCCGGTACTGGTCAATCGACGCGTTCTGGCTGCCGGTGAGCCGGATCTCTTTGTAGTGAACGACGTTGGGATCGAACGGCACGCTCGTGTCGGGCGGAAAGCCCGCGAAGAGGTTGACCACCCCCTGCGGCCGCACGCAATCGAGGCTCTGGCCCACTACCTCCGCCAGACCGGCGGTGACGATAGCCGCGTCCGCGCCCAACCCCGCTGTTCGCTCCTTCACGGCGGCCGCGAGGTCGTCGCGGCGCGGGTCGAGGACGGCGGTAGCGCCCAGCCGCCGCGCGACTTCCGCACGGGCTTCGTCTGGCTCGCTGACGATCACGACACCGGCGCCCAGCGCTCTTGCCAGTAGCAAGTGAAGCAGACCCATTGGTCCGCCGCCGATGATCGCCAGGCTGGAGCCGGCTCCGACGTTGCACGTCTCTAGCGAATTGAGAACACAGGCCAGCGGTTCTGTCAGGCAGGCGCGCTGGAGCGGCAGGCGGTCCGGCACCGGCAGCAGATGGCCGCTGGCGACGAGTGTAGCGGGCGCCAGCAGGTACTCCGCCAACCCACCGTCTTCATCGTAGCCCAGCGTCTGACGCTCCAGGCATCGATGGCGGCGGCCTAACAGACAAAAGGCGCAGCGGCCGCAGGCGATGATCGGGCAGACGACGACCTCGTCCCCAACACCAACGCCTTCGACGCCCGCGCCGAGCGACTCGACGACGCCGGCGATTTCGTGGCCGGGGATGACGCCGGGCCGGGCATGCTTCTGTCCCTTGTACACGCGAATGTCTGAGTGGCAGATGGCCGCCGCCACCACGCGCACCAGCGCTTCGCCGGCGGCGGGAACAGGCTCCGCCACGTCATCGACGCTGATGCGCTCCGGCTCATGGAAGACCAGCGCCTTCACGGCCTACCTCCTGCCAGCGTTGCCCTGCCAGCACTACTTCGAGGTCGATTCGAGCGGTTCGGGGTCAGCTCTTCTTCGCGCGGCTGGACTTCGCCGCCGAAGCCTTCTTCGCCGTTCGGCGCTTAGGCGGCGCGGGCGTGGCATCGGCGGCGCCCATGGCGTTAAGCTGGTGCATGAGGCGGGACTTGCGGCGCGCGGCGTTGTTGTCGTGGATCACACCCTTCTGCGCCGTCCGGTCCAACACGGCGGCGGCGGTACGCACCGCCGTCTCCGCAGCGGCCTGATCCCCGGTCGCGATCGCCTCGCGGGCGGTGCGGACGGCGGTGCGGGCGGCGCTGCGACGGGCCTGGTTACGCTCGCCGCGGCGAAGCGACTGGCGGTGACGCTTCTTCGCCGATGGCGAGTGGGATACGTGGGCCACGAACGGTCTCCTTCGCGATTCTCTCTAGCAGTACGCTAGCGGCTCAGCCATGGTAGCCAAGGCGAAACGCTGTGTCTAGCGGCGAAGCTGCTGGCGATTTCGGGGTGCAACCGCGTTCTACGCGAGGCCGGCCTCGATCTTGCTGATCTGATCGTCAGCGTTGTAGGTGAGGACGATCTTGATCGTCCCGAAGGGACTGCCGGTGCCGATGATCTTGACGTCATCGCCGTCCTCCTCCGGATCTGACCAGGTGATGTCGCCCATACCGGCGCCACCAGCGGGCCGGTTGCTCATCAGCTGCGCCAGCGCGTCCTTTCCGGTGACGACGCCCGTCATCGGCGACGACATGGTCACATCGTCCGCCAGCATCGCGAGCAGCTCGTCCGTGTGCTGGTTCTGTTGGTAGCCCATGTACTGTTTCGTCAGTTCGATCCTGGATGCCATAGTCTGTTTCCTCGCTCTTCTCTGATATCGATCTTTCACGCGGGCGATCACGCAGGACTCTCCGTTCGCCGCCCGGCTGGCGTTATGTAACATGACGCGGTACGCCTGTCAAGCGCCCACGTGCGCAGGCTGGCGACTTCAGGCATACTAGCCTCGTGGAGGAGCCGGCCGCGACCGACGGCGTTCCCGCAGGTCGATTTCAGCGACCGAGCCTGGCGTCCGCCGCGGCGATCGTCGCCGCCGGCTTTCTCGCCAGCCGTCTGCTCGGCGTGCTGCGCAGCGTCGCCATCGCCGATTCGTTCGGCGACAGCCCGGAGCTGGGCGCCTACTGGGTGGCGTTCCGGCTGCCCGACTTGATCTTCCAGCTACTGGCCGGCGCGACGCTGGGCAGCGCGTTCATCCCCACGTTTGTCCGGGTCTTCACCAAGCAGAGCGAAGAGGCGGCCTGGCGGCTGGCCAGCTCCGTCCTCAACCTTGTCTTCATGGCGACGATCGTCGTCGCGATCCTGGGCTTCCTGCTCGCGCCGCTGCTGGTGCCGGCGATGGCGCCCGGCCTGAGCGAGCGCTCGCTGGCGATCGAGTTGACGCGGATCATGATGCTCTCGCCCATCCTCTTCGCCGCCAGCGGCATGTTCATGGGCATCCTCAACGCCCGCCACCACTTCCTCTTCCCGGCGTTCGCGCCCGTCCTCTACAACCTGGCGATCATCGTCGGCGCCCTCGCGTTCGATAGCGTGCAGGCGCTGTCGATCGCCGTCGTCGCCGGCGCGGGGCTGCACCTGGCCGTGCAGACGCCGGCGCTGGCGCTCGTCGGCATGCGCTACCGGGCGATCGCCGACTGGGGGGACGCAACGGTGCGCGAGGTAGGCAGGCTGATGGCGCCGCGCGTGCTGGGGCTGGCCGCCTTCCAGTTCAACCTGCTGATCGCGATCTTCTTCGCTTCGACGATCAGCGACCAGGCGATCTCCGCCGTCAACTTCGCCTGGCTGGTGCTGATGATGCCGCTCGGCCTCTTCGGCATGGCGATCTCGACGGCCGTCTTCCCAACGATGGCCGAGCAGGCGGCGGGAGACCGCGACGCTCTGCGGCGGACACTGGAGCAGAGCCTGCGGATGATCTTGTTCCTGACGATCCCGGCCGGCCTGGCGCTGATGGTCTTGTCTGGCCCGCTCGTCGCCTTCCTCTTCCAACACGGCGCCGGCCTTTTCGGCCTCTTCGGCCTCTTCGGCTTCTCCCAACGCGGCGCCTTCAGCGAAGCATCGACGGACATCACCCAGGCCGCGCTGATCTTCTACGCGATCGGGCTCTTCGCCCACGCCGCGATCGAGATCCTCAGCCGCGGGTTCTACGCGCTGGGCGATACCCGCACGCCGGTGCTCTACGCCGTCGTCGCAGTCGTGGTGAACCTGATCCTGAGCGCGGCGCTGGTCGGGCCATTAGAGATAAGGGGGCTGGCGCTGGCCGTCTCGCTCGCGACGGTGATCGAAGTAACGCTGCTCTTCGCGGCGTTGCGGCTACGCATGCAAGGCCTCGATCTCCGAGCGCTGGCACGATCGCTCTTCCAAACGCTGCTGGCGGCGCTGCTGATGGTGGAGGTAGTCGGATTCTACCTGGTGCTGCTGCACGAGGCCGGGCATCTCGATACGAACCGTCTGCTCGATTCCACGCTGGCGGTCGCCGGCGCGACGCTGCTTGGCGGCCTCGTCTACGTCGTGGTCGCCAAGGCATTGGGCTCGGAAGAGGTCGAGACGCTGTTGAGCAGATTACCCTTGCCAGCGCGCTGGCGACCGTAGCGGGCGCGGACCGCGAGCCAGTCGTGCCGTCGATCCTCGTCGCACCGCAAGAGTTCAAGGGCAGCCTGACCGCGCGCGAAGCGGCCGAAGCGATCGCGCGCGGTATCCAACGCGCCCTGCCCGACGCCGAAATCGAGCTGCTACCGATGGCCGATGGCGGCCCCGGTACCGTCGAGGCGCTGGTAGAGGCGACAGATGGGACGTACCTCCATGCGGACACGCACGATCCGCTTGGCCGGCCGCTGAGCGCCCGCTGGGGCGCGTCCGGCGATACCGCGTTCATCGAGATATCGGCGGCTTCGGGGCTGACGCTTCTGGCGCCGGACGAACGGGACCCGCGCCGCGCAACAACGGCTGGCACCGGCGAGCTCCTACGCGCGGCGCTGGACGCAGGCTATCGCCGGCTGCTGGTCGGCGTTGGCGGCAGCGCGACGAACGACGGCGGCGCGGGGATGGCCCAGGCTTTGGGCGCGCGCCTGCTGGACGCCGCAGGCGATGAGCTGCCTCCTGGCGGCGCTGCGCTCGCGGAGCTGGCCAGCATTGACATCGCTAGCCTCGATCCGCGCGTACGAGAGGCGGAGGTGATCGTAGCGGCGGACGTGACCAACCCGCTCTGCGGCCCGCAGGGCGCATCGCTGGTCTACGGGCCGCAGAAGGGCGCGAGTGCGGCCGTGGCTGCCGAGCTAGACGTGGCGTTGGCGCACTACGCTGACGTCGTACAACGCGATCTGGGCATCGATCTCGCCGGCATTCCGGGCGCGGGCGCGGCGGGCGGGCTGGCGGGCGGCCTGATCGCCTTCTGCGGCGCGAAGATACGGCCGGGCTTCGAGGTGGTGGCCGATGCCGCCGGCCTCGCCGAGCGGCTGCAGCGCGCCGATCTGGTGATCACCGGCGAAGGGCGGCTGGACAGCCAGAGCGCCTATGGCAAGGTAACAGCCGGCATGGCGCGCGTGGCACGAACGGCCGGAAAGTGCGTCGTCGCGATCGCGGGCAGCGTCAGCGGCGACGAAGCCGCGCGGCCGTTCGACCACGTCTTCGCCTTGGCACCAGACCCGGCGCAGGCGGACGAAGCGATGGCGCGCGCCGCGGAGTTGTTAGCTGATGCCGCCGAGGCTGCGGGCGAATGGTGGCGTACGCGTTAGTGGCCGCCGGGTTCGTTAGTCTGGCCTTCGCCGCCGTCTCCTTCAGTTGAGCCGGCGGCGGGCGTTTCAAGCGCGCCGAGAGTCTCCACAGAAGCGGACCCCTCTTCTTCCTCATCCGGCGGTAGCGGCGTTCTACCGGCATACCAGACGTAGAGAAACAGCACGAGGAACGTTGTCGCGACGATTAGCGGCAGCGCGCCGTCCAAAAAGTCGCGGTCGAGCGTGATGATATCGAACGCCGTTACCACCACGACGCCGACCTGCGCCGCGTAAGGCACCCAGCGCAGCGCAGAATACTGTGCCGGCCGCCAGACCAGCAGGCCATAGATCGGCGCGAGCACCAGCAAATGGATGCCTAACAGCCGCTGCGCCGCCTCGCCATCTCCGCCGTCCAGGCCGCCGCCGATCGTCGCGTCAGCAGCCGACTGGAAGAAGACCAGCGCCAGTCCGGAGAACGCTGTCCAGATCGTAAGCAGGACCAGCAGCAGACGCAGCAGCGTTTGTGCGTTGATCGTGGCGACGAGCGGCTCCGGCGCGGCATTGGCGGCGTCAACGGGCGACGCCTGTCCGGCGTCGCCGAGCCGCGCGGTTGGCGGTTCGTCGCTCATCGCGGGGTCGCTCTCCGCCTCACGGTCATCCATTCTACCACTATTCATCGGCTGGTTCCTTCGCTGGACACAGCGCGTGGCATTCGATACTGTTGGCTGGGTTCGCGACCGGCTTCACAATCAAGCCTGGACGCACTTGATCTCATCTGACCGACGTGGATTATCCGACATGAATCCACCATCTATCATGGGAGGAGAGACCAGAAGCAGACGGAGGGGAAGGATTATGGCAGCCTATATAATCTTTGATGTAGAAGTCACCGACCCGGCGTTGGCGGATGACTATGCCAAACTTGCTAACGAGTCCCTGGCACCCTTCCAGTCGAAGACATTACTTCATGGCGGCATGGTAGAGGTATTGGAGGGAGACTGGGAACCCAAGACGGTGGTAATGGTGGAATTTGAAAGCATGGAGCAAGCTCGGCAGTGGTACGACTCCCCACCATACTCCAAAGCAAAGGAAATTCTGCACAGGGCAGCCTCCACTAATGTAATCTTGGTTGAAGGCGTGTAAGACACCGGTTGCAGAATTGGGAGCCGTCCCCCAACATACAGCTGCCACACGGCACAGAAGGAGACATCTCGTGCATATCATCGTATGCGTGAAGCAGGTGCCGGACTGGGACATCCCGCCGTCCAGCTTCAAGGTGGACGAGGCGGCGAAGCGGGTGACGCCCCCTGCCGGCGTCGCCGCGGTGCCCAGCCAGTTCGACACGATCGGCGTCGAGGCCGCGATGCGCCTGAAGGACAAGACGCCCGACGCCAAGATCACGATCATGAGCATGGGGCCGGAAGCGGCGCGCGATGTGATCAAGCACAGCCTGGCGATGGGCGCCGACGAGGGCCTCCTGCTCACCGACCCGCTCTTCGAAGACCTGGACTGGTACCAAGTCGCGCTCGTCCTCTCGACAGCAGTCAAGAAGCTGGAGGACGTCGATCTCGTCATCTGCGGCCGCCAGGCCGTCGATTGGGACATGGGCGTCAGCGGCTCCGGCATCGCCGAGCTGCTCGATTGGCCGGCGCTGACGATCGGCAAGGACGTGCAGGTGAACGACGGCACGCTCTCGGTCGAGCGGGTGCTGATGGACGGCTTCGAGACGGTGGAAGCGCCCCTGCCAGCCGTCGCCACGGTCAGCAACGAGCTGGGCGAGCCGCGCTACCCCAAGCTGCAGCAGATCATGCAGGCGGCCAAGAAGCAGGTGACGATCTGGTCGGCGGCGGACCTGGGCCTAAACGAGGCGCAGCTTGGCCCGGACGGCCGCAAGCTGACGCTGGAACGCCTCTACGTACCGCAGTCCGACGCGCAGTGCGAGATGATGGAAGGCGACACGCCGGAAGAGATGGCGC
The DNA here is from genome assembly GCA_022565155.1 of Chloroflexota bacterium. Taxonomy (GTDB): domain Bacteria; phylum Chloroflexota; class Dehalococcoidia; order DSTF01; family RBG-16-68-14; genus JADFKB01. The sequence goes on along the minus strand of JADFKB010000014.1, from coordinate 4,657 downwards.
AGAACCTGGCGAAGAAGCTGGCTGAGGCGAAGCTGATCTAGCCAGCATCGCAAACAACGCATCTACATCGAGGCGATCCCTCGATATCGAGCGAGGAGACAACAGCATGGCACATGCGATTCTAGTCGTCGGTGAAGTAGCGGACGGGGCGCTCGCGCCGATCACCGCCGAGATGCTCGGCGCGGCGAAGCGCCTCAGCGACGGCGGCACGGTCGCCTGCGCGCTGATCGGCCCGGACGCCGGCTCGAACGCCGGCGACGCGATCGCGCTCGGCGCCGACGAAGCGCTCGTCGCCGATAACCCCGCGCTCGCCGAGTACAACACCGACGCCTACATGCAGGCGATCCTCAAGCTGACAGAGCAAGCGGCAGCGCCCGTGATCCTCTTTGGCCAGACGAACATCGGTCGCGACCTGGCGCCGCGCCTCGCGTTCCGGCTGGGCACCGGCGTGATCATGGACACGGTCGAGCTCGCCATGGAAGGCGGCCGGCTCCATGGCACGCGCCCCTGCTACGGCGGCAACGCGCGAGCCGTCCACGTGGTCCAGTCCGATCCCCAGATCGTGACTGTGCGCGCGAAGTCGCAGGATCCTGCCGAAGCAGATGCCTCGCGCCAGGGCCAGACGACGAACGTCGACATCCAGATCGATGACAGCGCTATCCGTGTGAAGGTGACAGATCGGAAGGGCGCGGCCGCGGAGGGCGTCCGGCTGGAGGACGCGGACATCGTCGTCTCCGGCGGACGCGGGCTGGGCGGCCCGGAGCACTTTGATGTTATCGAGGAGCTGGCCGGCGCGCTGGGCGCAGCCGTCGGCGCCAGCCGCGCGGTTTGTGACCTGGACTGGCGGCCGGTCTCGGAGCAGGTCGGCCTGACGGGCAAGGTCGTCAGCCCGACGCTCTACATCGCCGTCGCCATCTCCGGCGCCAGCCAGCACATGGCAGGCTGCTCCGGCTCAAAGAATATCGTCGCGATCAACAAAGACCCGGACGCGAACATCTTCAAAGCCTCCCGATTCGGCATCGCCGAGGACTTCTCAAAAGTAATGAAGCCGCTGATCGAGGCGGTCAAGCAAGAGCGCGGCAGCTAGACGCTCACGAGCGAGGTCGACAGGACGTCATGGCCAAGCTAGCCGATCTGATTAAGCGGGCCACCAAGGGCGAGCCGGCGCCGCTCGGCTTTGGCTCCGCACGAGAGAAGCTACCTGCATCGATGGTCCTCGTTGCGCTGGCGGCGAAGCGCTGGCCGCAGGCCGCTAGCGATGCTGTCGCAGCGGGCGCGGACGCGCTCTTTCTCACGGGCCGCCCGAACGAGAAAGAGATAACGGAGGCGATCGCCGCGGCCGACGGTCGCCCGTGCGGGCTGCTGGTGGCTGGCGATGCCGACCTATCGGCGCTGCACGGCGCGGGACTCGACTTCCTGGCACTCTCTCCGGACGCGCCGGCGCGGTTGCTGCAGAACGAGGATTCGACGTTCCTCCTGCACGTGCGCGACGACCTGACGGACATTCAGCTTCGCACCATGGAGGCGCTACCGGTGGACGCGCTCTTCCTCGACGCGACTCCGCACCGCTCACCATCTCCCGCCAGATGGAGATTCAGCGTGTAAGCGGACTGGCGCGCAAGACGATCATGTTGTCCGTAGCATCCGACAGCACGCAGGACGACCTGCTATCGCTGCGCGAGTCCGGGGTCGCGCTCATCGCCGTCGACATGGCGAACCAGGACGCCAAGGAGGCGCTGCGGCATCTGCGCGGCCTGATCGACGCCCTGCCGAAGCGCGGCCGCCAGCGCGGCCGGGAACGCCTGGGAGTGACGCTGCCGACGGTCTCCAGCCACGACCACGAGGAAGACGACGAGGACGAGTAGCCAGGCCACCATCGCACGGCACGCGGGCGGTTGTCCGCATGCTAGAACGGTCATCGTCTCGCCGGCGCACGGGCCGCATTCAGAGTAAGCGATGTTGCAACCGATTCGACTGCTCGCCCCGCTGCTGGGAATCATCGTCATCGGCGCGCCGCTCGCCGCCGTCGGGTTCTTCATCATCGCGGTCGCCGGCGACCCCGGCACCTGCGAGGCGGAAGGCCGGCCGATCGTCTTCTCCGAGTCCGCCGCCGCTTCCTACCAGACGGCATGGGATGGCTTCCAAGCAACACTGGACAGCGGCCAGGCCGCCACGGTCACCTTCAACGAAACGGAGGTCAGCTCCCGCGCCCAGCAGTGGCTGGACGAACGCGACTCCCCGATCACGGCGCTGCGTATCTGCTTCACGGAAGGCGGCGCCACCGCCTCGGCGGAGCTCGACGTGCCGTTCGTGCCGGGCGATGTCGATGTGCTGGTTCACGGCACGCTGATCCTGACCGGCGACCAGGTCGAAGTCGACATTGATGAGTTGGAGGTGGGCGGCCTGCCGGGGCCGCTGAACGATCTCGTGCAGAGCTTCGTCGACGACGCGATCGCAGACGAGACGATAGACCTGGAGTTGGAGCGCGACTACCAGCTCGCGTTCTCGGAAGGCAGCGTCACCGTCAGCGGCCCGCCGTAGCCGGCTGCCAGGCCGGCTGGTCTCCTTCTGCTAACAGTGTGACCTGGCCTGTCCCCACGTCACCGACCCAGATAAACGATCCGTTCCAACTGGTAACAAACACAACCGCGCTGCCGTCAGGCGAGAAGCTAGTATAGGCTGGTTTCCAGCCCGGTAGCAGCGTCTGGTCACCCGTCAACGACCTGAACCAGGCGGTCAACGAACGGGCATGGCAGCCCTTATTCATGCACGTGAACACGTTGTTGGAGAACCTTGCTCCGAGATCTGACTGCCTCGCATTTGGGAGGTTAGGCGAAGAACCGAGAGAAACTCAGAAACGTCCTGCATACTTTCAGAATATCCACGACGCCTGTGGACACGTCATCGGGTTCCGGCCATCGCTCTCGACGCACCATCCATGCCACGCCGTAGCATGCCTGAGTATCGAGAATAATGGCCCCTTAATCCAGGGATCCGGAGCTCACTGTCCTATCTGGGTGCGGGTCCGACAAGAAAGTCATAGAAAGGCGCGACAGCAGTCTCGATGACCTCCAGTGTTGCAGGATCCATAATATAGAGTTCCGCCCCTCGGAGGGCGTAAAGGTAGCGCCCGCCGGGGTCCGGCGCAACCTGCCGATACGTGGCAGCCCAGCTTAGGGGAGAGCCAGGAGGGCCGCGTGGCGGAACATCTTCCGCTACGACTTCCAGGGATGCCGTGTCGATGACCTTCAACCCGTAGCCAATCGACTCCCAAGTCCGCTCCTCCGCATCCGCCGTCTCGCGAACCGGTCGCTCAGCGCTCCCGATAATGTAGAGCAGCCGCCCGTCAGGTGAGACGGCGATCCTTTTCGATGACGTGGCGCCTCCTTTGGCATGCGCCGTATTGGCGAACAGCGAGAGCAACCGACCGAAGAGGGAGGCCTTGCGGCCGATCTCCTCGGAGCGTTCTACCTGCATCGACGCCAGGTCCACCACCGTGATCCGGTCCTCGTCGGGGTGAGCCACGTAGTAATACCGGCCGTCCGGGCTCATGGCTGTCCCCGGCAGGTACTGCGCGAAGTACTCTCCGTGCTCGTCCGTATCCTTCCGCTGGCCCCACAGCACCTCGGAAAGCTCTAGCTCGGCTCGTACCCGGCCGCGTTGCACATCGAAGGCGACGAGACGTGGCACTCGCCCTTCCTCCTTGACCCGCGGGTCGACCCACTCGGCGCCGAACAAGTAGAGGGTGTGGCCATCGGGAGACAGCCGAGTAGCGTAGCTACTGAACGGCAGCGAGCTCTCGGACAGGACATTGCCGGTCGCGGGATCGACTGTGACGAGCTCGCCGCTGGAGTCAATGCACTCCGGCTGAGAGCAGCGGTGCCAGGTGGTCAGGTGGAGCCGCTCGCCGTCCGGACTCCAGAAGAGCCGGCTGATGAGCGCCTCGAAGCCCAGATCGGTCTTCTCCCAGCGGTTGAGGTCCAGGAGGAACAGCCGATCGGGCCCCCAGTCGTTACCTGTGGGCGACCAGGCGAGTGCCATCGTCGTGCCGTCGGGCGAGAGCGCCCACGTCCCGTGGTGGCCGAGCTCCACCGGCTCGCGGCCCTCGATCGCCTCGCCCGTGAGCGGATCGACCGCCTTTAGGTACAATCCGGAGAGCGGCCTTGAGTCCAGTTTCACAACAGCATAGGCCGCCATTGGACCACTGTAAGGCTTAACGATGGGGGCATCACCGCTGAGGGCTGAATCAGAGCAGGAAGTGAACATGAGAACCAGCGGCGTTGCCACCCCCAGGAGTGCGGTTGCCCGTAGGTTCATCGGATGTTCCTCAAGACGTGTTTCTGCCTAACGATCATACACCAATGGGCCGGTAATGGTTCCATCGACGTGGGCGGGTGGCCAGCGGCACTCCAGGGCTCCGAGTAGCGGCGGGCGCTTGCTCGCTGTTTCCGCACGCAGAGGTCACCAGTGCAACTACCGCACATGCCACCGGGATCGCCATCCACGGAAGGAGTCTCATCAGGCCCTAATTCTACTCCCCGATCTTCGCCCGCCGCAACGCGGATAGCTTGGCACCGCTGCCGCCGCGCCGCACCGAAATGATCTCCGCGACGATGCTGACGGCGATCTCCTCCGGCGTCTCCGCGCCGATATCGAG
>JADFKB010000097.1 GCA_022565155.1 Chloroflexota bacterium | reverse complement strand
CGGCTTGGGTCGGCCAGAGAGCCCACTGAATGTCGTCAGAACCAGTTGGGTGCGGACAATCCGTGATCAGTGCGTCGAGGCGGGTGTGCCGTTCTTCTTCAAGCAGTGGGGTGGCGCGACACCCAAGAGCGGTGGCGCCGAGCTCGACGGGCGTGAGTGGAAGCAAATGCCCGAGGCGGCATCGTGAGCCGCGCCGAGCTGCTGCGGCCCTGGGCCGACGCGCCGTGCCCGTGCCTGGCAGCGCCTGACGGGCTGTGTGGCGTCTGCGGCGGGCTGACGGGTGAGCACCCCAAGGATTGCGAGCGCTGTACGAACGGCACCGGCCTCGACCCGCGATTCGATGCGCTGCGCGGCAAGCACCAGTTCCAGGACCGCCTGCCTGGGGCTGGGCGACGTCGATCCGATCCATCTCTTCGTCCAGCCGGGAACGAGCGCGCACGAGTTCGGCTCCAACGTGGCGCCGACGGGCGTTGCGTTTCTCGAAGAGGGCGTCTACGCCGGCCTGGGCGAAGGGCTGCTGGTCTGCGAGTTCCTCACCGGCTCGCTGCGCTTGCTGGAGTTCGCTGGGCCTGACTTCGACCAGGTTGTCAGCGACAGAGTGATCTTCGACTTTTGCCGCTTCAACGTCGGCCTCGACGCGGACGGCGTGATCTACGTCGCTTTCGACGATGCGATATTTAGACTGCCGCCGGAGGAGCTCGCCATCACTCCGTAGCGATCAGCGGCCGCGACGTGCTGCTCCATTTCGCGCGCAACGGCGGCGCTTAGATGTCCCCTGCCGGTAGGGCGGTTGACAGCCACGCCGAATTAGATGTACATTCGCATAGCAAAGGCGGCGCTCAATGAACACACGCCAGCTACCCGTACTTATTATCCTGGTGCTGCTCGCGCTCGGCGGCGCGCTGCTGGCCGCCGCGTGTGGTGGTGACTCGACCGAGCCGGAGCCGACGATGACGACCGCTGACGAGCAAGCCGAAGAGCGATTCAATCCGTTCAATCCACTCATCGATATCGAGCGACGCGAGTTATCCATATGTGTGGCTGGGTTGGGTGGGCATACTTTCGAGTCGAGCGACGTCACTCGGATAAGCACCGCGTTGGACGCGGGCTTGGCTAAGTTCTCAGACCTACCCGAGGAGTACGGCACTAGGAGGCTGACCGAAGGCTGCCCACCGACACGCATCCCTCTGGGCGAAGCCACGAGCGGCCCAGGTACTTATGCACGGGCTGTGGAGGGTGTGGACTCTCCTAGTGAACACTTCATGTTTGTTTACTTTTTGCCGGAGGACCTTTACACCGCTACGTTCCCACACTTCGACAGATACGCGCTCGGTGCCGCTGAAAGTTTCTGCGCTGGTGACGAGTGTGAGACCGCTACGCTCGGGCTCTTTCTTCCAAGTAATGCGGGCGCTGGTGCGATAGAAAATGCTCTTCTCGAAGCGCTGCGCCTCGCTCCGTCGACTCGAGTCGGTGGTGACCCCGAGCTGACACCAGGCTTCGAACTCGACGGCCCCTTCTACTATCCGCCCACGCCGACGCCTAGAGGTTAGCGCCCCTTGTACTCCGGCTTGCGCTTCTGCGCGAAGGCGAGCGGCCCTTCCCGCGCGTCTTCAGACGTGACGACTTTGCGCGAGAACTCGACCTCGCCGGCCAGGCCGTCCGCCAGCGACTTCTCCAGCCCGCTCAGCGCCGATTCCTTCACCGCGCGCACGGCCAGCGGCCCGTTTTCGCAGATCGCATCCGCGATCTCGCGCGCCTTCGGCATCACCTGATCCGCGGGCACGACGTAGTTCACCAATCCGTAGCGCAGCGCCCACTCCGCATCGAAGCGGCCGCCGGTGATCAGCAGCTCCAGCGCGATCCCCTTCGGCAGCATGCGCGGCAGCCGCTGCGTGCCGCCGGCGCCGGGGATGATCGCCCGCGTCACCTCCGGCACGCCGAACTGCGCGTGCTCCGCGGCTACGCGAATGTCGCAGGAGATTGCGATCTCCAGCCCTCCCGCCAGGCAGTAGCCGTTGATCGCGGCGATCATCGGCTTCCAGCACTCGAAGCCGCGGGTGATGCCGCCGAATGGAGCGCGCGTCATCTCGCGGGAGAACTCTACTTTGCCCGCCATCATCTCCGACATCGTTACCAGGTCGTTGCCTGCCGAGAACGCGCGGTCGCCGGCGCCGGTGAGGATCGCCACCCAGAGGTCTTCGTCGTCGCGGAAGTTGGACATCGCGGTGAGTAGCTCGAAGCTGGTCTGTGGATCGATCGCGTTCATCCGCTCCGGGCGGTTAATCGTGACGATCGCCACCCGTCCGTCCTTCTCGTAGAGTATCTTCTCAAACTCTTCGGCCATGCTTACGTCTCCTCGCTGTCAGGTGTTGGTTGTCAAGCCTCTGGCGAAGAGCTAGGATAGCATTCGATTGGAGGCCGCGTCTAGTGCGCATCACGGAGGTCAAGCGGCACCTGGATGGCCGCACGGAGCGATTCGACTGCTATCTGGTGTTACGGCGGCCGCATCTCGCCGTCGTTTGTTTCGATCACGAGAAGCAGCGCCGGGCCGGCGGCTACCGTGTCCCTGCCGGTAGCCGGACGTACGGCTTCTTCTGGCGGCGGCGGCCGTATGTCCTCTACCGCATCGCCGGCCCGGACGGCCGCCTGATAGCGCATCGATTCGATGTCGTGGAAAACGTGCGGCTGGGCGAGCGAGAAGTTTCGTACACCGATCTGCTGCTCGATCTCTGGGTCGATCCGGATGGCCGGGCGCGGCTGGAAGACGAGGATGAGGTAGAGGAGCACGCCCGGCGCGGGCTGCTTGCGCCGGCCCAGCGAAAGCGCATCGATACGACGCGCGACCTGCTGCTACGACGCCACCGCGTCATCGTGCGCGAGGCGGCCCGGCTGCTGGACGAGTCCGGGCGGTAGGCCGTTGCCTTTGTCGCGGCGAGCACCTATCATACATAACAGCGACTCCCCGGCCGGGGAGTCGAGCGTTATCCCTGAGGACCCGGCATGGCCAACACGACAACGGAGAAGCGGCAATCTGGCATGAAGGATACGACGGCAGAGAAGCGATACAACGTTGCGGTTGTCGGCGCCACGGGTGTTGTCGGGCAGCAGTTTCTGCGCATCATGGCTAAACACAACTTTCCGCTGCGCAACCTCAAGCTCTTCGCGAGCAAGCGTTCGGCGGGCAGCCGCATCACCTACGGCGGTCAGGAGATCGAAGTGAAGGAAGTGGGCGCGCGGGCGTTCGCCGGCGTCGACCTCGTCTTCATCTCCGCCACCGACGACGTCTCGCGCAACGTCGCGCCGGTTGCGGTCGAGGCTGGGGCCGTCGTCATCGACGACAGCGGCATCTGGCGCATGGAGCCGAACGTGCCGCTCGTCGTGCCGGAGGTGAACGCTGACGATGTAGCCGAGCACGAAGGCATCCTTTCGATACCCAACTGCGCCACCACGCCGCTGGTGATGGCGCTCGCGCCGCTCCACCATGCGAACTCCGTCAAGCGCGTCGTCGTGTCCACGTACCAGTCCGTCTCCGGTACTGGCCTGGCGGCGATGCAGGAGCTGGCGGAGCAGACCAGACGGCTGTTGGAGAATCAGCGGGCGGCGCCACACGTCTACCCGCACCAGATCGCCTTAAACCTGTTGCCGGAGATCGGCTCCTTCAAGGACGACGGTTACACCAGCGAGGAATGGAAGATGGCGGCGGAGACGCGCAAGATCATGCACCAGCCGGAGCTGGCCTTCTCCGCCACCTGCGTGCGCGTGCCCGTCTACGTCGGCCATGCCGCCGCCGTCAACGTCGAGCTGAGCCGGCCGATGGAGGCGGAGGAGGCGCAGAGCATCCTGCAGGAGGCGCCGGGCATTATCGTGCAGGACGACCCGACGATCAGCCTCTACCCGCAGCCGATCACGGCCGCCGGCCGTGACGACATCTTCGTCGGCCGCATCCGGCGGGACAGCTCGCACCCCAATGGCCTCGTCTTCTGGGTCGTCGGCGATAACCTGCGCAAGGGCGCGGCCCTCAACGCCCTCCAGATCGCCGAAGAGTTGATCAGCCGCGATCTGGTCTAGCGGCGACGCAGCACAGCCCTTACCGCACTCTGCTATAATCGGCTTACCAAGTTATGGTAGGTGGTATCTGCTATGCCTGAACTCGGACGCCTCATCACCGCTATGGTCACGCCGATCGCCGCCGATGGCGCGGTCGACTACGGCAACGCGAAGCGGCTCGCCCTGGCGTTGCTGGACTCCGGCTCGGATGGCCTCGTCGTCGCCGGCACCACCGGCGAATCGGCCACGCTCAGCCACGCCGAGAAGCTGCGGCTATTCGAGGAGGTGAAAGGGGCGGTCGGCGACCGCGGCGCCGTCATCGGCAACACCGGCACGTACAACACCGCCGAGAGCGTGGAGCTAACGCGCGAGGCGGAGCGCACCGGCATCGATGGCTTGCTGGCCGTGACGCCGTACTACAACAAACCGACGCAGGAGGGCCTGGAGCGCCACTTCACCGCAATCGCGGAGGCGACCTCGCTGCCGCTGATCCTCTATAACGTGCCCGGCCGCACCAGCGTCAACATGGCGGCCGAAACGACGGTGCGGCTGTCCCATGTCGGGAACATCGTTGGCATCAAGGAGGCGGGCGGAGATCTCCAGCAGGTCTCTCGCATCATCGAGGGTGCTGCGCCGGGCTTCCGCGTCTGGAGCGGCGCCGACGAGCACACGCTCGCTATCGTGCAGGCCGGCGGCTACGGCGCGATCAGCGTTATCTCCCACCTTGCCGGACGCCAGGTCGCGGCGATGATCGAGGACGCTATCGCCGGCCGCGACGCCGAGGCGGCCGCCACGCACGAACGGCTGCTGTCTTTAGTGAGCGCGCTCTTCCTCGTCACCAACCCGATTCCGCTGAAGTTCGCGTTGAATCAACTCGGCTTCCCGGCCGGCGGCGTCCGGCTGCCGCTCTGCGGCCCCGATGCATCGACCGGCGACCAGATCATGGCCGAGGTGTGCAAGCACCGCATCGACCTGCCGGTGACGGTGTAGCCCGCGCGGGCTCCCGAGGCGGACGCCCGGCTGCGGGCGCAATCTGCGCGCCGGCTTAGGCTATTCTACAAGTACAGCAGGATGTGGGATGAGAACGCAGCAGAAGCTGAGGCGTGCTGGTATCGGTTGCTGTTGGCGCTCCGTTCTAGTGGCGGGCTACCACGATGATGACGCGCGGGGCCAGGAGTGATGGCAGGGTCGGCGCCCGGGCCAGCATAGTGAGGTTGCGAGGGAGTGTTTGAGCAAGCGCGTCTCGTGAACCTGCGCGATCACGTGTCGTTCCGGCCATTGGCAGCGTTCGTAGCCGTGGGCGGCATGGCGCTCTTCACGCTGCTCTACTACTTACGATTGCCGTCTGTTCTGCCGGGCTATCCAGCGGTTGTCGCCGCTTCCGCGTTTTGGCTCATCCTGCCGGGCTGGTTTCTCCAGCAGGCGCTATTCTCCACGCGGCGTACCGGTGTCTTCGAACGCATCGCCGCCGCTTTCCTGATGAGCATAGCGCTGGCGGCGCTGCCGGGCCTGGCGGCGCTCAGGCTGCATTGGAGCCTTGATGTGTTCGCCCTCTCGTATGGGGCCTTCGCTGCAATAGCGAGCGGAATTGCACTGATGTGGCGACCGGACCGAGAAGCAGAGACGAACGAGGACGAAGGGCTGGAGGAGCCGCACAGCGTCTTCAGCAACCTACCACTGCTGCTCCTGATCGGCGTACCGCTGCTGGCGATCCTTACGTCGCCATTCTGGTCCGGCGACCGGATCGCTAGAGACGCCGACGACCTCGTGTACATGGCGTACGTAAACGAGTATTCGAGGGGCGACGCCCTGGACGCATCGGGGCCCTTCCTGGACACCCGCCCGGGCGCCTTCGGTCGAATGCAGATCAACGTTTGGGTAGTGCTACAGGCCCTCGTGACAGACAGCGCCGGTGTTGACCCGATCGACTTGCTCTTGAGCTACCTGCCGCCGCTGATGACGGCACTCGCCGTTGTCGCCATGTTCACGCTGGCGAAAGGGCTCTTTCGCCGTACGCCCATCGCCTTGTTGGCCGCTCTCTTTGTGCTGGTCTACGCCGCCACAGACATGGCTTCTCACGACGGGTATGGCCGGAACGTCTTTCTCCGCATCGGCGAAGACAAGATGGTGGCTGCCTTTGTGCTGTTGCCTGTGGCGCTCCTCATCGGCGCAAGGTATCTTTCCCGCCCGACAGTTCGCAGCTATCTGCTGCTGATCCTCGCCATCGGAGCGATATTCGTCGTTCACCCGATGGTGGTTACGTTCCTGGGCATCGTACTCGTCTCCCTTGCGGCGCTGCGCATCCTGATCGAACGCTCCCGGGCCGCGGCCGGCAGTGCTGCGGCGCTGGCGCTTCCGTGGGTCATGCAGGCCGCGGCGTTCTTCGTCTGGTCGTGGCTGAGACGCGGTGGCGCGTTCCCTAATCAGCTCGTCGGGGATGAGTACGTCTTTCGAAGGGAGATCCACATCGTGGATGTCGGTGGCGGTCTCATCATGGGGAGCTACCATCTGTTACTGCACCCCTTCGTAATTGCCGCAATCGTTCTTGCGCTGCCGGTCTGGCTGGTTGCTCGCCGCGGCATCGGCAACCAGGTTATGCTTGCGTCGGTGCTCGGCGTCCTCGTCGTCTTCTTTGTTCCGCTGGTGGCGACCCCGGTCGCGAGTGCGATCACGGAACAGGGTGTCTGGCGTCTCCACTGGCTCATCCCAGCTCCGCTCATCCTCGCCTACGCGCTGCACGAAGCGGTGAACAGGCTTCTGGAGCGCTGGCCCGAGCAAGCACAACCTCATCGCTTGATCGGGATCGGGCGGCGAATCGCTCCGGTGACAGCCGTCGTCTTGGTCGTCGGCGCGGCGGTTCTCGTGCAGGAGCACTACGCAAACGCGGACGATGGTGTGTTCTATAACCGCACGAGTCCCACCAGGCTCCTACCCTGGACCGAAGGCTCCATCTTCCTCGGCGGGGTCGAGCGCATGTTCTCGTCTGACTGGCGCTTGCCGGAATCCGGGAGAGACGTTCTGAAGTTTTTGGACAAGAACGTTGCGCCCGGATCGGACGTGCTCACTTATCTGTGGATTAGCCGGTTCTTCCCCGGAGCGCTGGACAATATTCGGCCGGTCGACTACGAAGGTGCGCCGGACTTGGGTGCGCGTTCCCAGTTGGTCACCGCTTTTCAGAACGGCGCGCTGTCAGAAGCAGAGCTTGAGCAGGCCATGAGCGCTTACGGCATCGACGCGGTGGTGGCGGTCATTACGGACAAATCGCCGTTTGGCAACTATCTTCGTTCGTTTGCGCGGTATGACGCAGAGGTCTGGCGGGTGAGGGCCGGCGAACCAACGCTGGAGTCTCATCAGGATGGCGCGGGGGAGCCGTATTTGGTGTGGGCGTTCGGCGCGATCGAGCGGGAACGTGTAGGCGGCCAACGGTTTACCGTGCCCGATGGCGTTGACCCTGAAGATCATTCAGTGCAGTTCCGGATAGAGCTGGCGCCCTCGGAACGCGTCAGCAGTGACCAAACGGTGCGAATCGTGGTCGCGTATTGGCAGGTGGACGAACAGGCAGAGTTGGGTGGTGAAGAGGCTGCCGCAAATGCCGTGTCCGATGTGGTGCTCGAAAGCGGGACAACCGCCGGGGAGGCGGTGACGGTGCTTCGGACGCCGAGAACGCGGTTTGTTGCGGGCGACACCTATGAGATGACCGTATGGCGATCTCCTGACGCGGACGAAGACACCTATCCGGCAGACGTTTGGTTCATCGGCCTAGACGTACTCGTTCCGCGGCCTGATCTTGAGCAGATTGAAGGAACCGCGTTCTATCTCTATCGGGTGTCTCCCTGATCATCGCCATGCTGAAGCCATCGCCGAGTTCGCGAAATAGATGGTTGCATCGTTTCAGGTTCGCCAAGACCGACGGCTAACGGGACGTGCGCAAGAGTAGCGGCCCACCATTCTCGAATGCCTCGCGAACATGGTATGCTGGATAGAGAGCGACGGCTACATGACAATCGATAACCCCAAGTTCTACGACATCCGCTGGATGGGGCTGCTGAACCAGCAGAGTCCGGCTCCTTCCTTCGTACAGACCGTCACGCACCTTAGCGCGTGACGGCCCCGGCACGAACACTGCTCATCGGCAGCCGCGGTCAACTCGGCAGCGACCTGCGTCGCGTCTGGGACGGCGAACTCGTCTCGTTCGCTCACGACGAGCTAGACGTCTGCGACCGCGACCAGACGCACGCCGTCATCGCGAACACAGCGCCCCAGCTCGTCATCAACACTGCTGCCTATCATCGCGTGGACGACTGCGAGGAGAACGGCGGTCGCGCGTTCGAGGTGAACGCCCTCGGCGCGAAAAACGTCGCCGATGCCGCGCGCGAGGCCGCCGCCGCCGTCATCTTCATCAGCACCGACTACGTCTTTCCCGGCGATAAGGGTAGCCCGTACACGGAGACGGACACACCGATGCCGCTTAACGTCTATGGCGCATCGAAGCTGGCCGGCGAGCATCTCGTGCGGCTGAGCAACCCGCGACACTACATTGTCCGCAGCTCCAGCCTCTTCGGCGTGGCCGGCGCCAGCGGCAAGGGCGGCAACTTCGTCGAGACGATGCTGCGCCAGGCGAAGGCGGGCGAGCCGTTGCGAGTCGTCGATGACCAGGTCTCCACGCCAACGCTGACCTACGACCTGGCAGGCAAGCTCCAGGAGTTGGCGGCCACCGGGCGGTACGGCCTCTACCACGTCACGAACAGTCGATTGCACGCCGGTGCCAATGTTGAAAACCTCGCCGCAATGCCGGCTCAGCTCGTCAATCCGCAAGTAGGCGTCGACGACGTCCTCTACGTAAATGAAATCTCTTGCCGTCTCGGGAGAAACCATCTTCAATTCCTGGCCTTCGAGGCAATTCCGAATCACCGTGGGCACGAGGCGTGACGGTTCCTCGTAGGGGCCGTAGACGGAGAACAAGCGAAATGTGTTGATCGGACGTTTATCGACCCGCGCGGTGTGCCGGCAAACCAGCGTCTGTGCCGACTTCGCCACGGCGTAGTAGCTGTCTGGCTCGAGCACGTCGGTCTCACGCATGGCGTGAGGCTTGGAGCCATATTCAGACGAGCTGCCGGTGTTCACGAAAACCTTGTAGTCCACATCCGAGCAGGCCTTGAGCAGATTCCACGACCCGAACACGTTGGTGAGAATCGTCTCATCGGCGTCGGTCTGAAACGAATACGCGCCGTGGACGCCAAGATGATAGATCACGGTTGGCCGAACGTTCGAGACAATCTTGCGAAGCCCATCCAGGTCCGTCAGGTCGCCACGGTGAAATGTAAAGGCGTTCTCGACATCGCGAAGCCGCCAGCGGTTGGCGTTCTCGCGCGCGAGCAGGTGGACATCACATCCCAGATCGGCGAGTTTTCTGACGAGAAACGCTCCAACGAAGCCGGTGGCTCCGGTGACAAAAAATCGTTCGTTGGAAAAACTCATTGACTGCGCTGGAACCGAACCCTAATTCTAGCCAAAGATATTTGAAATTTTGATTCCAGCGGTCCGCCTGCTGGATGATCTTGTTGTCAAGGCAAGACACCCAGGAGGACCGCTGGAAACGTTTTTGCGGCTGTTTGGCAGCCTGCTCAGCTTGGTATACCACTGTTTCGACCGCATCGTCATCTTCGGCTGTCTGCCGCTGCTGTCTCGTCTCGAGCACATCGTCTGCTTTTTCCGCGATGTGCATGGTGTGGGAGCCATCACCAAAGACGCTCTGCGCAAACGAACCGACGGCTACAACCGTTGGGTCGAAGCCTTCGCTCGCAACCACAACATCCCACTCGAGTGGGCCG
>JADFKB010000096.1 GCA_022565155.1 Chloroflexota bacterium | reverse complement strand
GCCGCGAGCTGTCGGGCGTACCGAGCCTTGTTGGGCTTGCCCCAGTCCATGCTCTTGGAGACGTCCAACAGCACCCCGACGTGCAGATCCTCCTCTTCGAGAAACAGCTTGAGGAACAACTTATCCAACCGAGCGTAGACATTCCAATCCAGGAAGCGCAGGTCGTCGCCGGGCACGTAGTTACGGTAGTCGGCAAACTCGACTGACTCGCCCCTCCGCTTGCTCCGCCGCTCGCCGCGCATCGCCCCGACGAAGATCTTCCGCGAGATGATCTCCAGACGCTCCAGTCTGCGCATGAAGTCCGGATCGAGAAGCTGATCGGTCGAGCCTGATTGCGATTGCACCATTCGAATGCCCAAAGCCTTAAGTCACCCTAAACCCGTTGCAGGTCAGCGAAGTCACCATATCCAGTATGGCCAGTCCGCGAAAGGCCACTTGGCACGCTGCCACCGATGGGCTGGTCGAGATGGGCATTCCGCGCCAGAGCTCGCTCGATAGTCACTTGTTACTAAGTCGTTTCGTGGCCCCACTTCGATCCGCCTCGCTGCTACGCTTGGACGTCGGCATCGTTGAATCAGGGCACCGTCGTCTTCCGGAGATTAATCATGCGGAACGCCTTCCTGTCACCCTATCCCACGCTTCTGCTCGTGTCACTGTCGATCGGCGCCCTGGCCGCATCGACCGGTTGTACACATCCGCTGCAACGAAAGGTGGAGGCGTATCGTGAGGCCAAGAAACGCGGCGACACGGCCGAGGCCGCCAGGTTCCTGGCCCATGATGCACGCATCTGGTTTGGCAAGAAGGAGGGCGAGGGCGCACCCCTTCGCCCGGAAGGTGGACCCTACGCCGAGTGGGACCGGCACTTTCGGTCAACGTCCACGAGAGAGGACTTTCAGATCATCGATCGAACCGTCTCGTATCTATCCATGGAGACGAACGATTTCTATCGACTGATCGATGGCCAACCCGGCCGGGCTCGGATTACCTACTTCTTTGACGACCAAGACAAAATCAGCGGTATGTTGTACGAACCTCTCACGCCCAAGCACCAGCGCCCACCGGATCGTTACGACGATTTCAAGATATGGGCCGGTATTCACTACCCCGGCCTGCTGGAGTCCCCGGAGATGGAGATCCCCAATCAGCCCCAGCGCTGGCGGGCGTTGCTGACGGAGTGGACGCCGCCGTCCATGTAGCGGCGGCCATCGATCGCGACGGGAGGAAAGATACCGGGGACAGCGCAACTGGCGGCGACGGCGTGCGCGAGATCGACGCCGGACGCGCGCTCCCAGGTAACGAACTCGCCGGTGCCCGTATCGACGCCGGTGATCACCAGCCGGCGACTCGGCCACTCCGACGACAGCAGCGCCTTCTGGAACGGAGCGAGCCATTTCTCCTCGCTTGGAGTTTTTGCGTCGACTGCCAGGGCGCCGATCTCCGCCCGGACTGCTGTCGTCACCTCGGCACCGCCGAGCCACTTCTGCCCGATCGCGGTCAGGGCCGGTATGTCGGGCGTGATCGCAGCTCCTGTACCGTCGTCGAGCTGCGCGAACTGTTCCGCGAGCAACTCTGCTGGCGTCTTGCCGGACGCGATCTGTGTCCCCACCACCGCGCCTGCGGAGGTGCCGATGATCACGCCGGCGTCCGTCACATCGACGCCGTCTTCCTGGAGTCCTCTGATCATCCCGGTCTCCCAGCCGATGCCGACCGGCCCGCCGCCGCCAAGCACGAGCGCTCGTGTAGCCATGCCACTCTCCCCTCTCACTGTCCAGCTTGCTGCCTATCTGTA
Organism: Chloroflexota bacterium; assembly: GCA_022565155.1. Lineage (GTDB taxonomy): Bacteria > Chloroflexota > Dehalococcoidia > DSTF01 > RBG-16-68-14 > JADFKB01. The sequence goes on along the minus strand of JADFKB010000096.1, from coordinate 8,240 downwards.
CGCGGGGCAACGATGCAGTCTGCCACGGCGCGGGTGGCCGTGGCAAGGCGTAGCGATAGGCCATGCCGCGGACTGAAATCCGCGGCTCCCCGATCTGCCAACCATGTCACGAAGGCCCTCGCAGATGGAGGGGCCTCGAACGGCTCGTGCTAAACTCACTCCCATGTGTGGCCGATACACCCTGACCTACCGCCAGGCCGAACAGCTCGCGTTGGAGCTCGGCGTCCCAATCGAGCAGCTCGCCGATTACGAGCCGCGCTACAACATCGCGCCGACGCAGCGCCAGTGGATCGTGCGGACAGAGTTCGAGGAACGCGAGGCGCTGCGCGCGCGCTGGGGTCTGATCAACCACTGGGCCAAGGACGCGAAGATGGGCTATCGCACGATCAACGCTCGCGCCGAGTCCGTCCACCAGCGGCCTGCGTTTCGTGATGCCTTCAAGAAGCGTCGCTGCGTCGTCCCAGCCGACGGCTTCTATGAGTGGCAGGGCCCGAAAGGGAAGCGTGTGCCGCTGCGATTTCACCGGCCCGACGGCGGACTGCTCTTTTTCGCCGGCCTCTACGAGTCGTGGCAGCCGGAGCCGGACGTTTGGGAGCCGACGTATACGATCATCACCACGGAGGCGAACGGCCTGATCAGCAGCGTCCACGACCGGATGCCTGTCATCTTGCTGGAGGAGCAGGTGGACGACTGGCTCTTCCCGAAGGAGTCGGACATCGACAAGTTGCGTTCCTTCCTTGTGCCGGCTGCGGACGATCTGCTGGTTAGCACTCCCGCATCTCCCAGTGTGAACAGCGTCAAGAACGACGACCCCAGCCTGCTGGAGTACGCAGAGCCCGGCTAGCCGAAGCTGTGCGTTCGCTCGCGCGGAACGCGGACGCCAGCCAGCGGCAGCAGCTCCATCCGCTCGGTGACGACGTTGACTGTGCGCTCCTGGCGCTCGATATGGCCGTGGACGATGAGGCTACCTGCCTCAGTGATGAGCTGCTTGTAGCGCTGGACGAGCTTCGGCTTCGTGATGACGTTGATCAGCCCGTAGCGGTCCTCCAGTGTGTGAAAGACGAAGCCCTTCGCCGTCTCCGGCGCCTGGCGCACCGCGACGAAGCCGGCGACGGTCACCTTGGCACCTTGTTCGAGGCGCTCGACGACGTGGCTGGGCGTGATGCCTTCGTGTAAGGTGGCTAGATCCATGATGTGGCCTCTCGTCGCGATCACGCCCTCCGTCAGCCTGACATCCTCTCGTATGCGCTCGCCGTCGCTCATCTCTTCCAGCGGCACCATCTCGGCGTCGTAGGGGATCGCCAGAGGAAGTTGCGCGTTCAGCGGCTGGTAGAAGAGACCGAGCTGCCAGAGCAGTTCCCGTTCGTGGAGGCCGGTCCAAGCGAACGCGCCGAGCCGGATCAGCGTCTCGATCGGCTGGCGGGGGAGACGGGTGCGACGCCAGAACTCCCAGAGCGACGCGTACTTCCCGTGCCCGGCTTCCTCATGGAGCCGCTGCCGCCACGCTTCGCCGATGCCTTTGACGTAGTTATAGCCGAGCCGGATCGCGTCGCCTTCGATAACGCACTCGCCCCGGCTCTGGTTCACGCCCACGCCCAGCACTTCGACGCCGTTGCGCCGCGCCTCGTTCGCGATCACGCCGGGGCTGTAGAAGCCGAACGGCCATTCGTTCAGCCAGGAGCAGTAGAACTCCAGCGGGTAGTAGCGCTTCACCCAGGCCAGCTTGCCCGCCGTCTCCGCCATCGCCGCCGCATGCGACTTTGGAAAACCGAACTCCGCGAAGGCGAGGATCTTCTCGTAGATCGCCTGGGCCATCGTATCGTCCACCAGTCCTTGGCGGCGTGTGCCCTCCAGAAACGACTCGTGCAGCTTCTCCATCTCCTCACGCGAGCGTTTGCGGCTCATCGCCCGCCGCAGCGTCTCCGCCTGGCCGGCAGTGAAGCCGGCGACGGCCATCGCCACCTCCAGCACCTGCTCCTGGAAGATGATCACGCCCTTCGTCTCGGCCAGCACCGGCTCCAGGCAGGGGTGGTCGTAGGTCACCGGCTCGACGCCCTGGCAGCGGAGGATGTAGGGGTTGACGGCGCCGCCCTGGATCGGGCCGGGACGGATCAGCGCCACCTGGATCACCAGGTCTTCGATGCAGCTAATCTTGAGCCGCTTGATCGCCTGCAACTGGGCGCGGCTCTGAATCTGGACGATGCCGAGAATATCGCCGCGTTGGATCATCTCGTAGACCTGCGGGTCGTCCAGCGGGATGAGGACAGGATCGATGCGTTTGCCGTGCCGCTCTTCGATCAGGCTAAGCGCGTGGTGCAGGTGGCCGAGGCTGGGGTAGCCGAGGAAGTCCATCTTGATAAAGCCCGCATCGGCCACCGAGTCCTTGTCCCACTGGCAGATGTAACGCCCCGGCATCGCCGAAGGCTGGACAGGCACCTGCTCGACGATCGGCGTGCTGGAGATGATCACGCCGCCGGAGTGCTGGCCTAGATGCCGAGGCTTGCCGCGCAGCTCCTCGACAAGCTGTACAAACTGACGCCAGACCGGGGAGTTCATCCGCGACCGGAACTCCGGCAGCGCCTGCATCTCTTCGCTGAGCGAACCGGCGAAGCGGCCGCGCATCTTCTTCGCCAGCTTGTCGATGTCCGCCTCTGGCAGCCCCAGCGCCTTGCCCACGTCACGGATCGCCATCGGGTATCGATACGAGATGACGTTCGCCACCAGTGCGGCGCGCTCCGTGCCGTAGGTCGCGAAGACGTGCTCGAACATGCGCTCGCGGGCGTCGCGGGCGAAGTCGAGGTCGATGTCCGGCACGTCCTCCTTCTGGCGCGCCTCGTTGAGGAAGCGGCCGACGAAGAGGTTGTACTTGATCGGGTCGATGCCGGAGAGGCCGAGCAGGTAGCAGACGAGCGAGCCTACTGACGAGCCACGACCGCGCGCCGGCAGGTCGTTATCGTGGGCGTAGCGCATCAGCTCCCAGTTGCGCAGGAAGAAGCCCGCCTGTTCCCCCTGCCGGATCAGGCGCAGCTCATCCTGCAGCCGCGCTTCGATCTTCGGCGCCGACCAGCCGTACAGCTCGCGGGCGCTGGCCAGGCAGACCTCCTCCAGAAACTCGTCGGCAGACTTGCCGTCGGGCGCTTCGTAGTCCGGGAACCGGTAGGTCAGGTCGCGGGTGAGATCGAAGCCTTGCCCTGAGCCCGCCAAGGGAGCCTGCCCTGAGCTTGCCGAAGGGGTGCAGCGCTCGGCGATGGCGATGGTGCTGCGCAGCGCCTCCGGCAGATCGGCGAAGAGCGCCGCCATCTCCTCCGGCGACTTCAGATAGAACTCCGAGTTCTTTCGCCGCTGGTGCTCCGAGGCGTCGAGCGTCGTCCGCTGGCGCACGGCGACCAGCACGTCTTGGAGTTTGTGCCGCGCCTGCTCGTGGTAGTGGACGTTGTTGGTGGCGACGACGCCTAGCCCCAGTTCTTTAGCTACTGCGACAAGGCGACGATTGCGCGACGTATCACCGTGGACCAGGTTCTGTTGCAGCTCGATGAAGAAGCTGTCTCGCCCGAACAGCTCTAGGTAGTGTCCGGCGGCCTGCCGCGCTCCGTCATAGTCGTCAGCGGCGACGAGGCGCGGCACCTGCCCGTCCCGACAGCCGGAGAGGGCGATCAGGCCCTCAGTGTGGCCATCCAGCTCCGTAGGGTCGGGCGCCGGCTCGTTGCGCGGGCTGTTGAGATGCGCGGTGGAGAGGAGGCGGCTCAGGTTGGCATAGCCGCGCGGCGTCTCGGCGAGGAGGGTAAGGTGAGCCCTCACCCCCGTCCCCTCTCCCTCAGGGAGAGAGGTGGCCGAAGGTCGGGGTGAGGGCCGAAGGGTCACCTCCGCACCAATGATCGGCTGAACGCCCCACTCCTTGGCGGTCCGGGCGAACTCCATCGCTCCGGCCAGACCGTCGTGGTCGGTGAGCGCCAGGGCCGGGTAGCCGAGCGTGCGCGCCTGTAGCACCAGCTCCAGCGGCGTCGATGCGCCCTCCCGAAACGAGAAGCAGGAGTGGCAGTGCAGTTCGACGTACTCAGCCATACCGCTGCTCAGACCAGCCACCGCTGACCTCATCACGAAACACCGTCACGGCCCGTCCATCCTCCAGCAGCAGGGCGTAGTAGCTGCGGGAGATCGGCTCCGCCGTCCACCAGCGGTCGTCCGTCCGATAGCGGTCGAGCACCTCCGCGACCTCTACCCAGCGCCCACGACGCCGGAGCGCACTCGGTGCGCCGCCGGCCTCTGCCCGCACCTCGATGGTTCGGGGCGCGTTTAGGCGTCGTAGGGTACCAGGACGCTCCGCTCTTCCGGGTGCCTTGAGCACGGGTCCACCTCCGCAACGCGATAGATCATCGGGCGGTCGTAACGGGCGCGCAGCTGCCGGATCGCCTCCGCGATCTGGTTCAAGTTCTGCGTGTCAGCGAAGAGCTTCTCTTGCTTCGCCATCTCCCGCCCGATGCCGGTGAGCGTGATCGCAACCGTATCGACGGCCTGGGGCAGCTCTAAGAACGACAGGCGCGTCTTGAGGATGAGCACCATCCGCCGCTCGTCGCCGGTCGGCTCCCGGAACACCTCCAGCTTCTCCCAGACGATCCGATCGTCGGCAAGGAGTTGGAGGTGCATGCGACGTGCCGTGCGTCCCTTCAGGCGGCGCAGAAGGCGCGCCAGCAACTGCCGCCCCGCCATCACCAGGGCTTCTGTCGCTACTACGGACGCATCGAAGCTGAGCCGTTCGCTGAGCGACTCCTGCGGCTTGCGAGGTCGCAGCGGCTCGCGGTCGATGCCGCTGGCCAGCTCCCAGAGTCGCGTGCCGATGCGACCGAACTGCGCCTCGACAGAAGTCCGGGGCAGCGCCGCGATGTCGCCGAGCGTCCGCAGGGCGAGCAGGTTCAGCCGCAGAATGACATCCGGGCCGAAGGGGAGGAGTGCGGTGTCCTTATCGCGCAGGAACTCCTGCTCGCGACCAGATGGGACGACTCCGGCGTCGCCGGGCGGAACGCTGGAGGCGGCAGCCCACGCGACGAACTTGCCGTCGGCGATGCCGGTGCCGGCCAGCAGCCCCGTCGCGGTCCTGACTGCCTCGACCAGCGCCGCCGACAGCGAGAACTCATCATCGTAGTGGCCCTGCAGGCCAAGCACATCGGCGTAGGCAGCGCCCGGTTCGACCGGCTCGACAAGAGGGCTCACCTCCTCTACTGCGTTGAGCATCGCCTCGGTGACGTCGCGGTAGAGGGCGCGGTTCGCCTCGACGAAGACGGCGTGGGGGCAGGCCGCCTTCGCCTGGCGGACGGTCAGGACGCGCGTGCTGGCCGCTTCAGGAGATGCGTCGATAACGGCGTTGCGGTCGTAGACGACCAGCGGCTGCTCCGCCAGGCGCGGGTCAGCTCGCCGCTCGACAGCGACAGTGAACGAAGGGATGAAGACGCAAGCGATGCGCATACGTAGACCTCAGCGGCGGGACAGAGGTAAGGATATAGAACAGACGTTCTGTTGTCAAGCAGTGTAGATTGGCAAAGGCCCCCAATCGGGGACCTTTGCTATCGCTTATCCTGCAGTCTGGCACGGCGCGGGCGATCGTGGCAAGGCCCTCCTGCGGCGGGCAGGCTCTCGTGGGCCGAGGCAAGAAAGCCTCGGCTACGTTGTTGAGGTTCTTCGATGTCAGGAGGCATCGGGCTCCTCCGCAGAGTGATGTTGTTGCTCGCGGACGCGCCGTTGGCGCGGGGGGCGGTAGACACGCTCTCGCTCAATTGCTGATTGTTTGATTGGAATCGCAAATAGGGTACGCTTGCGAAGCTGCGGTTGCGCCAGATCGTCGATTGAACCGCCGCCCGCGATGAGCAGGAGCAGCTCGGCGTAGGACTGCAGGCCGTAGGCGAGCAGTACTGTTGTGCGCGGACGCGTCTTCGACGCGGGGGCGGACACGCTTTCATTAAATTCGCGGGCGGTGGTCTTAGCGAGGAGGCCGGCCGTTTCCGGCATGGCCTGGAGTGAGTTGAGGCGCTTCCTGGACGTGTGGGCCTCCTCGCTGGGGACCCGGCGCGGTTTGGCCGTGGGCGGATTGGCCTGGAAAGGGACGTTCGATTTGGCGAAAACGTGTTTTTATTGCCTACACTCATGAGTAGTTACTGCCTTGGCTAGGAGTGACACACCATACTATTCTGTTGATGCGCTTATACGATAGTACTGATCTGCATCCTATGTTAACTAGAGTAGCACAAGTGTGCGATTGAGCGCAAGGAGTGGGGGGCAGAGGCGGGGCGGGGGCAAGCAGATGCACTACCGCCGCCTCCAGGTCCTGGACGTTGCTGCGCGTGGCGATGAGGAAGTTATCGATGTCCGCGTCGCCGCAGACGACGAGCGGATCGCGCTCCTGAAGGCCAGCATCCCGGCGCTGCGCAGGAACGCGATAGCGAACAGGGAACATGCCGAGACGCTGGCGCCGATCCAGTTCCTGCCTGCCCGTGTCACGGAGGACAACAAGGCGCAGTTGCGAGGGTTGGCTGAACGCGACGAGCGTGAGGCCGTAGCGATGGAGCAGGAGTTAGTAGCGCTCGGGGTCGAGCCTGAAATCGACGATTAGTTCTGGCATGGGCGCGTCGCCCTTCCTCCTTTGGAGCGGCGCGCCCGCCCTCTTTTCGTTGCTGGGGGCCGGGCATGAAAGTAATTGCCCGGCTCTCAGTGCTTACTTCACATTGACTACTAGCTGACCGCCTATTGGCGGGATTCGGTCGGCCGCAACGTAGAATGAGATGGAGACCTGACCTCCTGTTTCTGACGGTAGGCGAAGCCAGATAGGCCTCGTAGTTGCCCATGTACCGTTCGTGATAGTGTCCCACGAAAATCTGATGTCCCGGCGCTGGCTCTTAACGATTAGTGCCTCCCCGGGTTGGATTCCCCGAGGCGCATCAAACGCGTCAAGCAGACCGCGAAAATCGTCTTCAGCATACGCTTCCGTTCCGTCTGGAAGGGCGAACTTGCAGAAGACGTTCATAGCTGGATCTCTTCCACGTCTGTTGCTCACCCTGAAACTTACCCGCACCAGGTCGCTGGCCGGAACTTTGGGCGCGAGGACTGCGGTTCGCATATCATGCAGAACCTTGATAGCCGGCCCGCCTCTGTCCGTCCAATCTGGCGCTACCTCAATTGCGCTGAGCGGATCGTCCTCTTCGCCGCCAGAGAAGCCGACTTCAAGGGCTGCCTGAACCTGTAGCAGGCTGGCTACTTGCGCGAGTTGCGTCGTTGTCGCCGTCTGGTGGGCTTCTCCTCGGAGAAGTTGCACAGCGGACAGTATTGCCGCTATCGACGCGAGAGCGAGCAGAGCGAAACTGAACTCTCTGTCTGTGGATGGGCTGAGGAACCATAGGCCGATCGCAACCGCGACCAGCGACGCAGCTACAAGAATGCCAGAAGCCGAGCGTCGCCACGAAGGCAGGCGTTTTCTCAGATCGCTCAGTAGCGCTATGACGGGCGCGTGCCGCCCTGCTCTTCCCACTTGCGTGCCGCCTCTTCAGTCGTCTTGTTGCCAAGCTTCTTGATGTGGCCTCCGCCGTATCGTCGCTGGTGTTCTCGCTCGCGGCGCTCTAGGTCATTCCTGATTCCTCTGTGGACGACCTTCCTGTTTTTGATGAAGTGATACTTGTGGGTGTCGCGGGGCTTCGCTATCTCCTCACATTCCTTTCTGTCCGAATGAATGTTCTGGGACAATCCTACCACTAACGTGAGACCTCATCAAGCCTGCTCCATCATGTCTCGCCCTCGTTCTTTCTGCTACACTCCGACCACCACAGCAGGAGGTTTGCCATGCCCTTGAATGATGACCAGAAACAGAAGTTGCAGGAATGGATTACCTCGAAAGGCGTCTCGTCCCGGTGCCCCGCTTGCGGTTCTAACAGTTGGTCGCCTGGCGACGTTATCGCTCCGCCAGTCCAGACCGAACCCGGAACCACGACGATAGGGGGAGCGACCATTCCGATGGTTCAGCTGATCTGTAGCAGTTGCGCTCACGTCCTGCTATTCGCAGCAGTGCCAATTGGACTGCCCTAGCCTCGCTCGTAGTGACGCGCCCGGGGGGCGCGCGCTGGACATAGCGCGAGACGTTCAGCTAGAGTGGAGGCCGGAACCGAATAGGCCGGTTGCAGCCGTCACCCGGTCGCGGGCTAGACCCGCACCCAAAAGCGCGAAGGGTGCGGGTTTTTGTATCCCCGCTGACAGCCGAAGCC
>JADFKB010000184.1 GCA_022565155.1 Chloroflexota bacterium | reverse complement strand
GCGGCTGGCGCCCGGCACGCGCTTCCTCGTCTTCGACTTCGGCGGCGGTACGCTCGATATCACCGTCGCCCGCGCCACCGCTGGAAGTATCGATGTCCTGGCGACGGGCGGCGTGGCTATTGGCGGCGACCTGCTGGACAGCCGCATCATGGAGGCGCGGATCGCGCCGCTCTTCGGGCGCGGGGCGCGCTATCTAGGCCAGGACCTGCCGGTGCCCGCGCACATCTTCGCGCGGCTGCGGAGCTGGCAATCCATTGTAGAGCTGAACCGCCCCGACAGGCTGGGGCTGATTCGCGAGGCCGTGCGCATCACCGACCGCCCGCGCGAGCTGGCCGCGCTGGAGTCGCTGGTGACGCGCAACCACGGCCTGGAGCTGTTCCGCGCGATCGAACGGGCGAAGATCGGGCTGTCGAGCGACGACACGGCAGAGGTGCTGCTCCAACGCGAGCATATCGATCTCTCCGAGGAGGTCACCCGCGCCGAGTTCGAGGCGGCGATCAGCGTTCAGGTGCATGAGGCACGGGCCTGCGTGCTCGACGCCGTGCAGCGCGCCGGCTGCGAGCCGGCGGAGATCGGCCTGGTGATCACCACCGGCGGCTCGTCGCTGATCCCGGTGTTTCGGGAGGCGCTGCGCGACGCGCTGCCGCGCGCGGAGCTGGCCGCGACGGGCACCTTCACCAGCGTCGCCGCCGGGCTGGCGCTGGCGGGCGCGAGAGAGGGCGAAGCCGCCTGGTGAGACGGCTGGCGGCGCCCGCGCAGACGAGCGCGACGCCAACGAGCGCGAGCAGCCCGGAGGCTACGGGCGAGCCAGATCCAGTCACCGGACCGCCACCGCCTGTGGCCGGCAGTGATGGCAAAGGCGTAGAAGTTGGGTCGGCAGTTGGTTCGGCGGCCTCTTGGCAAGTGACAAGACCGTCTTCGACTTCTACATGCGTTCCGATGGGAAATGCGCCGCCGATCTCAGCGCTGAGAGAGAGCGGGCTGCTTCCCTCTTGTTGGCAGCGAAAGGTAATCGACGCCAGCACTGTATCTCTCGTTACCCCGGCGGCGCTGGCACCAGTAACACGCAACGACCCAACACCACGGTCTAGGTCACATACTCCGCCCTGTTGCGGAAGGCACTCGACTACCGAGGCGACATCATGGTCGTACGTGATATCGATCGTCCATGCTCCAAGGGGATCTGCGATGTCAGTTGTGCTTAGTTCAACGGATCCGTCTTCTCCGACAGCCATCACGAGCGAACCTACGTGAAAGACATAAGCGAAGCCTCCACCCTGTGCATGGGTCGCTGCGGTATTCAAAGCGATCAACCCCAGGATGGCGGCCACAAACGTTATGATGAAGTGGCTTTTGATGCTGTACTCACCACCGTTCTGCCGTCCGCCGCCTGCGGCAGGCCTATATTAGCACGTTAATATACTCCTGCTCGGCCAGGCCGTCAAGCGGTGGGGGCGTGCCACCTGCCCATTCCACATATCTCCCGACAATCGTAACCTCGCCCCAAAGCCCGCCGCACTCATCATAGGAGGAATCACCATGACCAACACGTCCCATGCCCCCGCCGAAGCTCGACCGGCCGATCCCCGCAGACAGCATAGGATCGCCCTCGCCAACGCCCACACGCACAAGCTCATCCGCCAGCGCATCGGCTGGTTTCACGGTCGCGGCCTGCCTGCGGATAAGATCGCGAACTCCGTAGGCGTCCCTATCGAAACGGTTATCGGCCAGATATCCGAGGAGTGACCGGCCACCGCGCCAACGGCGCGTCCGCGAACAAGAAGACAGACGCGTCCGCAAAAGAGAAAACCGGCGAGTCTCAGACCTCGAAACCACGCGGCGGCCGCCGTCCGGGTGCCGGCGCGCCCATAGGCAACCTCAACGCACTCAAGACAGGCCGCTACTCCAGGCGCCTCACCGCGCTCCGCGCCGCCCTCCAGGCGATGCCTAAAACGGCCGGCCTCCTCGCCAAAGCAACCGCCCGCGACCGCCGCAAAATGGAGATGCTCGCCTACGGCCTCCAGTCCTACGCCGAGATGCTTCTGCTCATCGCCGCCGGCGGTTCAATCGATGATCTGGCCGAACCGCAGCTTCGCAAGCGCGCCCTTTACGCGATTCCAATCAAACAATCAGCAATTCAGGACCGCTCCCCGGACGGG
>JADFKB010000095.1 GCA_022565155.1 Chloroflexota bacterium | reverse complement strand
CCCACGGGCGCATGGCCTCGCTCGCGCTCGAACGGGGGACGGAGATCGCGCGCAGCCGGCGCATCGATAGGCGGCGTTTCCTGATGGGCATGGGCGGCCTCGCCGTGACGCTGGGCGCGGTCAACCTCGTCGCCTGCGGCGACGGGGGCGATGGCACCGCGACGCCCGGCGGCACGTTCGAGCTGCCGACAGACGCCGGCGACGAGGACGCCGTCTGCGAGCTGCTGGACGGCGACGAGTTCATCTTCGATATCCAGACGCACCACGTCAACCTCGAGACCGCGCCCGGCCGCGGCCTGGCCGGGTTGTTCCGCAGCCTCAACCCCGGCTGCGCCGACGACGACACGCTGGAGTGCTTCAGCCGCTACGGCTACGTCAGGGACATCTTCCTGGAGAGCGAAACGACGGTAGCTGTCCTCTCTGATACGCCCGCGCCTAGCGACGACACGGACCCGCTCACATTCGATGAGATGCGCCGCTCCCGCGACATCATCGACATGCTCTCGACCGGCGGCGCGTCGCGGCTGCTGCTGCATAGCATCGTCGTGCCCAACGTCGGCACGGTAGAGAGCCAGCTCGACCTGATGCAGGCGCGGGCGGAGATGATGGACGTCGCGGCGTGGAAGGTCTACACGCCGTACGCGGGCACTACCGGCCAGGGCTGGTTCCTGGACGACGAGCAGTACGGCATCCCCATCATCGAGAAGGCGCGCGAGGTGGGCGTGAAGATCATCTGCGCCCATAAGGGGCTGGCGCTCTTCGGCTTCGACCCGGTGTTCGGCTCTCCCCGCGATTTCGGGCCTGTCGCCAAGGCCTACCCGGACATGAAGTTCGTCGCCTACCACTCCGGCTGGCAGCCAGAGTTCCCGGAGGGGCCGTACAACCCGGACGACGCCAGCGGTGTCGATCGGCTGATCAAGAGCATGGAGGACAACGGCATCCCGCCCAACAGCAACGTCTACGCGGAGCTAGGCACCACCTGGCGCAACGTCATGAGCGACCCGACACAGGCGGCGCACGTCCTCGGCAAGCTGCTGCGCTACGTCGGCGAGGACAACGTGCTCTGGGGCACCGACTGCATCTGGTACGGCCCACCGCAGCCGCAGATCGCCGCCTTCCGCGCCTTCCAGATCGACCCGGCGTTAGCTGATGAGCACAGCTACCCGGCGCTCACGCCCGAGATCAAAGCCAAAGTTTTCGGCCTGAACGCCGCCCGCCTCTACGGCATCGACCCGGAGGCCCAGCGCTGCGCCATCCAGAGCGACGCCGTCGAGGAGCTGCGCCAGACGCATCGCGACATGCAGCCGGACACGCACGAGCCGCGCTGGGCCGCTCGCGGGCCGGTCAGCCGCCGCGATATGCTGCTCCACTTCGCGCGCAACGGCGGCGCCTGGAGCCCCTGGCGGTAGGATGGTCGACAGACCGAGGTGCGGAGGCTAGACTAGACACACAGACAAGCGGCGCATAGTTGGCGGAGGTGGAAGTGATGTTCTCTCGCATATCGACGGGATCGCTGAAAGCGGGCGTTATCGTGGTGGCTGCCTTCGCGCTGATCGGCGGCATCTACTGGGGCGTCGGCTCACGGCTGGACGAACGCGAGGAGCCGTTTTTCCAGAACAGCGAAATGTTTGCGCTGGCCATGCAGAATGTCATCGGCACAGCAACCGAGTACGCGGCACGCGGGGTGTGTCTTGAGGGCGTGGGTGATGTCACCGTTGATGAATCAGACCGCGCCGCGCTGGAAACGCTGCTCGCCATGCTACGCATCGAACGCACTGGACGGACAGATGTGGAGCAACAAGCGGTAGTTCTCGGCTGCCCCGCTGCACGCCTGCTGTCAGAACCACCACCGGACAGCGTGAACGAGTTGCACGATCGAATCTCCGATCCCCCGGGGATTTACACACGAGACGAGGTGCATCCAGCCAGTAGGTGGATATATGTGATCGACAGCGTCACGTTTTCCGACTACTTCGGCACCGCACCATGGATCGTAGCGCCAGAAGAGATGCTCTGCAGTGGACATAGCTGTGGCCAAGTAACCACTGGTTTCTACTTGCCGCACACCGCCACGGCAGATGACGTCTGGAGAGCGGTTGGTGGCGCCTGGAGCCCCTGGCGGTAGGTTGGCGACTCGACAACCCGTTCGAATCAGTGTATAGTCGCAGGGCAAAGGCGGTGGTCAATGAACAGACGCCAACTACTCCTACTTCTCCTGGTGCTGCTCGCGCTCGGCGGCGCGCTACTGGCCGCCGCGTGTGGCGGTGACTCGACCGAGCCGGAGCCGACGATAGCCACCGTCACGCGGCAGGGCACAGCCGAGGGCAGGCTACTATACAGCGATCGTTCTAATCTCAGTGTCTGTGTGGACGGCGCGGCTGGCTTCAACGTCTCCGACACAGAATTGGTGGCGGTGCAGGCAGCGCTCGACAGCGGCCTCGCCAGCGTGCCGGACGTGCCGGGCGTCTATAGCCAACCGGCGGTAGCCGTGGGCTGTCCAGCGCCGCCCGCCGCGTTAGTGGATCAGACTGTTAAGCCGGCGAACAGAGCATTTGATCTGGGAGTCATTGTGGACGTGCCCAGCAACCACCTGTTGTTCGTCTACTTCATGGACGTTGACACATATACCGCCTCCTTCGGAAGCGAGCCTTACAGCAAGGCAACAGCAGAGTATATCTGCACCTTTGACAATTGTGTCGGGGTCACCCTCAGCGTCTACTTTCCACAGACGGCTGGCAGCGATGTGCTCCGCGAGGGCCTCCTAGATATCCTCAGCCTTCTCCCTCGTCCTCCTGAGCCTACCATTGACTGGCAGGCGTGCGAGCGAGGGGAGCAGCCAAGTCTGATCGTCAGTTGCGACGACTATCCGGATTACAAGCGGGACCTGGAGTGGGAACAGGAAAACCAGTGATGCCGCCGCCTTTTGTGCACTGGCTCCCTGCAATTGCGCGCAACGGCGGCGCTTGGAGCACCTGGCGGTAGGGCGGTGGATCCTCCGTGCGGGATGATCCCGCAGCTACGGATCTTCGTAGCGGCGACCTTTCCCGCCGCAGGTGGGTCTGCCTCTGGCAGAAGGTCGCCACCAGCGCCTGATGTTTCAACCCTCAGGATACCCCGCCCCTTCGACACGCCTGCCTGGGGCGGGCAAGCTCAGGGTGATGTATAATCATACATTCGCGCAGCAAAGGCGGTGGTCAATGAACAGACGCCAGCTACCCCTACTTATCCTGGTGCTGCTAGCGCTCGCCGGCGCGCTACTGGCCGCCGCGTGTGGTGGTGACCCGAAGGATCAGCCGCCTCTGGATAGCCGTGCAAACGCCGATGGCAGCGGCCCTCCTGGAGGAGAGCTCGGGCCGGATTTCATTTACGCGATTGAAGACCCGGTTCTAGAATGTAGGGGAGGAGCAACCTGGCTATCCATCCTTGCGATAGGACCAGTTCTCGGAGCCGACACGGTATTACTGGTGAGTCCGGTAACACCCGCCGCATCGGAGGGGTCGTTTAACTCTGTTGGGGGTCTGCGCCCTGTTGACGCCACAGTCACGTCTTCTGACTCTGCGGCTGCCGTGATCGGCGACCGGCCCTACTTCACGGAAGACGTAAGGGCGACCACGGTCGAAGCACAAATGCCGGGGTTCATTGTTGATAGCGGCTACGCAGACTTCCAAGTTGTTCTCCTAACCAAAGACAACGAAGCTGACAGAGGCGCCTTCAGCAACGGCCTCAGGATAGAGACCTCCGCAGCTCAGTGTTGAGAGCAGCGCAGTAAGAGCGCTGGCCTTCCACTAATCCGCATACGCAACTAGACCGTATCTAACAACGCCTGCTATAGTGAGCCGATGCGCCCGCCCGCACATTGGCACCTAAAACGTCGCCGCAACCGCCGGCTCTGGTGGGCGCTCGGCGCGGTAGCAGCACTCGTTCTCATCGGCGTCGTCGCGCTGCGAGTCCTGCCATCTGCCGGCGGCGACGCGGACGCGAAGCTGTCAGCCGTCGATTCGGTTGAATGTACCGTGCCGCTCGCCTGCCCTCCGGCCACCGGGTCGCCGTCGTTCGGGGCGGAGGCGCTGCCCGTCAGCATCGTTGGCCAGGCCTCCGCGATCATCGAAGCCCCCTGCGGCGCGCTGCTCTACGGCAGCAACGAGCACGCGCGGCTGCCCCCGGCCAGCCTGGCGAAGATCGCCACCGCCCTCGTCGCCTATGAACGCAGCGACCTCGACACGGTGGTCGACGTGCGGGTGAACAGCGGCCTGCTCGTCGCGTCGACCGGCTCCACCGTCATGGGGCTGACGCCAGGCGTGCGGATGACCATGCGCGACCTGCTGCACGGCCTGCTGCTCGTCTCCGGCAACGACGCGGCGATAGCGATTGCCGAGGCGGTCGCCGGACGAACCTCCGAATTCGTCGCGTTGATGAACAAGAAGGCGGTGGAGCTGGGCCTGCGCAACACCCGCTTCGCCAACCCGCACGGACTGGACGAAACCGGCCTCTACACCTCCGCATACGATGTCGCGCTGCTGGGCCAGGCGCTGCTGGCCGTACCGGAGCTGGCGAGCATCGTCAGCACGAAGAGCTACCAGGCGGCGTGGGACGGCCCGCTGCTCTGGAACGGCAACGCGCTGCTCAACCTCTATCCGGGAGCGCTGGGGGTGAAGATCGGCTACACGGAGCGGGCGGGCCAGACGATCGTGGCGGCGGCGGAGCGTGACGGCCGGCGGATCATCGTCTCCGTGCTGGGCAGTCAGGATCGCTATTCAGACGCCATCGCGCTGTTTGAGCGGGCGTTCGCGAACACGGAGCCGGCCTGCGCTGGATAGGATGGTTAGTTAGGTGGCCCCGGCCTAGTAGACCCCGCCCAGTTTGCGGTGGTCCCAGGAGACGATCTTCTGCGGCCGGACGCGGATGGCGGTGCGCTTCGCCACCTGGGCGCGGAGACCGGCCCGTTCCGTCTCCGACACGGCATCGGCAGCGCCACCGCCGCCGTGGCGGCTGATCGCTTGTAGAATCTGCCCGACGGCGTCGATGTCCTCCGTCAGCTCCGCCCTGCCGTAGAAGACGACGCCGCGCAGCTCGGTGTACGTCTCGCCGTCTTCGACGAGCAGGCTGACGCGCGGGTCGCGCTGGAGGTTGCGGATTTTCTGGCTCTTCGTGAACGTCGTCATGACGATAGACCCACCATCCGTCACATCACCCTCAAGCGCGAACCACATCGGGGCCGGGTGCGGCACCCCGTCTCTTCCGATGCTGTTGAGGACGATGGTGCGCGCGTCCTTCAGGTAGGCAGCGATCTCCTCTTCCGTCATCACGATCTGGCTGCGTCGGGACATGCTTGGCTGATCCTCTCTACTTCCTAGCACGCTTGGTCTTCGGCCGCGTTCGTATTGTTCGCGATAGCCACTCCCGCGCGGACGGCACGCCGGCCAGCCCCGCCGCGCTGCGCACCGCGCTGAGAATCGACCGCTCGACGGCGCGGACGGCCATGGCCTCCAGCGCACGATACACCAGCGGGTCATCGACGGCGACCTCGCCCGTTGCGACGACGAAGACGATGTCGCCGTCGTTCATGCCGTGAGCCGGCCTAATCGTGCGCGCGAGGCCGTCGTGGCAGACCGACGCGAGCCGGTTCGCCCATTCCTTTGAGAGATCTGCGTTCGTCGCGACGACTGCCAGCGTCGTGCTGCCGTCCGGCGGCTCCGCGCCGGCGCGGATCAGCGCATCGCCGTCCTGGAAGCGGCGGCCCTCCGCGCGTGGCCCAGCAACCTGGTTGCCGTTCTCGGGATCGATAATATCGCCGCCGGCGTTGACCGCGGCCAGCGCGCCCGCGACGAGGCCAGCGCCGCTGTCCGAATCGCCGGTGAACCTCTCGCTCGCTGTGCCGACGCCGCCCTTCAGGCAGCGTTCCATGCCCGCCGCCTTCGCCACCGTCGCGCCCGTGCCGGCGCCGACGCTCCCCTGCGCGACGCGGCCGCCTTTCGCGGCGCGCGCGGCCCGATAGCCGGACTCCGCATCCGGCCGCCTGTCCGCGCGGCCGATGCCCAGATCGAACAGTATTGCGGCAGGGACTATGGGAATGCGCTGCTCGCCGAACTCGAGGCCAACGCCACGCTCTTCGAGATAGCGCATGACGCCAGAGGCCGCGTCCAGCCCGAACGCGGAGCCGCCGGAGAGCACGATGCCGTGCACGCGACCGACGAGCCGGCCCGGGCGCAGCAGGTCGGTCTCGCGCGTGCCGGGCGCGCCGCCGCGCACGTCAACGCCGGCGACTGCTCCATCCGGCGGGCAGAGGACGACGGTACAGCCGGTGGCGGCGCGCCGGTTCGACCAGTGGCCAGCTTTAATACCCCGCACGTCCGTGATCGCATCGAGCGGGCCGGCGCTCGTCATGCCGGCTTCTCCACAACGAGGAAGAGGTGCGCGCCCCCGTGGAGCGGATCGGGTTCGATCTTCGAATCAAGCGTATGAAAGCCCACGCGCTCGACCATACGCTGATTCGTGTCCGCGTCGAAGTGGCTCCAGTACATCTCCACGCCGGGCGCCAGCCAGTCCGGCTCTCTCCCCACCCAGTCGTCCCTGCCCAGCACGGCCAGCAGCCGGCCGCGAGGCTGGAGCAGTTCGAAGAGACGCTGCAAAAGCGGTTCGTGCTCCTCTCTCGGTACGTGGATAATCGAGTACACCGCGATAATCGCATCGAACGTGCCTGGCCGAAAAGTGAGCGATGACATATCGCCGAGCAAGAACGCCGCGCCCGGCACGAGTTTTCGCGCCAGGGCGACCTGTCCTGACGAGATATCGACGCCGATGACGTCGAATCTGCCCGCCAGGTAGCCGCTGTAGACGCCGCTGCCGCAACCGAGGTCGAGCACGCGGGCGCCGTTCGGCAGCAATTCGGTCACGCGATCGAGATACGTAGTGATCCGCTGCTTCGGCGTGCGTTCGCGCCAGTGCAGATACACATCGGCGATCCGGTCGTACCCTTCGGCGACGGTGCGCTTAGGTTCGCTCTGCATCCGAATCTCCGTTGCTCGTCACATCGCGCAGCTCCCGCCACGTGACTCGTAGCCGCTGAAGCATCGTCGTCAGCCGCGCGCCCAACCAGACGCCGATCAGCATCGTCGCGGCCATGATACCGAAGAGGAAGGCGAAGACGGTGAAGACATCGCCGCGCGGGCTGCCTTCGCTTCGGCAGTCCCAGCAGGTCGCCGCCCAGATGCCGAACGCCGCCGTCGAGAGTCCGTATACCACCACCACCAGCGCGGCGAAGATGAACGGCGCGCGGGGGAACTTAGCGCGCGCCAGGCCGGCGGCGACACCGATTAGCGGTATGACGGCAAACAACGCTCCGATGTTCATGGGCTGGGCACCCCTATTGCAACACACCGACACCGTATCTTCGTCGCGGACGCCCTATTTTCGTTGCTGGTCCGCCTCTGGCGGAGGATTACGACGCGCTATCTTCGTCTTTAGAGTGCGCGTGGAGCGGATAAATGTCAACTGTATGACCCAAACCCGTAGCGGCGACCCGTCCCGCCGCAGCGAGACGGCTTTTGACGGAAGGCCACCACCGACATGCCCTCTACGTCTCGACCGCTCGGCAAGAGATCGGACAAACCCCCGCCTGCCGGCGGGCAGGTAAAGCTCTGTCCCTACGAGGTTTGACGTTTGATGGATTTACGGCGGGGATTCTCACTCTTCGGGCGCACGCGCCGTTGGCGCGGCTTGCGGACGCGCTTTTCCGGCTGGCACTGCGGGCAGAAGTGGGCGCTGCGATTAGACAGCTTCAGCCGTTCGATCGCCGTGCCGCAGGTTCGGCAGGGGTGGCCCTCGCGGCCGTAGGCAACCAGGTACTCCTGGTTGCTGCCGGCGTTGCCGTCCAAATTGACGTGGTCGCGCAGGCTGATCTGCTCGCCGGCCGCGTGGCCGACGCTGCTGCCCAGGTTCGCTAGCCCCTGGTTTAGCGCCGATACGATGCCGTCTCGCAGCGTCGATACCTCATCGGCCGTGATGCTGCTGGCGAGCCGGCGCGGGTGGATCGAAGCGTAGTGGAGCGCCTCGTCCGCGTAGAGGTTGCCCATTCCGGCGATGACGGCCTGGTCCAGCAGCACCGACTTCACCGGCGCCGACCGCTTCGCCAGCGACGCTGCCAGCACAGCGGCGGTGAAGCCCGGTTCGAGCGGCTCCGGCCCCAGGCCGGCCAGGATCGGCTGGGGGTCTTCTGTCACCCACATCGTGCCGAACTTGCGTAAGTCTATGAACCGCAGTTCGTTGCCGTCATCAAGAGTGAACCGCGCCCGCAGGTACGGCTCATCGGGGGCGCCAGCCGGTCTATGCAGGATGTTGCCGGACATCCGCCGGTGCAGCACCCACCAGAGGCCGGAAGCCTGCCCTGAGCCTGTCGAAGGAGCCTGCCCTGAGCCTGCCGAAGGGTCGAGTCCGACCAGCAGGTACTTCCCCCGACGGCTGACCTGCTCGATGCGCTGGCCGCGCAGCGCCGCGCAGAAGAGGTCGACGGGCATCTCCTGCACCAGCCGCGGCGCGTCGGGCGAAACCCAGGCCTCCGTGATAGTGCGACCGAGGACGGTCGCCCGCAGATCGCGCGCCAGCGTCTCTACTTCAGGTAGTTCCGGCATAAGCGTGCATTAATTTCAGCGCAGGTCCTTGGCCATCACTCGCCTAATATCCAAGTGGTTCACTATTGCTCTCAAGAATGGAGACATCGCTTCCGCCTGCAAGCGCCGCTTTTTCTTCTGGTCATATTCTTCGAAGAAGAGTAAGATGACATCTTGCTTGGCGCGAGTCAGCGTAACATAGAAGACCCGCTCTTCTTCTAATACGTCACGCCCTCGGGCCGGCATGAACTTCTTGTTCATCCACGCTATGAACACGACCTCCGCTTCCAAACCCTTAGACGAATGCATCGTGGCGACTAGTACGCCGTCCTCGCCAGCGTCAGCTTCTTCATCGCCCAAGTCCTGATCAAGGATCCCATAAGCCTGTCGAATATGACCGATTATTCTCCCGTAAAGCGGCAATTCTGAAAGCGAATCGTCAACAACGTTCCACAAATCGTCGTCCCGCACAAGGCCTGGCACGGCAGCGAGAGCATCACGAAACTGAGCAGGATCTAGCTCACACGCATGAAGGCGCTCGATTGCAGCGAGTACTTCCCGTACGCTGGCATCGCCATTGGTCTCGCACCAATCGAACAGTGGCCTGTCTTGGTTCTGGGCCTGCTTTCGTAGCCCTCGGATTTCATTGCGCTCAAGACCTAGGCAGTCCAGCCACTGTCTCAGCGCCAGTCCATCACGGTTGGACAACATTCGCAGTAAAAGCACGAACATCCAGACAGACTCAGGCATCGCTTGCTTGCGAACTGTCTTGACTGGTATTCCCATCTCCAGAAGAGCTTCTGCTAGTTGGCCAACCTGTGCCCCGTTCGGACACAGGACCATGAAATCTTTGTAGATGAATACCTCTTCCGACGATTGTTTCGGTTTGCCAAGACGATCTCGAATCAGCTTCGCTATCGCTTTGGCCTGCAGGCCTGATGTTGTACAGCACAGAGTCATCAGATGTTTCCCATCATCCGGCGGCATATCAACGCTCGCCCCGAGATAACCGCGGTCCTTCACTAAGGCACGTGCTGCCCTCAAGATGTGAGATGGCAGCCTGTGAGAGACATCAAGCGACATATGCTCCCATTCGTCCGAAGCCCAGAGCTCACGAATCCCCGCCGGATTCGCATGTCTAAAGCCATATATGCTCTGCGCGTCATCGCCTACCACTACAACCTCGCTAGACTCATCGCCACTGGCTAAACGCACAAGTTGCTGGTCAATTGGATTCAGGTCTTGGTATTCGTCAACTTGCAAATGAACAGGAGGTAGGTCATTGGTACTTCGCGACAGAATCTCACAGGCCTTCCGGACTATCCCCTCCATATCTATTGTGTTGTAGAAGCCAAGCAGGGCGTCAAATGACTCTAATGCTTCTCTTCGCTGCGAATCCGACAGGTTCAGATCCTCGGGCCATAGATCTTTCGCGCGATAGTGTGTCAATGCTTTCTTGAGTTCGCCGATCTCCAGGGTCAGGTCCAAGTCCTCAATCACTTCAGACACAACCAGAGCGGTTTCGTGCTCGTCGAGAACAGAGAAATCACCTTGGAGTCCCAACGGATCCGAGTAA
>JADFKB010000013.1 GCA_022565155.1 Chloroflexota bacterium | reverse complement strand
CTGGGTGAGAGGAGTACCAGATACACGCGCAGCGTTATCTGGGTGAGAGGAGTACCAGATACACGCGCAGCGTTATCTGGGTGAGAGGAATACCAGATACACGCGCAGCGTTATCTGGGTGAGAGGAATAAGGGAGGCGCCATGCAGCAGGTTGACAAACCGAGCGATGAAGATCGCCAGCAAGCCTCACAGAAGAACATCGATAAGATGTGGAAGTTCGTGGAGAAGTTCGCCGAAAAGAGCGGCAGCTATCTCCATCCCCAGCGGGACGTGACGGAGTTCCTCGTCATCGGCCTCGCCAAGCATATCGATGAAGTCGGACGGCCGCTCTGCCCGTGCAACTTCTACGAAGACAAGGCCGAAGAGGCCAAGTCCAGCGAGTGGATCTGCGCCTGCGACGAGATGCAGAAGTATAAGTACTGCCACTGAATGCTGTTCTGCAATTCGGAAGGTCTTCCGATTACAGAGCACCTGCCAGAGGGACACGAAGGCCGCGAGATCTACGGCATCGTCAAGGACCCCGACCCTGATAAGGGCCGCGCCATGTGGCGGTTGGAGCAGAAGCAGGGACGGAGTATTCAGAAGGCCAAAGACAAGAAGTAGCACAGCGGCGCAGCTATGAACCGACTACGCGCAGACGCTACGGCCGACGATGTCGCCGCCGCTCTCGATCGGGACGGCTACGCGATTGTCGAGAACCTGCTCCCACCGGAGGACGCCGCCGCGATCCGGGCCGAGTTGACCAAGATTCTCGATACGACGCCGGAGGGCCGCAACGCCTTCGAGGGCTTCAGCACTCGCCGCGTCTACGCCATCTTCGCCAAGACGCGCGCGTTCGACAAGCTCGCCATCCATCCGCTCGTCCTCGGCGTCCTCGACCGCGTGCTGGGCGAGAGCTACCAGCTCAGCGCGCCGACGGGCATCGAGATCGGCCCTGGCGAGAAGGCGCAAGTGCTGCACACCGACGACGGGATCTACCCGATCCCGCGGCCGCACGACGAGCTGGTGCTGAACATCATGTGGCCGCTGGACGACTTCACCGAGGCGAACGGCGCCACGCGCGTCGTGCCGGGCAGTCATCGCTGGCTGGATACTAGACCGGACGAGAACACGCCTGTGGTGATGGCGGAGATGACGGCGGGGTCAGCGATGTTCTTCGTCGGCAGCGTCTACCACGGTGGCGGCGCCAACCAGACGGATAAGCCGCGCCTCGGCACGATATTGGAGTACGTTTCCGGCTGGCTGCGGCCGCAGGAGAACCACATTCTGGCCGTCCCGCGCAAGATCGTGCGAGAGTTGCCGAAGCGCCTGCAAGAGCTGCTCGGCTACAACATCCATCCGCCCTTCGTCGGTTACGTCGATGGCCGCCATCCGCGCCGCGTGCTGGAAGCGGAGAGGGAGACGGCACAATGAACCTCGTTCATCGGTGGTACTGCAAGTCTAATATGTGGGCACGCCAACTACACCAGTACATGCCCCGCATGGTAGAAGGGGTGGAACTGGGAGACAGCGTGCTGGAGATCGGCTCCGGCCCCGGCGTCAGCACCGATTGGCTGCGAACTCGAGTACCGCATCTAACGACGATCGAGATCGATCACACGCTGGCGCAGTCGCTCAGCCGCCGTCTGGAAGGCGAGAACGTCACGGTCGTCGAAGGGGACGCGACCGCCATGACGTTTCCGGACGCATCGTTCAGCAGCGCCTTCAGCTTCACCATGCTTCATCACGTGCCATCGCCGGAGCTGCAAGACAAGCTGCTAGCAGAGACCTGTCGCGTGCTGCGGCCCGGCGGCACGTTCTCCGGCTCCGACAGCACGCCGAGCTTCCAGTGGAACCTCTTCCACATCTTCGACACGCGAGTGCCGGTCGATCCCGAGACGTTCCCGCAACGGCTGGAAGAGGCCGGATTCGCGGACGCCAGCGTATTTCAGTTCCCGGGCGGCTTCAGCTTCCGCGCCCGCAAGCCGAACTAACGGCAGCGGACAGCCTTAGGCCGTCGCGAACCTAGGCAAGACTGCGTTCGCTCGCCTGCCCAAATGCAGTAGAATGACGGCTGGAGGAGGCTAAGATGAAGTATCGCAAGCTCGGCAAGACCGATTTGACCGTCTCCGAGGTTGGCTTCGGCGTCTGGACGGTGAGCACGCCCTGGTGGGGCGCGATAGAGGAGGCCGAGGGGATCGCCCTCCTGCAGCAGGCGTTCGATCTAGGCGTCACGCTCTTCGACACCGCCGATACCTACGGCAACGGCAAGGGCGAGGAGATGCTGGCGACGGCGTTCCCAGATAATCGCGACGAGATCATCATCGCGACGAAATTCGGCTACGACTTCTACACCAACGACGGCAAGCGCGACGGCCACAAGGAGCTCCCGCAGGACTTCTCGCCGGCGTTCGTGCGCTCGGCGCTGGAGCAGAGCCTGCGCCGCCTCGGCACCGACTACATCGACCTCTACCAGCTCCACAACCCTCGCCTCTGGGCGCTTCGCAGCGACGAGCTGTTCGAGACCCTGGAAGACATGCAGCAGGAAGGCAAGATCCGGCACTATGGCGCCGCGATCGGGCCGGACATCGGCTGGGAGGAGGAGGCGATGGCGTCGATGCGCGAGCGCGACGTCGCCAGCATGCAGATCATCTACAGCATCCTGGAGCAGGACCCGGCGCGAGCGTTCTTCCCCGTGGCCGAGGAGTGCCAGACCGGCCTCCTCTCGCGCGTGCCGCACGCCTCCAGCCTGCTCGATGGGACATACAAGCCGTCGGAAGGTTTTGACTCGTCCGACCACCGCGCGCATCGAAAGCAGGAGTGGCTGGACAGGAGCATGGCCAAGGTGGAGCACGTCGATTTCCTGCACGGGGAGGGCACGGGCCGCACGATTGGCCAGGCCGCGATCCAGTTTGTCCTGGCGCAGCCCAGCATCAGCTCCGTCCTGCCCAACATCTTGAACGAAGCGCAGGTTGTCGAGTTCGCCGCCGCGCCGGAAACGCCGGCGCTGACCGACGACGAGAACGATCGGCTGGAGCAGCTCTACCCGACGGTCTTCCGCGAGCCGGTGCCGGTGCCGTCGGCAGCGAAGAGTTGATGGGCGACAGAACGAACGGCCCGCAGCCGGAGGCCGGCGCGACGTCGCGCCAGCTCGTCAAGTTCAGTTTCTTCAAGATCGACCCGGCGTGGCGGCTGCTGCCTCCGGACGACCGCGAGGCCGGCCGCCGCCAGCTCTGCGAGGCGGTCGATGCCTTCGGCGATAGGATGCTGATCGGCAGCTACAGCCTCGTTGGCATCCGCGGCGACGTAGATTTGCTGCTCTGGCAGGTGGGCGAGCGGCTGGAGGACTTCCAGGCGCTCGCCACGCGGATCTACAGCACGACGATGGGGCCGTACCTCTGGTCGCCGTACTCCTACTTATCGATGACGCGCCGCTCGATCTACAAGACGCCCGACCTATCGGAAGAGCCGCAGAACCGGCTGCGCGTCAGTCCCGGCAGCGCCAAGTACCTGTTCGTCTACCCGTTCGTGAAGACGCGCGCCTGGTATGCGATGGATAAAAAGATGCGCCAGGAGATGATGACCGAACACATCGCCGTCGGCCGCCAGTACCCGTCCGTGAAGCTAAACACGACGTACTCCTACGGCATCGACGACCAGGAGTTCGTCGTTTCGTTCGAGACCGACAGCCCGGAGGACTTTCTCGACCTGGTGATGGAGTTGCGCGACTCCAAAGCGAGCGAGTACACGCTGCGCGACACGCCGGCCTTCACCTGCATCGCCATGCCGCTGCCGGAAGCGCTGGCCAGCCTCGGCGCGCCGGGCGATGTCCAGATCGCCGGCGAGCGTTCGCGAAGCGATAGTGGCGCCTGGGCGCGGGTGGCCGATCTCGCGGAGGTTCCGGAGGGCGGAGCGAACGTCGTCTACTTCGCCGGCGAGCAGGTGGCGCTCTTCAACATCGGCGGCCGCATCTATGCGATCGACAACCGCTGCTCCCACGCTAACGGGCCGCTGGCGGAAGGGCAGATCGAGGGTACTGTCGTCACCTGTCCCTGGCACAACTCGCAGTTCGACCTGGCGACGGGCGAGCCGAAGAAGACGCCGGCCCAAAAGCCCGTGGCGACGTACCGGGTGAAGCTGGAGGGTGAAGTTGTGTACCTGGCCCGGCAAGAGGTAGCAGCCGCAAAAAGCTAAACCGGAGAGGCGAGCAGACTACAACGGAGGCCGTCCAACTTGGACGGCCTCCGTTTCGTGTTCTGTCTCAGGCCTGGCGTCTAGACCAAGCCCGCGTCGATCTGCTTGATTAGCCCGGCGTCCACGGAGTTGATACTGCCATCATCGTTCACGTCCGCCAGGTCGGGGCAGGGCAAGGAATCGAGCAACGCCGCTTCAAACTGGAGGACGAGCAGCGCGTCACGGCTGTCCACCCGGCCGTTGCAGTCCGCATCGCCCGTCAGCGGCGGCCCCGGCGGCACGGGCGACGAGGCCGAGCAAGAGATGCGGCCGTTCTGCACCATGAAGACTATCGGCTGCGGGCGCCGCCCACCGTCGCGTCCGCAAACTCGCTCACGTCGATCACCAGGTCACTGACGCCCGCCCGGTTGCAGTTGAAGGTGATGCTGGCCAGGACGCTATCGCCGGTTAGGCCCGAGGCTGATGCTCCCACAATCCGCACCTGACGCGCCGAAAAGTCGACGTTGCATACGGAGCCGGGGGCGGGGCTGCAGGAGAGGGCGGAGAGAATCGACGGGTCGTACTCCACGCCGATGCTCCACGCGCCCAGGCCGGGCGCAGGCATGTTCAGCGCGTTTACCTCCAGCGTAGTACCGCCGCCGGGCGTGATCGTAATAGAATCGATGCTGATCAGCTCGTCCTGCGCGGACGCGGACGTGGCGGCGAGCATGACGACGCTGATCGCGAGCGCGAACACCGCCAGTTTCACCAGTGCACCCCTACGTGCTGCCATCTAGCTGCGATCGACGGACGAGCGGCGGCGTTGCAGCCGCAGTGCGCCGATGCCTGTCACCATGGCCAACGTCGCCAGGCCGGCGAACGAAAGGCCGGCGATGGTCCAGTTCAGCGTCGCGCTCTCGCCTGTTCCGGTGCCGGCGTCGGGTAGCGTTGTCGCGACGACCGGTGTCGCGGTTGGCCTCGGCCGCGGCGTGGACGGGCCGCCGTCAGGCAAGCCGGATGAGTCCGCGCAGGTGATCAGGCCGTTCTGGATCGCGGGGCTGATAGACTGCGGGCTGCCAACGGTAGCGTCCGCGAGCACATCGATGACGACCGTAAGCACGCTCGTTCCGTCTGTGATGCACTCGAAGGTGATCGAGGCCAACGTCGTGTCGCCAGTCAGGCCGCCTGCGCTTGCGCCGGTGACCTGTACGCGGTTAGAGGCGAAGTTGGCGTTGCAGACGCTGACCGTTACCGGCTCACTGCAACTAAGCGCTGTCACCACGGATGCGTCGTAGGTGATGCCGATCTCCCAGGCGCCGAGGCCCGGCGATGCGATGTTGATCGATTGGACCTCAACGCTATTAGACGTGCCCGGGTTGATCGTCGCCGATCCGACGGTGACCGCCTCGCTCTGCGCGTGCGCCTGCGACGCTGCCAGCAGGACGGCGCCGAGCGCGATGACGGCGGCGATGCTACGGATGCTGAGCCCGATTCGCAAGTGTGTCTTCATGTCTACTTCGCCTTTCTGCTCCTGGTTCGTTCGTTTCTTGTCTTCTCTGGCCTCAATGTTATATCAGACGACGACTCCTAAGCCTATACTGGCAGGCTGGGTACGAATCCTACGATCAACTGGAGGACGAGAGCGGCGTCTAGTGCGTTAACCGTGCCGTTTCCGTTTACGTCCGAGTTCGGCGGCGGGCCGATAAAGCCGGCGATCGACTGTAGTATGAGCAGTACGTCACGGCTGTCTACCGTCCCGTCCTTGTTGGCGTCGCCGTCCCCGCCCGGCTCGTCAGTCGGCACCGGCGTGGCGGTCGGTGTCGGCGTGTCGGTCGGATCCGGCTGCGTGGGCGTAGCCGTGGGCACCGGCGTTTGCGTTGGCGTTGCCAGCTGTTCGTCGCAGGCATCGCCGATGCCGTCTCCGTCCGCATCTGCTTGGTCCGCATTAGTCTGCAGCGGACAGTTGTCCAGCACGTCCACCACATCGTCGCCGTCGCTGTTGTCGCTAAGGGTGATGGCTTCGTCCAGCGTGATCTCGTCGGACGAAGGGGCGCTCAGGTGCACGCCATCGGCGAAGTCCCCGACGTTGCTGATGTCGTACGCCAGGTTGTCCCAGTCGTCGAAGCCAGCCAGCATCTGGCCAGCAGCGGCACCGCAGCCGCTGCCGGGCCCCATGTTGTTGATGTCCTCGGCGACGCCCGTGTCCGTCGCATCGCTGTCGCGGTTCCAATCGATGGGCAGATCGCCGGGCACGGTGAGCCGTGGCGGCGGGCCATACCTGGTCAGGCTGCCCCCGGGGCCGCTGATGCCAGCGGGCTCGCTCAGGCTCGCTTCGTTGAGCGTGAGGAGCATGTCGGGGGAGTAGTCAAGGGGGATGGCGGCCGATGTCTGGCGGCTGTAGCTCATCACGCTCAGATAGTTGGGCTTGCAGTTGATATTATCGCTTCCGCCGTGGCGCAGGTTCAGGTTGTGCCCGAACTCATGCATGAAGGTACCGGCTTGCTGGGCGCGGGTGCCGCCGTGGCCGGGCCAGCTGCCCAGCGACACGACGTGGTCGTTTCCGGGCAGCTCGGCGCAGCCCGAGGTACTGCCTAGTCCTAGCAGATCGTGCGCCCAGAGAGAGTAGCGAGCGATCCAGCGCTTCGCCTTGAGGATGATTGCGGTGTTCGGGTCGGCGCGCTCGGCTACGGTGCCCCAGCTAGCGCTTTTGACCGCATCGAAGTCAGGCGTCCCGGCTGCCGTACAGGGTACGAACGCCAGGCTATCGCTGTGGGCCAGAGCTTCCTCGTCCACCTGGACGTGGAGGCGGATGCCCGTGGTGCCGTCAGGATTCGTGACGGGTGCCGCCGCAAAGGCGTCGATGACATCTTGGATCGCCCCGGATCTGGGCTGATGCCCCGCCATAAAGTCGAGCTCGACGTATAGATCCTTGTGGAGCGGGTCGGCTCGCTCGCTTGCGTCGATGGTGCCGTCGCCGTTGACGTCGTAGAGCTCGAGGTCGATGATGGTGTCACCGTCCCAGTCCATCCCGGCGGTCTCCCAGCAGTCGAGGAGGTCGTCTCCGTCGGTGTCGAGTGTGCTGCCGTCTGGGCACTGTTTGCCGTCCGCCGTCACGGTTGGCGTCGGCGTTACCTTCGGTGCGTTCTCGAAGATCAGCAGCTTCTTCTTCGGATCCAGCGGGATGTGCGCCGCGTGGATAAGCTTTGCGACTTCCTTCTTCGGCACGGCGTCGTTGTAGAGGATGAGGCTGCCTATCTCCGGCTCATAGACGCAGCCGAAGGGCGGAATGCTCTGGATCTTGCACTCCAGGTGGAGCGGCTCCTGGTTGTGGAGCGTACCGATTGGCGTGTCAACTTCGAAGAAGATGTCGAAGAAGCTGTTGGCCTTGAACTCGAGCTCGCCCGGATCGTTGTTCTGCTGCTCAGTGATCTTGCCGCGCGACTCTCGGTCCGAGCTCTCCCGCACAGTAACGACAACCCCGCCGCAGGTGCCGGTCAGGTTCATCGCCACGATCTCGGTCTGGATGCTGTCCAGCGTACCCTCAACGACAGCGTCGCGTGTAATCAGCGTTGGGCCGCCCAGGTCGCAGTCCAGGGGGTCGGAGGGTGGGTTGGTGAACTGCACCTTCACCGACGCGGCGGAGTTGAACTGGTCGCAGCCGGCGGCCGGCGGCGGCATGTCCGGCTGGATCGGGCAGGCGGGCACGCCGGCCACGCCGGCGCCGCCCGGCACCGTGGTGTCCTGGCAGAGCGGCGTCACGTTGTTCCAGCCCGGCTGGAGCTTCTCTTTGACGGAGTACGTGCCAGCAGCGAGTCCGGCGAACTCGGCGATGCCGTCAGCGTCCGTATCGGCGACACGGAACTCGCTGCCAGGGGTGCAGCCGGCGCCGCGATGAAGGTTCATCCGCCAGCCGGGGAGGCCGGCTTTGGTGTCGGCGTGCTGCTTGAGGACGGTGATGGTGTAGCTCTTCTCCGGCGGCTTCACTTCGTAGTCGATGGGGTCCCCGCCGGGGAGGCCGCCCTCGGCCCCCATCAAATAGTGGCCTACAGGGCCTTCGGCGGTCAGCATTCCTTGGAAGGATACGACGATGTCAGGGTTCCCTGCCACCGTGCCCATACCGAAAGCCATGAACTCGCCCTCTGTGAACGCAGCTGTGACCGACACCCATGGGAAGGGGCCCGCCAGCACCATGTTCTCTCCCTCCATGATCACCTGCACAGGTAGCTGGGACGGCATCTCGATGAACTCCTGATGCCCACTGGGATCGTCGGCCACGTTCATCTCCATATCGAACGTGCCGATCAGCCCCGCCGACCCGCCGGCGGCACCATGAGAAGCTAGCGACGTGCCACTCCAGACTGCGATGAACCCTAGTAATGCCATCGCCGCCAGGCCTGCTGCAATTTTCCACACGGCGCCCTGCCCCTTTCGAGCCAACGTTTCCCGGCTCAAGGTCGGTGAATCCCCGCGACAGCCACCAGGCTCTCAGCTAGGGTATGCTACTTCCGCCCTGAACTTGTGTCAACCCTTGTTAGATACCAGCATGGGAGCTATGTAAGGCGACGCACAGTGCGGGGCCGGACGCCCGGTGGTATCCTGTCACATATGCAGGGGATGAGCCGGGCGGCGAGCGGCAGGCGCCAGCGGAAGCGGCGTGCGATTGGCGGACGGCATATCGCGGCGTTGGCTGCGCTCGTGGCGATCGCCGGTGTCGGCGGCTGGTTTCTGCTGCTCCGCTCTGACGAGCCCTCCGGCCCGCCCACCGCGGCGATCGTCGACCAGCTCAGCCTCACCTTTCCCAACGAAGAGTTCGTCCAGGACGCGACCGCAAAGCTAGAAGCCGCCGGCTACACGGTTGACTACTACCCGGGCGAAGAGGTGACAGTCAACTTCTACCGCCGCCTGCCTACGCGCGGTTACGACGTCATCCTCTTCCGCTCGCACGCGGATCGGCTACTGACGGAGACTCCGGCGGGCGAGCTGGTGGACGAGGTGATCCTGTTCACGTCGGAGCCGTACACGACGGAGCGCTATCAGAGCGATCAGGCGGCCAACGACCTCGTCATCGCCCGCTACCGCGACGGCGGCGAGCCGTACTTCGGCATCGGCGCGGGGTTTATTGATAATGGCGATAACGGCGCCGGCGATTACGATGGCGCGACGATCATCATGATGGGCTGCGAGGGGCTGCTTTCTGAGCGGACGGCAGAGGCGTTCGTCGGCCGCGGCGCGGAGGTCTACATCAGTTGGGATGAGACAGTATCGGCCGCCCACACAGACGCGGCGACGGGTGTCCTGCTCCAGCACCTGCTGATCGAAGGGCTGCCGGCGGGCGATGCGGTCGCGCTGACGATGGCGGAGCTGGGCCCGGACCCGTTCTACGGCAGCGAGCTGGCAGTTTACCCCGCGCCGGGCTAAGCGGCACAGCCTTTCGAGATGAGCGGCAGCGCCGTATACTAACGGTAGCCTGACATAACCCCCCGCCGGCTACGTTTCAAGATCAAGCAGGCGTGTCTGCTAATGACCGCTGCGCGCACGCACGAACGCTGATGATGCCGCGACCGACCTTCCCATCGCCAACGATTGCGCTCCTTGCGCTCGTCGCGGCAGGGGTCGCGCTGCTCGCCGGCGGCCAGCGGGCTTACGCCTTCCCGCCGGCGGGCCAGGATCAGTTCGGTCTGCACGGCGAGGTGTCGTTGGTGAGCCGGTTGGGCCAGGAGACGCTGGAGCTGACCGGCACGGCGACGCTGCAGCGGAGCGACCCGTACGACGACGGCGGGGTGCAGGTTATCGACATCGAGCTCATCTCGATGCTTCTCAGCGGCCAGAGCGTCACCGGCCCCGTCGTCGTTACCGAAAGCGCGACGCTCGCTTCGATAGGCGAGGTGCGCAGCCAGCAGCCGGGGCAAGACTTTCCGGCAGACAGCTTCATCGATGTCTTCGCGGAGATATTGGTCCCGGCCAGTCCCGATCCGACGGCGTCCCTGCATAACGATGTTGCCGCCCGCGTTGTTCCGATGTTTGGCGCAACTCCGCTGCCGCTGGCTAGCTGGCCGCCTATCGGTAGGACCTATGGCGCTAGCTATGACCCGTGCGTGCCGCTGCTGCCGGCGACTCCGAAGGAGATCTGCGTGACGGCCATTTCGCTCGAGTTCGAACCGCCTCCGGGCGTCGGCGGCGTCAGCGAACTGGCGCGGGATGTCGGAGCGCCGTCGGCGGAACCGGTGGCCAGTGGCGGTGGCCTTGCGTTCAGTATCGTCGCGGCGGGGGCGGCTGCCGGATTCGCCGCCGCCGTCGCGTTAGGCGGCGGGTGGTACGCGCGGCGGGCGCTGCGTTAGCGTTGTCTATCACGGAGTTCCAACTTCCGGGCCGTGCTATCATGCCGGTGCGTCCATGGAGATCCTCCACGACCTCAACCCGGCACAGCAAGAGGCGGTCCGGCACGTAGACGGGCCGCTGCTGATACTGGCCGGCCCCGGTAGCGGCAAAACCCGCGTCATCGTTCACCGCATCGCCTATCTAATCGAACAGGAAGGCGTCGATCCGCGCCGCATCCTCGCCGTCACGTTCACGAACAAGGCGGCGCGGGAGCTGCGCGATCGCGTCGGCGTACTGCTTGGCCAGACAGCCGGCGATCTCGTGCTCGGCACCTTCCACGCCGTCTGCGTGCGCATCCTGCGCATCGAAGCCGAAGCGGCCGGCATCGACCGCGCCTTCACCATCTACGATGACGCCGACCAGCAGTCGCTGATGCGCGCGGTGCTGGAGGAGCTGGCTGTGGACCCGCGCAAGTTCCCACCGCGCGCGATCCTGGGCGCCATCTCCCGCGCGAAGAGCGAGCTGGCGACGCCGGCCGGCTACGCATCGGGGGTGCGCGACTACTTCGGCGAGATCGTCGCGCGCGCCTACCAGCGCTACCAGACGCTGCTGGAGGAGAACAACGGGCTCGACTTCGACGACCTGATCATGCGCACCGTGACGATGTTCCGCCAGAACGACTCGCTGCTGCAGAAGCACCAGCAGCGGCTGCTGCACGTGATGATCGATGAGTTTCAGGACACCAACATCGCCCAGTACGTGCTGACGCGACAGTTCGCCGGCGGCCACGGCAATATCTGCGTCGTTGGCGACCCGGACCAGTCGATCTACTCCTGGCGTTCGGCGGACATCCGCAACATCCTCAACTTCGAGCGCGACTATCCGAATGCGAAGACGGTGCTGCTGGAGCAGAACTACCGCTCGACGCAGAACATCCTCGATTCCGCCCACGCCGTGATCGCCGTCGACGAGAAGCGCAAGGAGAAGAAGCTCTGGACGGAGCAGGGGGCCGGCGAGCAGATCGCGGTCTACGAGGCCTACGACGACGCCGAGGAGGCCGACCTCGTTGCCGCCGAGGTGACGTCGTTGCTCAAGTCGCGCGCATACCGTTCCGGGGACATCGCCGTCATGTATCGGACGAACGGGCAGTCGCGGGTGCTGGAAGAGGTGTTCCTGCGAGAGCAGATCCAGTATCGGTTGGTCGGCGGCACGCGATTCTACGCTCGCAGGGAGGTGAAAGACCTGCTTGCCTACCTGCGGCTGATCCACAGTCCCGTCGATCGCATCGCGTTCCAACGTGTCGTCAACGTGCCGCCGCGCGGCATCGGCGAGAAGACCTTAGACGAGCTGGAGCGCTGGTCGGAGAGCCTGGACCTGCCGCCTTACGCCGCGCTTCGACTGCTGGCGGAGGACCGCCAGCCCCGGCCGCACCGGCTGGCGCCGCGGTCGGTGACGGCGCTGCTCGGCTTCCTCGACCTGCTGGACGGCCTGGTCGACCAATCGAATAACCGGCCGGTGGGCGAGCTGCTGGCTTCGTTGCTGGAGCGCATCGGCTATCGCGCCTACCTGCTCGCCGAGTTCGAGGAGGACGGCGAGGAGCGTTGGGAGAACGTCCAGCAGCTCCAGACGCTGGCCGCCGAGTACGATGGCCTGGCGCCCGAAGCCTCGCTGCCGCAGATGCTCGAGGACGTCGCGCTCGTCGCGCCCAGCGATGAGTACAACGAGCAGGCGGACTCCGTCACGTTGATCACGCTCCACGCGGCGAAGGGGCTGGAGTTTCCGGTTGTATTCATCGTCGGCATGGAAGAGGGCGTGCTGCCGCATATCCGCTCGTTCGACGATCCGGCGCAGATGGAGGAGGAGCGGCGGTTGTGCTACGTCGGCATGACCAGAGCAAAGGATCGTCTCTACCTGCTGCGCGCATTCCGGCGGCGGCTGATGGGCAGCAGCCTGCGCAACCCGCCTTCGCGATTCCTGAAAGACCTGCCGCCGGAGCTAATCGCCGCGCGACGGCCCGGCCGCGGCAAGGAGATCGAGCCGCGCTATCGCGAGCCGAGTCTGGCCCGAATGCGGCCCGGTGCGCGGCCTGGCGCGCGACCCCCGGCCCTCGACCCCCGACCCTCGACCCCTCAAGACGCCGCGTTTGCCGCTGGCGATCGGGTTCGCCACCAACGCTTCGGCGAGGGCGTCGTCGTGAGCTGCACGGTCACCTCTGATGACCAGGAGGTGACCGTCGCGTTCGGAAACGGCTCGGGGGTGAAGAAGCTGCTGCTCTCGTACGCGCCGTTGGAGAAGGTCTAGCCTCCGCGTCTTACGGCGCCGGCGATAGCTTTCTGTGAGGGCGACCATAGCCGTTCGGCTGAGCTCACGCCGATGCCCCTGTCTGCCGGCGGGCAGGTGTCGTGCCAGTGGCGCTTGCAGAACCTTCTCAGCGGGCGTATCATCGTGTCGCGCTGGCGGTGGAGCCAGTGGATTAGCGAAGGCGGGCGTACGCTATGAAGGCGGCCATGAACGCGCCCGTGAGAGCAATCGACATCTCCATGTACCAGCGCCATCCGGGCGAGGGCTGGTGGCGGCGCGTGTTCGCGGATGGCTGGGAGCTGGCGATCGTCGGCTCCTGGCATGGCCTCAGCGCAAACCCCGACGCGGAGCGCAACCTGCTGGAGGCGAAGGCTGCCGGGTTCCGGATCGCCACCTACGTCGCGCTGAATGCGGGCTCCGGCCGGACAGCAGTTCGTAACGGTAAACAGGCCTGCGGCCGCGCCTGGGACGATCTCGTCTTCGTCGCGATCGACTGCGAGACCGACGGCATCACCGCGCCGATCATCAGCGAGGCGATCGATGAGGTGAAGCGGAACGGCCTGCGTCCTATCATCTACACCGCGAACTGGTGGTGGAACGGCCACTTCGGCAACCCGCGCAACTTCCGCCACATGCCGCTCTGGTCAGCCGACTACGATCTCGACCCGACGCTCGCCCTGTCGCCCGCCTACGGAGGCTGGACGGAGGCCGAGCTGGTTGGCAAGCAGTACGACGGGTCGACTGAGGACCGCCATCCGATGCTGCACGGCGTCGAGGTGGACAAGAACACGTTTGACCGCAATTTCGTAGAGGAGGGCGATATGGCCGGTGTTGAAGAGTTGAGAGCCGAAGTGAAGCAGACGCGCGCGGATCTAGAGAAGGTGATCACCGCCATGGGCAAGGAGATCGTCCGCCGCGACGACGATCTGAAGAAGGAGATCGAGACGGGAATCGCAAATCTAGAAGCGCGGGTGAAGGCGCTAGAGGAGAACTAGGGCGCAGCAGTTCCTCAATTGCCGCTAGCGTGGCGCCGCTAACGTTGCAGATTCAATCCTGGCCGTCGCTGGTTGCGACAGCGCGGCGTACCTGAATCAGGCGCATGACGTCGCCGCGGCTGACGATGCCGATGAACAGCCGCCCGTCCACCACCGGCACCTGGTTGACGTCCTTCTCGCTCATCAACTGAAGCACCTGCATCGCCTCGTCTTCGGGGGCGACCGTGTGGAGCTTCTCGAACGGCGTCATCACCTGAAAGACGCTCGTCTGCGGCCACTGCTCGCGCTCCAGCCGCTGGACATCGGTGAGCGTAATGAGGCCCAGCAGTTGCTGGCCGGAGATGACGGGGAAGCAGCGTCCCTGTCCCCGCAGCATCAAGTCGGAAACGAGCTGTTCCACCGGCATGTCGGGAGCGACGGCGACGCCGGGGCGGGCGAGCGCCCGGGCGGAGAGGCCGCTCAGCGTCGCCTGCAGCACCATCTGCTCGTAGCTGGAGGTGGCGGCGTTACGCAGGAAGAGGCCGATGATGAAGAGCCAGACGCCGCCCACGGCGTTGAAGAAGAACTGGACTGCGCCGGCGGCCATCAGCCCGTACGCGACGTACTCTCCGGTCCTCGATGCGATGCGTGTTGCGCGCAACAAGTTGCGGTTGCGCGCCCAGACGATCGAACGGAAGACGCGGCCGCCGTCCAGCGGGAAGCCGGGCAGCATGTTGAACGCGGCGATGGCGCCGTTGATCAGCGCCAGGTAGCCAGCGATCGCCGAGACCTCTGGCGCCGCGCCCCGCAGCGTGGCCCAGGCGATCGCGAAGGCGACGCCGATCGCCAGGCTGGTGAGCGGCCCGACGATAGCGATCTGGAACTCCTCGCCAGCCGTCTGCGCCTCCCGCCCCAGGTTGGAGACGCCGCCGAAGACGAACAGGGTGATGCCGTTCACCGGGATGCCCTTCGCCTTCGCTACGAGCGAATGAGACAGCTCATGCAGCAGAATCGACGCGAAGAAGATTATCGCGACGACTACGCCGACAACCCAGCGTTGGCTGCTGCTCCATTCCGGGAAGAACTCCGTCAGCACGCTCTCCGCCACCGACCATGTGATCAGCGCAAAGATGAACACCCAGCTCCAGTGGACGCCGATCTCGATTCCGAAGATCTTGCCGATTTTGAATGTGGTAGACATCTGTTCCTTTGCTTCGCCCTACGTCTGATGGTCAGCAGGCCACGCGCCGGATCGTGCTGCGGCGCTTAGCCACTTCCATCATAGCGCGTCGCCGAACCAGGCGTTGAGGTGGTCGTGAAGCCGGAGCCGTGCGCTTCGCCATCAGCCGCAGGCGACCGTTTCCGGGAGGAGCGATATGGCCTGTCTGGCCCAGTGCGGGCGAGGGTGCTAGTTTCCTCCTGGATGGTCGACGTCGATGATGATGAGGTGCACGGGAAACGGCGACGTCAGGAAGCTGTGCCTGAATTCCACCTCCTCGCTCAGCCCGGCGATCCAGACTACCTCACCCTCAAAGTCGCAGGTTGTCTTCAACTCTAGGAGCGTGGGGAGGTCGAGAAGCATGTCCGACGACGCGATCGTCCCAACCCCTGCCTCGTCGTGGGCGGCCGTCGGTTTCATCCGGATCTCGAGGAAGGCGGCGCCTGCCACCTCCACGGGCAAGCCGGAGCCGCAGGCGATGGGGGCTTCTACGTACTCGATCGTGTAGTCTGGGACGCTGTCATTAAACGTGAACTCCATGCGGTCGAAGGGCCCGCCGTCAAACGCCTCGACTCGTTGCACCGTGGACTCCACAGTCCTTCCTCTACCAGTGTACTGGTCGATGCGATCGCGGGTGCCTTCAAATGGGGCGTTGAAGAAGGTGGGCCGGGGAGCTGTCGGGCCATCGCCGGGCGTGCCGTCATCATTGCACGCAGCCAAGAGGGCGAGCGAGGCGACGGCGACGACAGCGATGGCAGCGAGTGTGAACTTGAATCGATTCATGACCGCGTCTCCCTTACTCGAATGCAGCAAACATCTCCTGAAATGCGCGCATCTGGCCGCCTTCGGTCGATGACGGAACGAGGATGGGCGTGTTTACTCCGGCGGCGTACCAGGCATCCAGCCCTTCCCGCACCTCGGTGATGCTGCCGAAGAGCGTCACGTCTGCCAGCCAGCGGTCACTTACCAGCGCCGGCAGGCGGTCGTGATCGCCGGCGCTGATCGCCTCGCGGATCGCGGCCATCTCTTCTTCGTAGCCAGCCTCGATCCAGTAGTTCTGGTAGTTCGGCAGCATGATGTAACCGGTCAGCGTGCGGCGCATGACTGCGGCCGCGGCGTCCTTATCGTCAGAGATGCAGGTGGGGATCATGTTGCCGACGAAACGCCCGTTGGATTCTGCCTGCGTGTCCGGCAGGTAGGAGAGCGATGTCTGCATGTGTGAACGGGCGCCGTTCGCCCAGACGACGCCATCGGCGATCTCGCCCGCCAGCCCCACCATGCGCCGCCGCAGCGTGGCCAACACGATCGGCGGCAGCTCGCCCGCGCGGGGCGCCGCGCGGAGGCCCTCGACGAAGCGGCGCATGTCCGCCAGCGGCTTGCCGACCGTGATGCCGAGCTGACCGTGCACCGGCCCGTGGCTGACGCCGATGCCGAACACGAAGCGGCCGCCGCTGGCCTCGTGGATCCAGGAGGCGGTCTGCGCGTAGTCGCTGGCGTGGCGGGTGTAGATATTTGCGATCGATGTGCCGAAGCGAACCTCGTTCGTGTTCATCGCGATCGCGAGACAGAGGCTGAGACCATCGCCGAAGCTGGGGCAGTAGATGCCGGCGAAGCCGCGCCGCTCGATCTCTTGCGCCAGTTCGATCGTGGCCTGCCGCCTGCCGGGTACGGCGGCCAGGCTGAGCGCAGGTAGCTGGGGCATTGTAACCTTCCTGCGGGACATGAGCGGGCCGGACGCGATTGCCCGGCGTCCGGCCTGATCTCTGTTTCTCTTTCGATCTAGCTGGTCCGCTCCTCCAGCAGCTCGCGAAGTTCGCGCACGGTGGCGTCTCGCCAGCCGGCCCAGGTGGGGCCGTGCTGGAAATCGATGTAGGCCTTGATGAGCTTCTTTCGCTCTTCGGGCGAGATGTCGGCGTTCTGCAAGGGCGCTGTCAGCTTTCGCAGCTCCGGCATCTCCTCGTTCGCTTGCGCCGGCCGCTCGATCCAGTGGGCGATGTAGTTGTGGTCGCGGTCGTAGAACACGAACACGGGGATCGATTCGTGCTCGCCGCCCTTGAGAAACTCCGCGATGATGTCGTTGTTCTCGTCGCGGAGGAACGTGCGCAACTCCATGCCGCTCACTTCGGCGATGCGGGCGATGACGGGGAAGCCGCGGAAGACATCCGGGCACCAGGCCTCGCCCAGGGCCAGGCACTTCGCCGGCCCGTTCGGCTTCTCGACGAGCGCACGCAGCGCGCGCGCGTCGTCCTCCGAGATCGACGTCTCCCCGTAGTTCTCTTCAAACCGCTTCTGGTTCTGGTCGATCTTCTGCATCCACTCTTCGTAGGTCATTCCGGAAGCGAACCGCTCCGGGGTGACGACGCTCTCTGCCTGCTGGGTCATGCCACATCTCCTACTTTACGCATGCGGATTGGCTGTCCCGCAGTGTAGCGCGAGGCGGCCCATAGCTACAAGCGCCTGCGCTGCTGGATCGCGATGCAGAGCGTCGCTGCCAGGGCGGCGGCCGCTGCCAGCCCGAACGCGGCGGGCCACGCTCCGCTGCTGCCGCGTACGCCGCCCGTGCCCGTATCCGGAAGCATTTTCACGCCGGTCTCTTCCGGGCCGGGCGTGTGCGCTGTCGATGTCTACCGAAAGGCTGCCCACTACTGCGAGTGCAACGGCGATAACGGCGAGGGCCGCCGGCCTGGCGGCGGTGACGAGAGCCTGGCGAACGGTGGCGGTGGAGCGCATCGGCTGCCTCTTTCACTACTGGGGCACTACTGGCGTGGACGATCCGCGTGTGCCAGCCGCCTCGCTCGCGGCGGGCGGCTACACCTTCTGTCCAGACGGTCTTGCATCGCGAAAGGTTCCCTCGCCAGAACGGTCATGGTTGGAGGGTAGCGCATCTCTGCCTATGCGATAGACTCTTGACAAGGGGAAAACGCCACCCTACGATCTCTGTACTGGCTTCGATCGGGTGGATAAGTTCGGGAGGATTGTGTGGCCTTCGTCCGGCGGTTCTCGGCTCTGCTCTTCATCATCGCCATCCCCGTCGCCCTCCTCACCACGAACATCCGTGTCGCCGTCAACGAGCCGCGCCTCTATGAGTACGCCACCGACCACTACGATACGACCGCGACCACCGGCATCGAGCGCTCGGAGTTGCTGCAAGCGAGCGGTGAGCTGCGGGACTACTTCAACAACGATGCCGACACAATCTTCATCCGCGTGCAGAAGGACGGCGCCCCAATCTCGCTGTTCAACCCGCGCGAGACAGCTCACCTGAAGGACGTGAAGGCGCTGCTCCAGACCAGCTTCCGTGTCCAGGAAGCGGCGGTGCTCTTCGCGCTCGCCTACATCGTCGCGGTCTTCATCTGGGCGGGAGAGGGAAGCATGCGAACGCTGGCGAAGCAGATCGTGCTCTCAGGTCTGATCAGCGCGGCAGTGATCGGTGCCGTTGGCGTCGTCGCCGTCAGCGGATTCGATAGGGCGTTTGAGCAGTTCCACCTGATCGCGTTCAACAACGACTTCTGGAAACTGAATCCCAATCGCGATCACCTGATCCAGATGTTCCCGGAGGCCTTCTGGGAAAATATCAGCCTCTGGGTCGGTCTGGCGACGCTGGCGGAGGTAGGTGTGTTGGCGGGCGTTTCGGGGCTGTACCTACGGTTGACTCAGGATTCGATCGCAGGCTATCCGGTGACAGACGCCGCGCAGGCGTAGCGAACTCCGCTATCCCGCGCAGCCGCAGGCGCCGCCCGCGCCGCAAGCGCAGCCGCCGCCGTTCAGCTCGAACTGCCCGCTCGCGCCGCCGGGGGAGCGATCGGCGACGAGCGAGACGATGCGCTCCGCACCGGCGTGGCCGCGGGGGCAGGCGGCCGGCTCCGAAGCGCGGGCCATTGGGCGCAACAGTTCAAATACGTTTCGGCAGGATGGACAGCGGTATTCATACATCGGCATGGTGGTTTCGCCTCCTAAATGTGACTGCTACAATATAGCAGACTCTGAACGTAATCATTGGTGCGCGGGAGGAAGCGATGGACGATCCTAAGATCGTGATACTGGGTGGCGGCGTCGGCGGCGTTGTCGCCGCGAACGAGCTGCATAGCAAGCTCAAAGGGAAAGCTCAGATCACCGTCGTCGAGCGCAACCTCAAGCAGTCGTTTCCCCCGTCCTACCTCTGGGTAATGACGGGCGAGCGTGAGCCCAATGCGATCACCCGCGACATTACCCGCCTGGACCGTAAGGACATTGAGGTGGTGGCGGGTGAGATCGAGCGTATCGATACCGGCAAGCAGTCCGTCGCCGTCAACGGGCGCGAGATTACCTACGACTACCTGATCGTGGCCCTTGGCGCGGAGATGGACTACGAATCGATCCCGGGCCTGGCGGATGCGCACACCTTCTATCGTCTGGATGGAGCGGAGAAGCTGAGCCGCGTGTTGAAGACGTTGAAGGAGGCGCGCGTGTCGATCGTCGTCGCCGGCACGCCGTACAAGTGCCCGGCCGCGCCCTACGAGGGGGCGATGCTGCTGGAGGGCTACTTCCACAGCCGCAACATCCGGCACAACATGGAGCTCGCGATCTACACGCCGGAGCCCGCTCCGATGCCCGTCGGCGGGCCTACGCTGGGCGGAGGGATACAGGAGATGCTGGCGCACAAAGGCATCGAGTTCCACGGCGAGCAGCAGGTTGCAGCGATCAAGGACGGCGAGTTGCAGTTCGAGGACGGTAGCACTGCGCCCGTCGATGTCGCGATCGTTGTGCCACCGCACCGCGCGCCGGCGGTCGTGAAGGATTCAGGCCTGACCGACGAGTCCGGCTGGATCCCTGTCGATAGGACCACGCTGGAGACGAAGCACGAGGGCGTCTTCGCCATCGGCGACGTCACGTACATCCCGCTGGGAGACGGCATGATGCTGCCGAAAGCGGGCGTCTTCGCCCACGGCCAGGCGGAGGTGGTGGCGCGCAACATCGCCTACAACGTGCTGGGCCACGCCAAGCGCGAGACGTACGACGGCACCGGCTACTGCTTCCTGGAGGCGGGCGGCGGCGTCGCCGGCATGGCGCAGGGCAACTTCTTCGCCGAGCCGCGGCGTATCAGCATGCGCTCTCCCAGCCCCGTCTGGCACTGGGGCAAGGTCGCCTACGAACGCTACTGGCTCTGGAAGTGGTACTAGGCGCTACACCAACTCCGCGATAAGCTGTACCTGCAGCGTCACCGCATCTTCGACTGAAAAACTGCGGCGATGTTCGGCGGCGTGATGCCGAACTCGGGTTCGTCTACTCCAGGTAGTCCTTCAGCTTCTTGCTACGTGAAGGGTGGCGCAGCTTGCGCAGCGCCTTCGCCTCGATCTGGCGGATGCGCTCGCGGGTGACCTGGAACTCGCGGCCTACCTCTTCTAGCGTGCGGCTGCGGCCGTCTTCCAGCCCGAAGCGGAGGCCCAGCACCTTCTTCTCGCGGAACGTAAGGCTGTCCAGCACGTCCACCACCTGCTCCTTCAGGAGCTGGTGCGAGGCCGCCTCCGCCGGTGCCAGCGCCTCCGGATCCTCCAGGAAGTCGCCCAGGTGGCTGTCCTCCTCTTCCCCGATCGGCGTTTCGAGCGATACCGGCTCCTGCGAGACCTTGATGATCTCGCGTACCCGCTCCGGCGCGATCTCCATGCCGATGCCGATCTCCTCGCTCGTCGGCTCGCGGCCGTACTCTTGAATGAGCTTGCGGCTGACGCGCACCAGCTTGTTGATCGTCTCGACCATGTGGACGGGGATGCGGATCGTGCGCGCCTGGTCGGCGATGGCGCGGGTGATCGCCTGGCGGATCCACCAGGTGGCGTAGGTGCTGAACTTGTAGCCCTTGCGGTAGTCGAACTTCTCGACGGCGCGGATCAGGCCGATGTTGCCCTCCTGGATCAGGTCGAGCAGCGACATGCCGCGGCCGATGTACTTCTTGGCGACGCTGACGACGAGGCGTAGGTTCGCTTCGGTCAGCTTCTTCTCGCCGTGGAAGCTCTCCTGCTCCAGCTCCTCGAAGTGGATCTGGAAGTTGCGGTCGTGGCGCCGCAACTTCGCGGCGCAGTCCCACGGCGCGGAGAGCAGCTCTTTCTCGCTGCCAACGGCCTCGATGGCCGGCTCCAGCAGTTCCGGCGCGAGGATGTGCGTGAGTACGGAGACGCGCACCACGGATCGCTCCGCCGTCTCCTGGTCGCAGCGGAGGCTGCGCATCAGCTGGCTGACTAGCGACTCGTCGAGCTCTGCATCGACGGCGGCGCGAAACGTCTCGTTCTCCACCAGCGCGCAGAGCGGACGTCTCTTGACGTTGAGACACGTAGCGATGGCGTTCAGCGCGCGCTGTTCGTTGCTCAACTGCTCGACTAGGCAGAGGAAGATATCGCTGCCACCGGGCGCGTCGCCCCGTTCATCCACCCAGCGCTGCTCGATCTGTTCGATGAGCTTGCCCTCTTCCATGTGGCGAGCCAGCCGCTTTTCGTCCGCGCCGGAGATCAGGTAGACCTTGCCGATCTCGCGCAGGTACATGCGTACCGGGTCGTCGACGATCTCCTGGCCCGGCTTGCCGGTCTCTTCTTCGGTTTCCGCATTCTCGCTGCGCTGCTTCTCGCGAGCGGGACTCTCGGTCACCGAGGTCAGATCGGGGGCGAGCCGCGTCGAGTTGAGGGCGGCGACGCTATCGGCGAGCCGGGTGTAGATCTCGTCCAGCTCTTCGCGCTTGTTCGTCTTCTCCGGCGCTGGGTCGCGCTCGCTGGTCGTGGCTGGCTTGCCGTCCGTCCGTTGCTTGGTCGGTGTCATCGCTCGCCCTCGCTTCGCTGCGCAGTTTCTGCTGGCTGGGGTTCGGTGGGGATCTGATGGAGCCGGCGGCCCATCTCAGTATCTTCGATCAGGCTAGCGGCGAGTTCGGCGGTGCGGCCGCCGTCTTCAATACTTGAGGTGTCCTCTGGAGTCCCGGCGCCCTGCAGTGCGACGGCCTGTTCCACGGCTGCGCTCATGTACTGCTGTACGTCCGGGTCGGTGAGCGCGGCTGCGCTCGCCCGCTTGGCTGCCGAGAGTCTGCGCACCTCGATGCGCCGAACGCAATCGTGGAAGGCGGCGCGTAGCTGCGCGCCCTCCAGCACAGGCAGGTCTCTGGCCAGAATGCGGTCGAGCTGCTCGTGGAGAGGCGTCGGCAGCGCCTGTCGCAGCGGCTCGATCTCGGGCGTCTCCGTCCACGCGCTCAGGATCGCGCGGTGCTCGCTGAGCAGGAAGAGCTCCGGGGAGAGATCGCTGCCTTCGAGGCGCAGTTCGGGGTGGCGGAGCAACAGGGCCAGGCAGAACTCCTCCGCCGGCTCGCGTCGCAGCGGCTGCCTGGCCGCAGGGTCGTCGGTCGCGTCGCGGCGGGCTGTTCGGGCGGGCTTGCGGCGCAGCTCCCCGCGCACGGCCTCTTCCTCGACTTGGGCGAGGCGGGCCAGGCGTTGTACGTAGTGGGCGCGGAAGACCGGCTCATCGATCAGCCGGACGACGGGTAGCAACTCTTGCATGAGCTGTGAGCGGCCATTCGGCTGCGAGAGGTCGCTGCGGTTGGCGACGGTCTCGAATATGTGGTCGGTGAACGGCTTCGCCGCGGCGACGGCGGCGTCCCAGCCCTCGCGGTCGGCCCGGATCATCTCGTC
The DNA here is from genome assembly GCA_022565155.1 of Chloroflexota bacterium. Classification (GTDB taxonomy): domain Bacteria; phylum Chloroflexota; class Dehalococcoidia; order DSTF01; family RBG-16-68-14; genus JADFKB01. The sequence goes on along the minus strand of JADFKB010000013.1, from coordinate 15,349 downwards.
CGGGTCCTTCCCGGAGAGCGGGATAACGAAGAAGTTGACGGCGGCGCGCTTGAGCGCGTTGCGGGACCACTCTCGGGTCCGATTCGAGAACTCGTCCTCTCCGAGCGCCTCAGGGTGGACAGTCGCAGAGCTGGCGTGGATCGCGCCCGCAGCACCGGCCTCTTGCAGCGCGCGCAGCGTCGCCTCAATGCCGGCGGCGTCGGCGTCCATAGCGAGCAAGATCTTGCTGCGGAAGCGCTCCAGCGTCCGGATCTGCCGCTCCGTCAACGCCGTGCCCATCGATGCGACGCAGTTCGCCATGCCGTGCTGGTGAGCGGCGATGGCATCCATGTAGCCTTCAACGACGACGACGGTCTTCTCCTTGCGGATGGCATCGGTTGCGCGATCCAGCCCGTAGAGCAGGCCGCTCTTATCGAAGATCGGCGACTGCGGTGTGTTGATGTACTTCGCGCCTGCTGACTTCGCCGGGTCGTCTGACGCCGATGCCAATACGCGGCCGCCGAAGCCGGCGACGCGGCCTCGGGCGTCCCGAATCGGGAACATGAGCCGGTTACGGAAGCGGTCGTAGCCGCCGCGATCGCTCTCCACCAACAGGCCGGCCGCTAGCTGCTCGTCCGGCGTGAAGCCGCGCTCCGTCAGGTGATTGCGCAGGGCGTCCCAGCTATCGAGGCTGTAGCCGACCTGGAACGCTTCGATCGTTGGCTTGTCAAGCCCCCGCTCGGCCAGGTAGGCGCGGGCTTCCGCGCCGGCTTCTGCGTGGAGGAGGGCGTTGTGGAAGAAGGCCGCCGCCGTCTCGTTCGCCGAGAGCAGGCGTTGGCGGCGTTCGTCCTCTTTCGGGTCGCGCTGGTCGTCCAGGGTGACGCCGGCGCGATCCGCTAGGATGCGCAGCGCCTCGCCGAACTCGATCTGCTGGCGCTTCATCAGGAAGCTGAAGACATCGCCGCCGGTACCGCAGGCGCCGAAGCAGTGCCAGGTCTGCCGCTCCGGCGAGACGTGAAACGAGGGCGTGCGCTCCGTGTGGAAGGGGCAGAGAGCCCGGAAGTTGCGGCCGGCGCGTTTCAGCGCTACGGACTCCCCGATCAGGTCTACGATATCGATGCGGCTCTTGACGTCGTCGATGGCGCTCATACTCGTTCGCTTCCTACAACGACTTGGTGGCGTCCCGGTTACGTGGCCTGGGCGTTCTCTCGCCCGCGCCCCGCTGCCGAAGGTGGCATCGACTGTCTCCCAATAATTGGCCCCAGTGTAGCAGGTCTGAACAATGACCGCGTAGCCGCGAATGGCGCTTGCTCTTCGCCGCTCGTATCGGTCGTGGCGAGCGGGTCCGGCGCCTGGCCTGGCGTCGCCTGATCGTCGGGTTCGGTCGGTGGTGGTGTCGGCGGCAGCGCCTCCGGCGGCGTGGGCGTAGCTGGCGGCGTCGGCGTCGGGACCAGTTCGGGCGTTGGCTCCGGCGGCTCGGTGGCGACAGGCGGCGGCTGCGTCGGTGTCGGCGTCCGGAAGGTGCTAATGGGCGCTATCAGGGAGGGTACTGGTCCGGGGCCAGCCACGTCGAGCTGTGAAATATCGCCGATCACCTCCAGAAACGCAGCATCCACCCAGCCCCGCAGAAGAGAGTCCGCGGGAAAGATCACCTGCAGCCAGCTCTCGTCTTCGTTGCGGCCGACGACCGGCACGCGGCCACCGCGCGGTATCGTGCCGAGCGGCAAGAACGAACTGTTCGGCCCGTTTCGCACCGTTGTCGTCGTGATCGCCTCGCCGGCGAGGCGGCTGGTTGGAAACGCGGTGGTTTCCGCGTTGGCCGTCGGCACGGCTGCGACTGCGCGTAATACCGGCTCTTCCTTGCCCCGGCTGAACACGAACAGGACGACGACGATGAGCAGCAGGACGACGATGCTGGCGATGCCGCTCAGGATGGCGCGGTTCCGCAGCAGCGCTTCCCACTCGGGCGGCAGGATGTTGATCTCCTGCTCCGGCGCAGCGGGCGGCGCGGGTTCAGCGGCTAGAGGAACGGGGACGGGCGTGCGAGTTGGCTCGCTCAGCTCTCGCAGCAGCGGCGGGCCGTCCGATGCACCGGCGTCTGGGCCTGGCGGGGTTGGTGTCTCGTCTTCGTCCATCAGGTAGCCTTCAGCACTGTCTCTACATCACGGAGGCGCGGCGTGACATCGGCGATGCTATGTCTTCAGCCCCAGCGCTTCGGCCGTGCGCAGCGCGAAGAGATCGGTCATGCCGGCGATGTAGTCGGCGGTGCGGCGCACCAGCGGGTCGTCTGGACGGGTGAAGTCGGAGTTAACGGCCTCTGGATGCGACATGTAGTGTTCGAACAGGAACTCGATAACGTGGCGCGCGCGGGCGGCCTCCGCCTGCTGGCCCTCCCACTCGTAGACGTTGACGAACATGAAGTCGCGCAGCTCGTTCGTCGCCGCCGCCGCCGTTTCGCTCATCGAGATGCGCGGCGGTTCCGCCCCCGCGTCCGCGCCGAGCTCGCCCGTCGCGGCCCACGACGCTACGATGATGTCGAGGACGAGCGTGTTAATCCGCTGGGCGTGGGCAGTGCCGAGGACTTCCCGGCTCGAGGCCGGCAGGTCAGCCTCGCTTAGCAGGCCGGCGCGGATGGCGTCGGCGATGTCGTGGTTGAGGTAGGCGACGGAGTCGGCCAGCTTGAGCACCTGGCCTTCCAGCGTACTGGCGGTACCCCAGCCCTCGGCGAGGATGTCTCCTCGCGCCTTCGAATGCTTGAGGATGCCCTCGCGCACCTCCCAGGTCAGGTTCAGACCCTCGCCGCCCTTCTCCAGCTTCTCGACAAGGCGCAGGCTCTGTTCGTTGTGGCGAAAGCCTTCCGGCAGCAGCTCCGCCAAGGCCGCTTCGCCCGCGTGGCCGAAGGGCGTGTGGCCTAGATCGTGACCGAGCGCTGCCGCCTCGGTCAGGTCCTCGTTTAGGTTGAGGGCGCGTGAGATGGTACGGGCGATCTGGGCGGTCTCCAGAGTATGCGTGAGGCGGGTGACGAAGTGGTCGCCTGTCGGCGCGATGAAGACCTGGGTCTTGTGCTTCAGCCTGCGGAACGACTTGCTGTGGATGATCCGGTCGCGGTCGCGTTGGTACTCGGTGCGCGCGGGCGCGGGTTCTTCAAACCGCTCGCGGCCGCGGCTCTCGAAGCTCCTGGCGGCGAAGGGCGAGAGCAGCCGCTCCCGCGCGATCAGTCGTTGGCGGATGGAGTCGGTAATCTGCGCGCTGGTGGTAGCAGGCCGGGTGGCCATCTCCCGTCCATTGTAGCGGCGCGGCCGATGCGCCGGAAGGATAACAGGTCGAGCAGGCGAAGGTTCGCGAGCTTGTAGGACGTCAACGGATGCGGATAGAATAGAACGGCAGGGCGAATGAGTTTCGCCAGCAGGGCCGAAGTGGCGGAACTGGTAGACGCGACGGTCTCAAAAACCGTTGCCCCGTGAGGGGCGTGCCGGTTCGAACCCGGCCTTCGGCACCAAGCGAATACTCGCGCGGCAGGTGCGGCAGCGGCCAGCCGCGCCGTATCGAAGGGCTGCCGAGTGGTGTAACGGTAGCACAGGAGCCTTTGAAGCTTCTCGTCTAGGTTCGAATCCTAGCTCGGCAACCAGTTCGTCATCGGCGTTCCCCGGTAGCTCAATGGTAGAGCGAGCGGCTGTTAACCGCTAGGTTGCAAGTTCGAGTCTTGCCCGGGGAGCCATTCTACACCCACTGCCCCCATCTCGCCGCCGAACCTCTCTTGCCTGTCCAGCACAAAGAGCGGGGCGTACTGCGGCTGCGGTGTGATGGACGTTAGTTGCGGGCGCCTCTCTGCATCGGGGCCGCCGCTTCATGAACAGCACGGGCCAGCTCTTCGTACAGAGCAGGGCCACCGAGGCAGTCTGCCAGCGCCCGAAGGGTCTTCTCCTTGGGCTGTCTGACCCGTCCCAGATCGAGGTCTGTGAGGTGGTGGCGGTTCAGACCAGACAACACCGCCAGCCTGGAGTAGCTGTAGCCCGAGGCCAACCGCGCTGCCTGGAGGATTCTCCCGAACTCGGTGATAGGAGCTTTTGGTCTGCTCCATGCCGGGGCGAACGAGACACCGAGTTTGATTGCCAGCTTGCGCACATGCCCTTGGGACACGCCAAGCTCTCTGGCGGCCTCAGTCTGCGTTATGCCCTTCTTGGCTAGTTCCTTCAGCCTCTGCTCCGAGACCGGTGGATGGCCGGCCCAGGCGGCACGGATTAGCTCATCGTAGGTGGTGTGGCCACCAAGGCAGTCCGCCAGTGCCCGGATAGTTTTCGCCCTGGGCTGTCGGATCCACCCTCGCTCGATGGTCCTGACGTGCTCTGTGTTCAGACCAGACAACTCCGCCAGCCTGGAGTAGCTGTAGCCCGAGGCCAACCGCGCTGCCTGGAGGATTCTCCCGAACTCGGTGGTAGGAGCCTTTGGTCTGCTCCACGCCGGCGCGAATGAGAGCTGAAGTTTCTCTCCTTGGCTTCTCACGTGGTCCAGCGGCACGCCCAGCTCTCTTGCGGCCTCCGTCTTCGTCAGGCCCTTCCTCGCTAACTCTTTGAGACGCTCCTCGGGTATTGGCGGAGCGCCCCGCCTGAACGCCAGACCGAGCCGGGCTGCGACCTGGCTGACCCTCTGCCGTGACACGCCGAGTTTCCTCGCCGCCTCAGACTGGGTCAGGCCCTTCGCCGCTAGGCCGCGCAGCTTTTCACTCATCGTTGGACGAACTGTGGCGCTTGCCAGGCTACACTCCTCAAATGCTTCAGCTCCGGAGACATCGGCAGCCCGACTGGCCTCAGCCGTCCGACTCTCTGGGATCCCAGTCGCAGCTGCTCGATCACATTATATGAACGGTTTTCTTCTGGTGCCATCGGGGAATGAATCGGATCGCCTTTCGCCAAGGCCTTACCACACCATATGCCAATGGGGCTGCATGCTAGTACGTCTAGTCTAGGGCTCCTCGTAGATGGTCGTGTCTGGGTGATAGGCAGACCATCCATACCATTCGCTCAGGTATGACGTCTCAAACGTCAGAGAGGCATCCGCAAGGTCGTCTGAGACGTTGCGTCCCGAGAAATCCCAAAGAGAACCGCTGATGCTGTCAACGGCCAAGAAGGAGGCTCCTGGGGCGCGCTCGAAGCGTGCTATCTTGCCGTCGAGGTTGCGCGAGAACGCGATGCCGGCGTTAGCTACCGCATCATAGAAGACGACGATCGGCGTGCCGTCGACTTGGACGTTAATGACGCCGGTCGTCTGCTCCAACGACGTTACCGGGTAGGCCACGAACGCATCACCCACCATTACGCCAAGGACCAGCTCTTCTGAACGTAGCCGGTCGTCTACCGACAACAGTTCTCGATCAAACCTGCCATTAGGCATTCCGATCGTCACGTTGCGATACTGCGATTGAAAATCAGTCTCGTAAGAGAGGACAGACGTCTCTGGATGCAGCGCCAGCCACTCCTCCCATGTCGTGTGGATGAGAGGCAGGAAGCTCATCTCCGTTCCGATCATTGGACCCTCGAAGGCTTCGCCGTCAAGATGTGACCAGACGCTATTCGTCTGCCTGTCGGTCATGACCATGACCCCGTCGCGGAGACCGAACTCCTCGAACGTATAGGCCTGGCCGTCGATGACGGGGTCGAAACCGACCCCAGAGCTGCAGCGTATTCAGAAGGTGACGAGAACTCGCTCGCCACCGACGATGTCATTTGCTACATGATGAAAGGTCATCATGCTTATGGGGTAGGCGCGGCTCTCTCCGTTGACGGTCACTCCGAGCACGCGATCATCTGGCTGGAGAAAGCTCGCGGCTTCAGCGGAAACGACGTCAGGGTTGTCGAGCGGAACGAAGCGCGACCGAGGAAAGTTTGGGCGGGAACCTTCGGTCCCCTGAATGTCAGATGGTGATTGGCCTGTCGTCGGACTGGACCCGGTGCTGCCATCTGGGCTACCGCATGCGATGAGCAGGACCGAGGTTATACCAATCACTGCACCGACGCCGATAGTGCGCGCAGCGATGAGTGCCTTCAAGACCATTGGACCGTAGCGCATCATGGCACGAAGCAAATCCGGTGTCCCGATTCGAACTATAACTCTTTATGTCCCAGAGGATGTTTCGGAAGTGTATCAAACTTGCGCATCTACGCTAGCTCTGGACTCGCTTTTGCGGCGCGGGCCACGCAGCATTGGGGAGGTCTAGAGTAGACACTATGTCTGCATAGTGGGTTAGTGTCGCCCAACGTGGGTTGTACGACTTCGGCGTAATCGGGAACTATGAGCGCGGGAACTGCTACGGGTTCACCAGTAAAGGTATTCTGTAGTAGAGGTGTTTGGACACTTGCCCAGGGAGCCAAACACACACAGATGGTAGAGCGAGTCCTTCCGCGGAAGGATTAACCGCTCCTTTTTGAGAAGGGCTCGATTCAAGTCCTGCCCAGAGAGTCAACAACCGTTTCCAGAATCGCCACCCGTTCATTCGCCTTCCCCGTAACATAGAGATGGCGGAGAGACGTAGAAGACAACCGGAGGTCCGCAATGCCTCGGCGGAAGCGCGGAAAAGCCAGCCGGTTTGGATAGATGTGTTGTTAGGTAGACTTCAGGCCCAGCTCTGAAACGTGGCGCATCTCTTGCACGAATCGCTCGTCCGCTTCCTCCACGGTGATGCCGAGAACGTTCGCTAGTTCCTTCCGCGAGAAAGACCAAGCCATCTGCGAGAGCCCCAACACGATCATGCTGAAGGTGAAATCCGCAGCGGAGTCTGGGACCTGCTGACGTCTCATAGATTCGACATGAGCGAGCGTGTTGGTGAACCGTTCGCCGAGGCGAAGAAGCGGGTTTCCGCTGAGTAGAATTTGGAAGATGAAGCGCCCGATCTCGGGATGCTCGATGTACATTCGGGCGCTGCGGGCGACGGCGTCGCCGCTGAGTGTCGATTCGGGAGTGTCGTAGCGCGACATGATCCGATCGATGGCATGGGCAACGAGGTTGTCGCGATTCTGGTAGTAGTGGTAGATGAGGGATCGGTTGATGCCGGCACGCCTGGCTACTTGGCTGATCGTAAAGCCCGTGATCCCTATCTCCGAGATGATCTCGCCGGTCGCGTCGAGGATCGCGGCACAGGTCGCTTCTCGGCCGCGAGCCCCCTTGGATGTGGTTGCCATAGCCCCCCCAATGTAGTTCAGTTTGACATCTTAGACTGGCACCGTCAACCGCCGCTCGCGGCAGCGCGTTTCGTGAAGCGATCGTATTCTCTCATGCGCATCACTTCGGACGCTCACCATTATGGTAGGCTGGAGCACTGCTGGTAGCGTGACGAGTTGGCTCCCCGCCGGCTGCCGGTAACGTAGCGAATGGTGGCGTCGTTCTGCGGGTAGGCACGTGTGACGACAGGGCACCGCCGCCGGCTAGTGGCTTCGAGAGGGTGGACGTTATGCCTCGGGTGAACGATAGCGACGCCTTCTATCGCGAATTCGGCTCGCGGGACTCGCGGTAATCGACATGCCGGCCTACGGGTCGTCAGCTTTGCAGGGGCTACGGAGCGAACTGTGGCGGCTCTGCTTTTTGTGCGTCCGATCGCGTCATGAGAGATGAAACATTGAGACGGTTGGACTGTTCGGAATGTGAACAGCGCCATGCTTGAAGAAACACGGATGTCGACGAGCGGTATATCCAGCAATGCGTTGATGCGCTGGCTCTCCGCCACGCTGCTGTCGTGGCGTATGCCGGCGGCGCTGCTCGCCGTGCCCGCGATGCTTGTGCTGTTCCTCGTCGTTTACGAGCAGACGCTCCTGAGCGAGCTGCCGCCCTACCCGGCCGTGGTTCTCGCGTTCCTCCTTATCGTCGTGTTGCCGGGGCTCTTCCTCCAGCAGGCGCTGCTGCGGGGGCAAGGGCCTGTCGTGCGGCTGGCGGTAGCGCCGGCTCTCGGGCTCGCCCTCGCCGTCGTGCCGGGGCTGGTCGCGCTGGAGCGCCACCTGACGCTGGCGGACTTCTCGACGATGCATGCGATTGTCGTGGCGGTCGCCTGCGGCCTCTCGATCCTCTTCTGGCGCGACGATGCCGACACATCAGGCACGGAGCCCGAGATGGGCACAGAGATAGGAAGAGAGGGAAGGGCCGGCAGTCTCTTGCTCTTGGCGCTGGTCGGCATCGTGCTCGCCGGGGTGATGACGGTGCCCTTCTGGGCCTCGGAACGGCTCTCCGGCGATTTCGATGACTGGACGTATCTGGGCTACGTGCGGGAGTACCTGGACACGGACCAGATGAACGCGGAGGAGCCGTTCCTGGGTACCGGCGAGACGGTCAATCCGCGCATGCGCAGCAACGTCTGGGTGGTGGTGCAGGCGTTGGTCTCCGACGTTACGGATGTCCCGCCGCACGAGGTGCTGCTCGAATACTTGCGACCGCTCCTTATCGTCTTCGTGGCGCTGGCGACGTACGCGTTGACCCGCGTGCTGTTCCGAAGCGCGACGGTCGCGCTGCTCGCCGTTGCGTTCCAACTGGGCTACGCATTCCTCGATATGTCGGCGCACGAGGGGTTTGGCAGAAACCTCTTCCTTCGTATCAGCGAAGACAAGATGATCGGCGCTTTCCTCCTCTTCCCCGTGGCGCTGCTGTTCTTGACTCGCTTCGTTACTATGCGGTCAGCTACCTCCTACATCGGGTTCGCGTTGACCGTGGTGGCGATCTCCGTCGTCCATCCGGTGCCATTAGTATTCCTGGCGACGGCCATCGCCAGCCTCGGCGCCTTGCGCGCGCTGACGGAGCGTTCGTTGGGCGAAGCGGGCTGGACGGCGCTGCTGTTGCTACCTGTTGGGCTGGCGTCCGTCTGGCCATTCGTGCAACGGCAGCTCCTCGTCGATGTCGCGCCCGATCTCTTCTCGACAGGCGGCGGCGTTGTCACGTTCCGTGACGAGTTCCACTTCGTCGAGCTGGGCGCAGGGCTGCTGATGGGCAACTACCATATGATCCTGCATCCGCTGGTGCTGGCGGCCATCATTCTGGCGCCCGCCGTCTGGTGGCTGGCGCGTCGAGACGTGGGAAATCAGCTCGTCGCGGCGATGACGCTCGGCTCACTGACGCTCTTCTTCTTCCCGCCGCTGGCGACACCGTTGGCGGAAGTGATGACGCCGCAAACGCTCTGGAAGGTACCGTGGATGATTCCGATGGCGCCGATCCTCGCCTACCTGACGTATCAGGCCGCGCGGCGTGTGCCCGGGCTGAGGCCGCTGCGCTGGTTCAGCGGCGGCGGTGTGCGCGCTCGATTCGTCGCGGGCGCAGCGCCGGCTGTCATCGTCATCACCGCGCTGGTGGTCGCGCTCGTTGTGCAGGAGCAGTACCTGCGGGCGGATGGCGGCTCGTTCTACAACTGGACGAGCGAGGAGACGTTGCTTCCCGGCAACGACGGATCGATCTTCCTGGGCGGCATCGACCGCGCCTTCTCCGAGAGCTGGCGTATTCAGGCAGATGAAGAGCGGCTGTTCGATTATCTGGACCGGGAGCTACTCACGAATTCGGTTGTGCTGGCGGAGCCGACTGGGCTGCATCACATGATCCCCGGCATGCTGACGGAGATCTACCCGCTGGACTTCGGCGGCATCGCCGGCGCCGGTGAACGGAGAGACGCCGCCAAAGCGTTCGCCGACGGTACGATCACGCCGGAGGAGCTGGAAGCCGTCGTCGATCGTTATGGCATCGACTACATTGTTGTTCGAGAAGTGCAACCGGCGAACGATATCGTGCGGACGTTGGATCGCGCCCTTTGGATCCAGGAGATATCTCCCTACCAGATCTACTTGGTGAGGCGATAAAGAGAGTTGCGTAGAAACGCTACTTGACAGTTTCCGTATAATGAGTGTACTAATCGGCCTGCTGTTTTAGACGGGACCGATGCTAAGGTAGAAAAGGGAGACGTCCGTGGCGATTGTAGACCCAGCCGAGACGAAGCGCGCCGAACTCGCCGGATCGGCGGGTGAACGTGCCTCGTCCGCCGTTCAGGTGTCGGTGGTGCTGCCGTGCCTGAACGAAGAGGAGACCGTCGCCGCCTGCGTGGAGAAGGCGCGCGGCTGGTTTCAGCGCTCCGGTGTGCGCGGCGAGGTTCTCGTCGTCGACAACGGCTCGACCGATCACTCGGCTGAGGAGGCTCGCAGGGCGGGCGCTCGAGTGATCGACGAGCCGAAGCGCGGCTACGGCGCGGCGCACCTGCGCGGCTTTGCCGAAGCGCAGGGCGAGGTGATCGTAATGGCGGACGCGGACGATACGTACGACCTCCTTGATCTTGACCCGCTGATCGAGCCGCTGCGCAACGGTTACGATATGACCGTCGGCAATCGCATGCAACGCATCGAACCGGGCGCGATGACGTGGAGCCACCGCGTGATCGGCACGCCAGCCATCTCCTTGCTCCTGAGGCTGTTTACCGGCTCGCGCATCGCCGATAGCCAGTGCGGCCTGCGAGCCTTCACCCAAGAGGCGTACCAGAAGATGGGGTTGCGATCGTCCGGCATGGAGCTGGCATCCGAGATGATCCTGAAGGCGTACCGGCGCGGTCTGAAGGTGGCTGAAGTCGATACCAGCTACGCAGTCCGGAAGGGGGAGACGAAGCTCAACACCTTCCGCGATGGCTGGCGTCACCTGCGCTTTCTGTTGCTCTATTCACCGCACTACCTCTTCCTAGTCCCCGGCCTGGTGCTGATGCTTCTGGGCATCCTATCGCTCGGCATAACGCTCGGGGCCAGCGGAGGCGTGACGATCGGTACGTTGACATGGCAGCCGGTCTTCGCCGGCGGCATCCTGCTCGTCGTCGGCACGAATGCGATGGTGATCGGCATCGCCACGCACCTCTTCGCCGCATCGCGAGATATCATCCCAGAGGACTGGGTGGTGCGGGTGGCGCGGCAGTACGCGACGCTGGAGCGGATGCTAGGCTTGGCGTTCGCAATCGTTGCTATCGGCGCCGGCCTGGACGCGCTGCTCTTCTACGAGTGGGTGAGCGGCAACGATCTCGGCGTCTCGACCGCGGGGCTGGCGGCGGTCGCGCAGACGAGTATGATCGTCGGCGCTAACCTCGCCCTCGGCGGCTTCCTCATCGCCCTCATGGATGTCGAGTAGCGGGGTATCTCCCTACTCGGCGCGGCCGTGACGCCGAACGTTTCGACATGACTGATTCGGAGGGAACCGAGAGCGGCCAGGCTCTGGACGGCCAGCGGCCGTGCGCCACCGTCATCGTCCTCGGCTACTTCGGCTGGCACTACATCGAGGAGTGCCTGGCATCTGTGCTCGACCAGGACGTGCCGCTGGCCGAGTATGAGGTGCTGTACGTCGACAACGCTTCCCTCGATGCGTCAGCGCCGAAGGTGCGGGAGCGCTTCCCGCAGGTGCGCGTGCTCGAACTCGACCGCAACTACGGATTCGCGGAAGGGAACAACAAGGGCTATCGGGAAGCGCGTGGCGACTGCATCATCTTTCTCAACGAGGACACAGTGGTGAATCGCGGCTGGCTACGGGAGCTGCTGGCGGCAGTTGACTCGGCTCCGGACGTTGCGGCCGCTCACGCGAACATCATCCAGCCCTGGTACCCAGAGTTCGCCGGCATTGGCGAGCGGGCGGACGCTCAGGCTGCGTATACGTCGGAAGTGAACCGCCTCGGCTACATCCAATATAAGCAGTTGCCATCGATCGAAGGGTTGCGTGGCGAAGGGCTGCGTGACACGCTGTTCCTCCACGGCGTCTGTATTGCCTTGCGCCGGAGCGTGGCGGAGCAGTTCGACTACATCTTCGACCCCGGCTTCTTCGCCTACGCCGAAGATCTTGATTTGGGGCTACGTGTGCGGGCGCTGGGCTACCGATCGGTAATTGCGTCCAGGGCTGTGGTCTATCACAAGCATACGCTGAAGACGGAGCTTTCATGGGGCACCGTAGTGAAGACTATCCGCATCATCCGTAATCGCTACCTGGCGTTCTACAAGGTAATGGCCTGGTGGGAGTTCGCCCTGATGGCCCCGATGATGTCGATCGGCGCACCGTTCAACGCCTCGGAGTTTGGTCTCAGCCGGAGCCGCCAACTGCTCTACGGCCTGGCGCTCGTGCCCGCGACCGTTGCCGCGCTGGCCGTCACGCTCGTGCAGCTGCCACGCTACGCGGCCAAGCGGCGCAGCATCCGCGATCGGGCGGCGAACCAAGGTGCGTGGTGCCTGCGGGCGCTCTGGCGGCGAGGACAGCCGTAGTGGCGGCTACTACGGCGTGACGCGCACCGGTTGCCCAAACCGGTCCCCGACGAAGAGACGGGCGCCCGACCAGGTCGTGTCCCGCACCAACTCCTGCACTAACTCGATCAGATGACGGCCTGCAGGGAGCTCGAGGGAAGCTCGTAGGAACGTCGCCGGTTGTGCTGAGGCATCCGCCGTCGCGAACGGCTGGCCGTTCACTAGCAGCGTGAGCGTGCCCGCCCGGAACTCGGCGCGGAATGCGAGTTCGCTTTGCTCCGCCAGATCGATGAACCCCCGCCAGCGCTCTTCGGTGACGAACGCTTCGCCTGTAGGCGAGGCGAGCCTCAGCACCGATGTCAAGGCCAGGTGCGGAGCGAAATCGAAGCGCTGGCTAACGAGCTGGCGGGGGTCGCCCTGTAGCCCCATCGACCGCTCGTGGATCCAGCCGTCTAGCTCTTTCAGCGGGAAGAGATCGTCTGCCGCTACGGCCTTCGTTTCGCCGAACTGCTCCGCCCAGACCAAGCGTACGCCGCCGCCTTCCTGCTGCTTGGTCAGCGTTATCTCCACTGGATGCCAGCCGGGCAGCAGGTCGATGAAACTCTCGCTGGCCTCCGCTTCCACAGTGCTGTAGACGAGCTGGCCGTCGAGCAGTACCGACACCGGATCGTCCGTCTCGACTTGGAGGCTGGCTGTAGTCAGCTCGGCGACGTGGACGACGCCGCGCCAGCGTACAGTGAACGGCGGCGCCAGCGGCGGCTCGTCCCAGACCAGGCCGTCGAGCGGATCGACGCGCGAGGCGGCGATCTCGGCGCTGCCTTCGATCGTGTAGTCGGCCCAGAGACCGGTGCGGTTCAGCGCTTCTCCGCTGGCGAATTCGTAGCCGATCAGCGTATAGGTGTCCGCCGGGCCTGTGACCAAGTGGTCAGGCTTGCCCAGGCCGGGGTAGGCGCGATTCAGCTCTGCGATCAGCTCATCGGCGGGGCCGAGCGGGTCGGCAAAAACGAGCGTGACCGGGCCTGCCGGTATGTCTGATAGCGGCCAGGCCTCTTCCGCTGCCGGCAGCGCAGCGCCGTCCAGATCGTGGCAGGCCCAGATGAAATCGCCCCAGGCGCGGCGCTGCTCCTCCGCCGTTTCGTGCGGCGCGGCGAAGCCGTCCACCGCCCGGGCGTTGCTGAAGGCGAACGTGAAGTTCTCGTCACCCCGATCGTTCAGGTAGCTGCACATCGCATAGACGAACGATCTCTCATCCCCGTAGACGCGCTGGATTTCGTGAGATGTCGCGACGTCGTTGAATAGCGTGTCGGCGTTCCACCAGAAGCTGAAAGCGATGCCAGCGATCAGTGCGGCCGTGAGCGCCCTGCCGCCGGCCGCGCCGAACCGGCGGGCGATGTACGAACGGACATCGTCCACGAACAGCGCCGCCAGCAGCAATAAGACAGGCAGCAGCCCGAAGAACGACCAGGGCGCGAATTCGCCCAAGAGCAACGATCCTCCCACGAGGCTCAGCACCACCCACGATACGAACCAGAGGCGGAGGCCGCGGAAGAGGAGGACGGCGGCAGCCACCACGCCCATGATAGCCAGCGACGCCGTCAGCGGATCGAGGAGGTGAACACCGGGCGCTTCCCGTGGCGGCGATATCGGATAGTCCATTGGCCCGAACGGCAGAAAGAGTTGCGCAGCCCACTTCAACTGATCCGGCCACTCGTCGGCTAGGCGCGAGCCGCCACGGGTGTCCTCCTGCCGGTGCACCGATGTTAGGTAGAGGTCCTTCCCTTGCGCCGTGCCAACGATCATCGGCACCAATACGATGCCTGCGGCCATGATGAAGATCAGCGCCGGTCGCCAGGCGATCTTGAGCAGCGCCAAAGCCCGCTCGCCGCTGCTCGTATTCATTCCGCGCCGCAACACCAGCCACAACGCCGCCGCGCCCAGAAAGCCGGCCGCGATGATGGGTACGGCGCGGTAGGCCTCGTACTCGTACGACATGAGGCCGGCCAGCACGCCGGCGGCCAGGAACATCAGCGGGTTTTTGGTCTTCAGGCCGCGAACGAGGAAAAAGGCGAACAGCACGGCATAGAGCGTGCCGCCCGTCGTCTGGCGGTTGCGCAGCGCCGGCCACCAGGCGACCGCGTAGAGCGCGAGACCGAAGAGCGCGGTCTGGACGCTGACGAGCTGGCGCAGCAGGAAGTAGAACACAACCAGCGTTGCGACGCCCATCACGGGGAAGAAGAAGCGCAGGCCAAACGACGTCTCACCGAACACGAGGAAGCCGAGCGCGGACGTCCAGCGGACGAGCGGGAAGAGCACCGGCCGCTCGCCGTGGAGCGCGTTGTAGGCGACGCCGCCGTTGATGTGCTCTTCGCAGCAGAGGCCGATCTCCGGCGGCAGCGTATCGCCGAAGCGGAAGAAGCGCATGAAGACGCCGGCGCCGATGATCAGGGCGAAGAGCGCGATCTCCATTCGATGGTCCCGCCAGAGCGATTCGATCGCCGGCCGCCAGGCACCCGGCGTCAGGGCCGGTCGCGCCGGCCGCCAGGCCGCCAGCAGCAGCGCGAGCAGCGCCAGGCCCAGCCAGAGCATAGCCGAGTCGAAGTCGTTGAACAGCGCTTCGTTAGTGCGCGGCGCGGCGTCGAGGATGCGCGCGCCGTTGTACGCGAAGGCGGCCGCCGCGAGCAGCGCCAGCGCCTGGATCAGCGTCCAGCCGCGCAGCTTGGATGCGACGGTACGTTGGAGGGAGTGGCGGAGGCCTTGAACTTCAGTCACGTCGGAACCGGATCGCTCCTACACGCCTCCGCTCTGCAAAGCGCGTGCCTGACGGTGCGCCTGGTCTGCCTCAGAGAATAGCACACACACGGCTAGGCTAGCCCACGCCTCGCCGTCCAAGCTGCGCGCCGCTAGAAGCCGTCGGCGCAGTAAGGCGGGTAGCTGGTGGCAAAGAAGGCGTCTGCGGTGGCGAGCACGTTCTCGTTTCGCGCCTGGACGCGTCCGGCGAACGCAGCGACTGTAGGTGAGAGGTAGCCGTTAAACAGCGGCGCCAGCGTCGTCGCCGAGAGCGTCAGGTCCGGATCGCCGTCCGTCCGCTCCACGTTCACATCGCCGTTCGCGGCCTCGACTCGCCAGCGGCCGTCGTTCCAGGGCGCGGCGCTGTC
>JADFKB010000094.1 GCA_022565155.1 Chloroflexota bacterium | reverse complement strand
ATCGCCGTCAGGAACTGGCCGAAGTAGTAGTAGTTGAGATAGCCGCCCGCGAACCACGGGTCGTACGGCGGCATCGACGTGCTGCGGATGATGGCGTTCAGGTAGGCGAAGTCCATCGGCTTTTCGCCGCCGCGCACCGGGTGCCAGAGGTCCGGGTTGCTCAGCCGGATCACGTAGAAGGCGAGGAACGCGCCCAAGAAGAGCGCCTCCCAGAGCAGGATCGACCGCCAGCGCTGCCTGACGAACGCGCGCAGGTTCTCTCTCGTCAGCCACGCGACGCCGGCGCCGGCGAGCAGCATGAACAGTAGGGCCAGTCCAATCGTACCCCGGCTGAAATCGAGCACCTTGAGGCTTGCCGCGAGCCAGACCAGGTAGCCGAGGGCGAGGAAGCCGATGGGCTTCGCCAGCAGGTAGCCGCGGTCCGGCAGCCCCCGGAACAGCAGGAGCACAACCGGCAGCGCCGCCAGCGAGATCATCTCGACAACCAAGAGCCAGGTCCAGAGCGGGAGCTTGTTCTGGATGCTGTCCTCATCGAAGATGCTGCTGAACGTGCCGCCCTCCTGCTGCTCACGCAGGTCGTCCGGACGCAGCAGCAGCCCGTTCGTCCCCGCCTCGTTCGGGGTCAGCCCCAGCCCGTCGACGAAGGCGTCGGCGCCCAGCACCGAAACGGCGAGGTCGTGGGAGTAGGCGCCGGCGTCTTTCTGGAAGATGTGCACAGGCGGATGGTCGTAGACCGTCCAGGCCTCCTCCGCGTTGGCGTCCGGTATCGAGATGCCCAGCACCTGCGGATAGGATGTGAACTTGGCGACGAGGTCGAAGCCGAGCTCTCCGGAGAAGAGCGTCTCGTAGTAGCGCGTTGTCACCGGGAAGTTAGCGGGCACGCGCGGGATCGTCTGGGCCAGGCGATCGCTCGCCAGGATGATGTAGTCGGCATCGTCGAGGTTCGATAGCAGGGTAGCGACCTTATCGCTGTTGTCGCCGTCGAAGTTGTTGAACGAGCCGCCCTCGTACGATATACCGTCGCCGATGCCGGCCAGGGAGACCGGCAGTCGGTCGTCCCAGTGTTCCCCGTAGATCGAGGCGCCGGGCGGAATGTTCGCGTAGATCCAGGCGGAGGCCTCCAGCCGCGTCACCGGCTGCGAGTAGATATGGAAGTAGGCCAGGCCCCACAGGATCGTCAGCAGCGGCACCACGACCACGACTGCCCGCGCTCCGAAGGCGAGGGCGCTTCGCCTCGCTTGAAGCTGCCTGGCGGCCGTCGCGAGCGGCCCGGCCCGCGCCCCCCAGTTCGGCAGCTCGGCCCGCCGAGCCCAGGTCCATAACGCTAAGAGCAGCGCGGCGGCGAAGACGGCCAGCGCCGGATACAGCGGCAGGAAGTAGCGCATGTAGAGCGAGAACTGGCTGCCCATCACCAGGAAGTAGCCAGCGATCCAGGCGAGCGGCACCAGCAGCACCAGCTCCTTCCGGCTCCACGCACGCCAGGCCACCAACAGGAACCCTAGCCCCGCCGCGATGCCGAGCGCTGGGCCCATGCCCCAGAGCACCATCTGCTGCGCCGGGTAGACGAACGGCGTCCGGCCGATCCACTGGACGTTAGGCGGCCAGGCGCCGTGCTCCAGCAGGTTCCGTTGGCTGATCTGGTCCTGGACGAAGCGTGGATTCAGGTTAAGGATCCGCCCCGCTTGCTCCGTGATAAAGCCGCAGTTGTCCGCCTGGCAAGCGAAGTCGTCGCGCCAGATCGCTAGGTCGCCCAGGCTCGGAGTCTGGAACGCGTACGGCTGGGCGACACGGAAGGCGATGAACGCGACGACGAACACCAGCCCGACGCCGAGTACGGCCCTGGTCAGCGTGCGGCTCAGCTCGCCCGGCGTGGGCGCTGTCTCGGATGCTTGTCCGGCCGTCTCCGGCGTGACGTCTCGCATCGCCTGCGCCAGCACCGGCCAGGCGCGAACGCCCGCGGCCAGCATCACCACCGGCATCAGCGAGACCGCCGTCAGCTTGGACGCTGTCGCCAGGCCGACCATCAGGCCCGCCAGTGCGTAGTCCCACCAGCGTCCTTCTTGGACGATGCGGATCGAGGAGAAGATCGCCGCCGCCGCGAAGAGCGTCATAAACGAATCGACGGTGAAGAAGTGCGCTTGCTGGATCGGCAGCGCGGAGAAGGCGTAGAGCAGCGCCGCCAGCAGCCCCGCCCTCGTATCGAACAGCCTCCGCGCGATCAGGAAGACGAAGACGACGGTGCCGATGTCGGCCAAGGCGCTCAGCAAGCGCCCGACGATCGTCAGCGCGTCGTAGCCCGTCCTCTCACCAAAGCCGAACGGTTCGGAGAGGTTGCTGGCGATCTTGCCGGCGAAGATCGGCGCCGTGCCGTAGACGAAGCTGTTCGTTTCGTTGTTGTACGGGTTGAGCGAGGATGTATCCGTATCAAAGTAGTCGCCGATGCTGCCGGGTACCGTCAGCTTGTTCACCGTGGAGCTGATGTGACGCTCGTCCGGGTGCAGGTGCTTGTCGCCGTCCCAGTTGAGCGCCGTCAGCCGCAATATGCCCGCGAAGACGAGGATGACCGAAAGTAATGCAATTGTAAGAACTTTGGGCGAAATCCGGACTGCTGCGGGATTGGACGGGAGATGCCGCTGCGTCGGCAGCGTCGGGCCGCGCGCGGGCTTGCCCGCACCTTGGCCCGCGCCTTGAGAAGAGGCCGGAAGCTGGGCGTTGGCCGGAACGTTACGGAATGTAGACTCTTCGCTCATATGCGCATACGCGCGAACGTTTTGCCGCGGCGGCCCGATTGCCGCGTGCGGCTAGCCGTTACCTACCATAATGAAAGCGCCCCCGAATATGTATCGCCAGTATACAACCGTAGACGATCCCATACGTATGGTTCGTAACGAGGATCACGCTCGGATCACTCGACGATCAGCGTGCCTTCCATCCCGAGCTGCCGGTGGCGTTCCAGTGTGCAGTAGAACGTGAACTCGCCGGATTGCTGCGGAACGAAGATCAACGTACCCTGTTGGCCGTCGTCCGCGCCGACGAAGAGCTGGTCCTCATCGCCTGTCAACGGGCCAGTGCTGCGTGATTCGATCAGCTCCGCTTCCAGGCCGTCGATCTTCAGGTTGTGCAGGATCTCCCCGTCGTTATCGAGGACGATGCGTACCTCCTCGTCGCGTTGGAGTACGATCGTCTCGGGCTCGAAGCCCCACTCGAACGCGCGCACGGTCAGCGCCCCGTTCGCTGACGCTACCCCTGTCGCCGGGGGTTGGCGGGGGTCGCCGTTGGCCGTGCAGGCGGCGACGAGCAGTGCGATAGCTAGCAGTGTGCCGACAATGAAAAGATGAACGAAGGGATGATAGATACGCCGCGCTACCATCCTCGTTCGGCGAGCAGCGCGCAAAGGTCGGCGGTGCGGCAGGAGTAGCCCCACTCGTTGTCGTACCAGGCGGCGACCTTGACCAGGTCCCCCGCGACGACGTTGGTCACCGGCGCGTGGACGATAGACGAGTGCTCGTCGCCCTTCATGTCCATCGAGACGACCGGATCGTCCACGACATCGAGGATGCCCTTCATCCGCTCCGAGGCGGCGTCGCGCATCGCGTCGTTCACCTGCTCCGCCGTCGTGTCCTTTTCCGTCAGGCAGACGACCTCGACGATCGACACCGTCGGCGTCGGCACACGATACGCCAGGCCATCCAGCTTCCCTTCCATCTCAGGGATGACGAGCTTCAGCGCTTTCGCCGCGCCGGTGGTGAACGGGATGATGTTCAGCGCCGCCGCCCGCCCTTCCCGCAGGTCGTTGTGGGCAACGTCCAGCACGCGCTGGTTGTTGGTGTAGGAGTGTACGGTGGTCATCTGACCCTTGACGATGCCGAAGTTGTCCAGCAGCACCTTCACCACCGGCGCCAGGCCGTTCGTAGTGCAGGAGGCGTTTGAGATGACGTGGTGGCTACTTGGGTCGTACTTATCGGCGTTGACGCCCAGGACGATGGTGATGTCCTCATTCTTCGCCGGCGCTGAGATGATCACCTTGCGCACGCTATCGCCCAGATGGCCGCGCGCCTTGTTGGCGTCCGTGAAGAGGCCCGTCGATTCGACGACGATCTCCGCGCCGACGTCGGCCCACGGTATCGCGGCCGGGTCACGCTCGGCGAACGTCGGGATCGTCTTGCCGTCGACGACGATTGCGCCGTCCGCCGCGTGCACGTCGCCGTCGAAGCGGCCGTAGTTGGAGTCGTACTTGAGCAGGTGGGCGTTCGTCTTCGCATCGACGAGGTCGTTCAGCGCGACGACCTCCAGGTTGTCGCCGTGGCGATCTCGTATCGCCTTGAACACCTGCCGTCCGATGCGGCCGAAGCCGTTGATGCCGACTTTCGTGGCCATTGCGTGTCCTCCTGCCTGAAGCGAGCGCTGGTGGACACATGATAACGCAGCGCGTTATCTGGCGCTCGTTACGGGCCGGGGTTGGACAACGGCGGCGCTGGGCGTGCGCCCCACGCGGCAAAGCCGCGCCCGCGCTGCTGGAATTCTTGTCAGAGCGAACGATGTTAGGCTGGCTGGCGCTGCCGGCGACTGGCCTGCTTGGTATCGATCTGCTCGCCGTGCCGCGCGCCAGTTCGGCGCAACTGGACGATGAACTCCGAGGCCCGCTGCTTCGACAGCTCGCCGGGCAGGCAGCCATACGCCGCGCGGCAGCGCTCTTCCACGCTCGTCTCACCGAGCGCGTGGTGCTCGCGGGCGATGGCGAGGATGGCGTTGATCTGCGACGACGTCGCGCTCTGTTCGTCGGCGCGGGGTGCGGCTTCGGCACGCGGCGCGGCCTCGCCGCCGTCTCGCACTGCCTTCAGCCTGCCCCTGGCCACCGGCGCGTCCACGACGGGTGTGTCGCGCGGCGAAGCCGCGTCCGCGCTGCCGTGTCGGGCATGTGTGTCGCGCGCCGCCGCCGCGTCTGCGCCATGCTCGCCGGCGAAGTTGAAGTCCTCGCAGAACTGCGTCCCGAACCCAAGTGCCGCCAGCGCCCGCCCCAGCGCCTTCGTCTCTGCCTTCTCGATGAAGTCGCCGAAATCGTCGACGGTCTCGCTGCCCCAGCCCGTCGCGGAACCGCCGTCCGGCACGCTTACGCGGGCGCGGAAGAGCGCCAGCCCGGCGTCGTGCTTGACCAGCTCCGTCTCGATCGTCGCGTCCGGATGCTGCGTGCGCAGCCAGAGCAGCCGCCATTTCACCTCTAGGTACTCCTTGCCGCGCAGGTTCGTCAGGTACTTGCTGGCGTCGAAACTGGTTGTTGGCATGGCCCACCCCCGTCCTCAAAACAAACGTTCTAGAGCAGAATACATGTTCTAACGCGGGTTGTCAAGCAGCGGACGGCGTTCTCTCCGGCGCCCCGGCCGCCGGCCTGACCGCCCCCCAGATCGGTTATCAGCGCAGCGGTTTCACAGTTTCCGGCGGCCTCAGCGAGGCCTGTGGAGAAAAATTGTCACAACTTTTATGTCGCCGCCTTGCAACTCTCTGGACAAGCGGCGGCGGGCCGCGTACAATGGGGTTCGGTTCCCCAGGTAAGCCCCGGCGTGTAGCATTCCGATTGAGGTGAGGTCTGCGTCATGGATGATCGCATCGGCCATTTTCTGCATTTCCTATCTGCTGAGAAAGGAGCTTCGGAGAACACCATCGCTGCTTACCGCAACGATCTCTCCCAGTTCGATAGCTTCCTCTCCAATGACAACGGCCCTGGCAACAACAATAGCAACGGTAACCCGACCGACTGGCGGAAGATCAATAAGGACACGATCGTCACTTATGTCTTGGAACTGAAGAACCGGCGCTACGCCGGCGCCTCCGTCGCCAGAAAGGTGGCGGCGATGAAGTCGTTCTTCCAGTTCCTCCACGCTGAAGGCGAGATCAAGCAGAACCCCACGGAGAACGTGGCGTCGCCGCGCGTCGGCAAGACGCTGCCCAAGCCGCTCACCGTCAAGCAGGTGGATGAGCTGCTGGAGCAGCCAGCGAAGCGCAAGACGCCGGAAGCGCTGCGCGACCAGGCGATGTTGGAGTTGCTCTACGCCACAGGTCTGCGCGTCACCGAGCTCGTCTCCCTCGATCTCGATAGCATCACCCTGGACAAGCGCAGCCCCACCGCGCGCTGCATGGGCAAGGGGGCAAAAGAGCGCGCCGTCCCCATCCACGCCCAGGCGCTGCGCGCGTTGCTGGCGTACCTCAATGACGGACGCCCACGGCTGGTCAAGAACAAGAAGGAGCGCGCGCTCTTTGTCAACCGGCGCGGCGAGCGGCTGACGCGACAGGGCTTCTGGCTGATCCTCAAGCAGTACGCCAAGGAAGCAGCCATCGAAGGCCCGGTGACGCCGCACTCTTTGCGTCACAGCTTCGCCACACATATGCTGAGAGGGGGCGCGCCGCTGCGCAACGTCCAAGAGCTTCTCGGCCATGCCAACATCTCTACAACCCAGGTCTACACGCGTATCGCGGACGACCACGTGCGCCGCGTCTACGAGCAGGCCCACCCGCGCGCGGGCTAGGACAGCCCTCCGAAAGCGGACGCTCTTGAGCCGCCCCGATTCGTTCGGGGCGGCTCTCATGATCCTGCTGCTCGCCACCATTGCAGCCAGCGCCGCCGCCTGCGGTGCGAACGGACAGCCAGCGCCAGATGCCAGCCCGCTGCCCACCCTCGCGCCGAGCCAGACGCCGGCGCTGCCCTCGTCCGGCTCCGACGAACCGGCCCGGCGCGATCCTATCGATCTGGCGCGCAGGCTCAACGGCTATACCGGCGCCGGCGAGGTCGAACAGAGCTCCCCGGCCCTCGGCGACATCGAAGAGTTCGATGTGATCGTCCTGCCGGTGAACCCGGACCAGCGTCCCACCTTCCGCACGGTCACGGCGACCCTGCGCGCCGTCTCCGAGCATGCCTACTTCTACGTCGAACGCGCACGAGGCGTGCCCGACAGCGAGGTGGACGACGCGGCCGAGGCGTTCGAAGAGCGCATCTGGCCCACGGTCACCGCCGCGTTCGGGCTGCCGTCAACCCCTGGCGTCGACGGCGATCCGCGCATCGCCATCCTCCACGCGGACGTAGGCTCCGCCGTCGGCGGCTACGTAAGCGACTACGATCGCTACCCAGTAGATGCAGTGCCACACAGCAACGAGCGCGAGATCATCTACATGAACGAGCAGATCCGGCCACTAGGCTCGGCCCAGTACGCCTTCATTCTCGGTCACGAACTGCAGCACCTGATCCACATCGAAAACGATAGCGACGAGTCCGCCTGGGTGAACGAAGGGTTGTCGGAATACGCTGGCGGTCTAGTCATCTCCGGATCGAGGTCGTACGGCCGCTACCTCGATCAGCCGGATACGCAGCTCAACGCCTGGGGCGACGCCGGCGGCACCGGCGTTCACTACGAAAAGAGCGGGCTCTTCTTCACCTACCTGATGGAGCAGACCGGCGGCGACGTGCGGGCCCTGGCCAGCCAGGCCGCCAACGGCGTCCAGGGCGTGGCCGACTACCTGCAGGCCGCCGGTGAGCCGCGCAGCTTCGCTGACCTCGTCGCCGATTGGGCAGTCGCCAACCTCATCGACGCGCCGTCAGGCCCCTACGGATACGGAACGCTCGAGATCGGCGCGCCCGCGACCATCATCGTCGATATGGCGGGCGATGCGGCGGGAGCCGGAGAGGTGCACCAGTTCGCCGCCGACTACCTGGAGCTGCGCGCCGGCGACGTGACCGGCGAAACCTCCTTCATCTTCCAGGGTGAGGCGCACGTTCCCGTTATCGCCGCTCGAGAGAATGCGACGGGGCGGTTCTGGCGGGCTGCTCGCGGCGATAGCATCGACGCCACTCTGACGCGTGAGCTTGATCTATCTCGTGTCCAGCAAGCTACGCTCACCTTCCGTACCTGGTTCGACATCGAGCGCGACTTCGATTTCGCCTACGTGATGGCGTCGCGGGATGGAGGCCGAACCTGGTCGACGCTGGCGGGACGGGAGGCGAAGATCGACGATCCGCTGGGAATCGGCTTCGGTCCCGCCTACAGCGGTCGCAGCGGCGGCGGCGATGAGGCCGTCTGGGTGGAGGAGCGCATCGACCTCTCGGCCTACGCCGGCTCGCGCATCCTGCTGCGCTTCGAGTACATCACCGACAGCGGGCTCAACCGGCCCGGCTGGGCGATCGACGACATCGCCGTGCCGGAGATCGGCTTCTTCGACGACGCAGAAGAGGACGCCGGCGGCTGGCGGCGGCAGGGATTTCTGCGCCTCGTCGAGCCGCTGGCTCAGCGATTCGAGCTGCGCCTGGTCACCTTCGGCTCGCCGCCCCTCGTGCGGGAGATCGCCGTCGATAGCAGCAATCGCGCCGTTGTCCCGCTGGCCGGCCTCGGCGTCGACTTCCAGACCGCCGTCCTCGTTGTCGTCGGCGCTACCGTAGGGACGACGGAGGTAGCGCCGTATCGCTACGAGTTCACGCAGGGCGGCTGATTGATCGCGGCGACCTCCTGACCCCCAGTAACCTGCCTGCCGTGCTAGCGCCTGTCGTCTTCTGCTGGACAGTACGACTCCGTATCTGAAATCTGGATGCCAAGGTGTTCGTCATGCCATCCACTGACGGCGAGTGCTAACGCTTCGATTTGCAAATAGGTTTGCAGGCCGCTGTGCTTCACGAGTGAGCTAGCCAAAACTGGCCCAGTATTTTGCGGTTCGCTGGAGTGTTTTTCGGAGTTCGACTTCCGTGGACAAGGGCCTGGTCTGGCTGGCCACGAGAATCGCCGGTATCTTGAGCCTCGTGCCGCGTGGGGGGCGTCTATTTCCGCGCAAGAAAGATGGCACGGTCGTCGTTGTCGCGATATGTCTTCACGAGCGATACCGCACGAAAGCCAACCTCCCGCAGCATCAGGTCGATGCAGCTGAGCGTCGGCCCCCAGAAGTTAGTAGGGTCGTCGTTCAGGGAACTCGCGGGGTAGAAATGCAGCAACGGCTGACCGCTCGACTTACTGTAGTGTGTTTCGACCAGGGCACACTCTCGAGTGAGTCGGGCAAGATGCTCGAGGGCGAGTAGCGGGTGGCGTTGATGATAAAGCACACCTAGGAAGAGCACGATGTCGAACGGCCTTTGGAGAGACACAAAGTCGCACTTCTTGATCTTCAACCGCGAACCTAGGAATCGAGCGGCCACTCGAAAGCCCTCTCCACCATTGAGTTCTACTCCATACTTTTCTCTGACAAAGTCTCTGTGCTGGAAGTCATCAATCGGCGTCACCGAGGCGCCACGACGTTCACACCAGAAGGAGAAGAACCCATCCCAGCAGCCGACGTCTAGGACGGTCTTCCCTTTCAACCGCCGTGGGATAGCGTCGGTGCGAACCCTCTGGCTTCGGGCGCTGCTGTGCCCTGGTGTCGTTACCTCATCGCCAAGGTCGATCGTATGCCACCAGAACGGGATGCGGGCGACGGCCCTCGCCTTCCTCTGCGAAAGATCAAGATTCGTGGCCAACAGTAAACACACCTCCACACCTAGATCGCTTGCCACCTGCGTCCCACGCAGCGTGGACCAGTCCAGCGGTGATCTCGCCACGGCTCACGCCGCGCGTCTAGGCCACAGAGAATCGATGCGGACTGGGACTAGGCTTCGCTAACAGTTCTGAGCGTCTGCTCGGCCCGACGATCAAGCAATCTCTGCGACAATTCGTGAGTCACAATCGTCCAACTGCCTAGGCGCAGTTCCCGAGCGTCCACAGTTGAGACAGGTCAGATCGCCATCCGCGCTTATGCTCGCGTATCCCTGGCAGTGCCAACAGCGACCGGCCTCCGGGTGGGCAACGCCAAGCCGCTTGTGTAGCATGCGGTCTATCTCTACCAGCTCTTCCTTCCGTATTAGTTCGGCACCGTAGCTCGCCAGCTCTCGATTGATGCCACGGATCAGCGGACGCAGATCGGAGATGATTGAGACGATCACGTCCGGCACTATAGCAGGACGGTGCGTCAAGCGGGTAACGTGGATGGAGAGACGCTAACCAAAACTGGCCCAGTCAAGCTTGCTGGATGATATCCGCTCGTACAGCCGCCCCTGGTGATGTAACTGGCTCTTGGTGCAGCACAGCCACGAAGCGTCGCTTCGTGCTGTCGTCGACGGCGTGAGACCAAGCATAGCAGACAGTGGCCTTTGGATGATCGATGAGGTTAAAGACCTGCACAAGGCCCTCCCAAACAGTCTCACCCTTTAATGTCTCCT
>JADFKB010000093.1 GCA_022565155.1 Chloroflexota bacterium | reverse complement strand
GCAGCCAGAGCGGCAGGCCGGCGCCGATCGATTCGTGGCTGGTGAAGAGCTCCAGCTCGCGGCCGAGGCGCCGATGGTCGCGCCGCTGCGCGTCTTCGATGCGCTCCAGGTGCGCGTCCAGCTCCTCTTGCGTTTCGAAGAGCGCTCCGTAGATGCGCTGGAGCATCGGGTTGTTCTCGTCGCCGCGCCAGTAGGCGCCGGCGGTGTTCGTGAGCTTGAACGCGCCGACCTGGCCGGTACGCTCTACGTGCGGCCCTTCGCAGAGGTCTGTGAACTCGCCGTGCTGGTAGAGGCTGACGCGATCGCCGTCGATGCCATCGATCAGCTCCAGCTTGTACGGCTGGTCGGCGAAGAGCCCGCGCGCTTCGTCCTTGCTGATTTCGCTGTGGACGAACTCCTTGTTGCGCTTGATCGTGCGACGCATGCGCCGGTCGATCTTGGCCAAGTCGTCGGGCGTGAGCGGCTGCGGCAGGTCGAAGTCGTAGTAGAAGCCGTGGTCGATCGCGGGTCCGATCGCGAACTTCGCCCCTTCCACCAGCTCGAGCACGGCCTCCGCCATGATGTGGGCGGCGGAGTGCCGCATACGATGCAATCGTTCCTCCTGCGTCATCTCTTTCAGCGGCTGGGCCATAGTCGTTCTCCTCGCTTTCGGGCAGAAATACGACAGCCTCCCGTCGTAAGGGACGGGAGGCTGTGCTCACGTGGTTCCACCCTCGTTCTCCTTCCCTGCCAGCGACACGGAAGGACTCGATTCGGCCGCTAACGGGTGCCTCCGAGGCCGCCTACTGCTCTTCCGCTTGCTGCGGAAGGGGTTCGGAGCCCAGCTCCCAGGGGGTGTTCACGGCAGTTGGGCCGGGGCGCTTTCAGCCCTTCAGGGGAAGGGCGCCCCTCTCTGTCGGCCTACGGTTCGCCGCTACTCGTCCTGGTCAGCGCCTTTACGTATCTTCGGCTGGGGGTTCTCCAGCTTCCAGCCTCTATGTTCCAGACATGGTGGGCGGTACTTCCGCCAGAGGCGGACCCGCCTTTGGCGGGGGACTTGAACCAACAAGTCCTATCCGCCTAACAACTCAATCTGGTGGGCGGTACTTCCGCCAGAGGCGGACCCGCCCTTGGCGGGGGACTTGAACTGTCCTATCCGCCTAACAACTCATCAAGTTCTCTGCGGCCCGCTCCTGTCTTGAGGAACTTCTCTCTCTGCTGCGCCTCCTTCTTGTCGATGTATTGCTCGACATAGAGGAGTTTGAACGGGCGATTCTGATTGGCCCAGCGATTCTGTCCTCTGTTATGCTGCCTGAGCCGCACCTTTACCTCTTGGCTAGTATAACCTACGTAGCGCTTTCCATTACGGAGGCTCTGCAACACGTACACGCTATACACGTGAATCGAAACAACGCAATCTGGTGGGCGGTACTGGACTTGAACCAGTGACCTCTGCGATGTCAACGCAGCGCTCTAGCCAACTGAGCTAACCGCCCAGGTTTGATCATGCTAGCAGAGCAGTCTTGGGCGGTCAACGCGATCTGGGATTGCCTACCGTCGATGCGAGCGCAGTTGCAAGGTAACGAATCCAACGATCGCAGCGACACCGGCGCCTACGAGCGCCGGAACGAAGACCGCGGCCGCAACGGCCGGCCCACCTGGCGCCACTTCGGCGTCAGTCCAGACACTTTCTACTCCGCCCCAGGCGGACTGCTATCAGCGGGCCGGGCCACGCGCCCTGGAAGACCGGAGCCACCGGCCCCGGCGGATCCGGCAGCCGGCGTGGAGCCCGCAACTGGCTCAGGCGGTACAAGAACGCCGGCCCGTACCTTCGAGAGCTTGCATACGCAGGCAAGAAACCCATGCGTCACCAATGTTCTGAACGAGTACACGTCCTTGTCGGCGCATCTCAGCGCAAGCTAGAATGAAGCGGGCAGGCAATTGCCCGACAGCTGCCCCACGTACGATAGGAGTTCACCATGCCAGCGAAGGACGGAAACGGAGCATCCCAAGCAAGCGAAACCGGCACCTGGAAGGTCAAGACCGGCCTGGCCCAGATGCTGAAGGGCGGCGTGATCATGGATGTCGTGACGCCGGAGCACGCTAAAATCGCCGAGGAAGCCGGCGCCTGCGCCGTTATGGCGCTGGAGCGCGTTCCCGCGGACATCCGGGCGGACGGCGGCGTTGCGCGCATGTCCGACCCGGAGGTGATCTCCCGCATCATCGATACGGTGACGATCCCGGTGATGGCGAAGTGCCGCATCGGCCACCTTGTCGAGGCGCAAGTGCTGGAAGCGCTCGGCGTCGACTATATCGATGAGTCCGAAGTGCTAACCCCCGCCGACGAAGAGCACCACGTGAACAAACACCCGTTCAAGGTGCCATTCGTCTGCGGCTGCCGCAACTTGGGCGAGGCGCTTCGCCGCATCGGCGAAGGGGCGGCGATGATGCGTACGAAAGGCGAGGCGGGCACAGGTAACATCGTCGAGGCGGTGCGCCACATGCGCGCGGTCTGGGACGGCATCCGCAGGCTCCAGACGATGCCCGAAGAGGAGCTGATGGCGGAGGCGAAAGAGCTGGGCGCCCCGTTAGAGCTGGTGCGCGAGACGCGGTCATTGGGGCGGCTGCCTGTCGTCAACTACGCGGCCGGCGGCGTCGCCACGCCCGCCGACGCGGCGCTGATGATGCAGCTCGGCGCGGACGGCGTCTTCATCGGCTCCGGCATCTTCAAGTCGGAAGACCCGGCCCCGCGCGCGCACGCCGTCGTCCAGGCCGTCACCCACTTCCAGGACCCGAAGATCATCGCGGAAGTCTCCCGCGGCCTGGGCGAGCCGATGCGCGGCCTGGAGCTGAGCCAGATCCCTGAGGAGGAGTTGCTCGCCAAGCGAGGTTGGTAGATCGATGAAAATCGGCGTGCTGGCGTTGCAGGGGGACTTCGAAGAGCACATCTCCGTGCTCACCAAGCTCGGCGCGGACGCAAGTGAAGTGCGCCTGCCCGAACAGCTCGATGACCTCGATGGCCTGATCATCCCCGGCGGCGAGAGCACGACGATCGCACGGCTGCTGGCGCGCTGGCAGCTACTGTCACCGATACGCCGTCGGGCGCTGGAAGGCATGGCCGTCTGGGGCACCTGCGCCGGCGCCATCCTGCTGGCCGAACGCGCGACCGGCCTCGACCGCGAAGGCTTGCGGCTGATGGACATCGCCGTGGAGCGCAACGCCTACGGCCGCCAGGTCGATAGCTTCGAAGCCGAACTCTCCGTGCCGGCCTTCGGCTCGCGTCCGTTTCACGCCGTCTTCATCCGCGCCCCCCGTATTTCGGAAATCGGCGCCAAGGCGAAACCCCTCGCTCGCCTCGCCGGCGGCGCTGTCGTCGCCGCCCAGCAGGATCAGCTACTGGTCACCGCCTTCCACCCGGAGCTGACAGAGGATGCCAGGTTCCATCAGCACTTCCTCGAGCTGGCTGCGGCATCTCCGCCCGCCACCATCCGCGAGACAGAGAGCCAGGCCGCGACCGGCGCCAGGCGGCCTGCCTAGCGAGGCGGAATCGACGGGACACACTACTGTGAGCAGCGTCCGCACCGTCCGGCCCACCGACCTCGTCGCACTCGTCACCTACGATGGCCACGTCTACCCCAACGTTGCGCTGACGCGCGACCGCACGGGCAAACAGGCCGCGCCTCACCCATTGGAAACCGCGCTGGAGCAGTGGTTCTCATTCGCCACCGGCCGCCACACCTGGATCAGCATCCGGGGCGCAACGCTGCGCGGCCTCGCTTCGGCACGCCGGCGCGGCTCTAAGACCGCCTGGGAGGTAGATTGCCTGATCGACGCGGCCGAGGACGATCCGACCGTGCTGAGCGGCTTGCTGGACCAGGTGGCAGCCGACGCAGGCAAGGCAGGCGCGGAGAAGGTCTTCCTTCGCGTCGAGTCGGACAGTGCAGTAGTGCGGACAGCATCCTCCTGTGGCTTCTTGCCCTACCTGCGTGAGCGGCTCCTGGCTGTCGGAGATGCCGGCGAGCGAGGGGCGTCAACCACCAACGCTGCGCCGGACGAAACGCTGACCCTGCGTCGCTGGAGCAAGGCGGACGCCTACCCGGCGTTCCGGCTCTACAACCGCTGGACGCCAGAGCCGGTGCGGAGGGTGGAGGCGGCGACGTTTCGCGAATGGCAGGCTGCCCGCGAGCGCGTCTCGCCAAGGCGCGGCATGCACCAGCGCGTGATCGAACGCGACGGCGAGATCGCCGGCTGGCTGCGCACCGCCGCCGACGGAGAGCTGGGCCGGTTCGATATGATGGCTAAAGAATCGGCGCTCTTCGATCCGCTCATCGACGAGGCGCTCCGCCGCCTTCGGGAGCAATCGGCGATCTTCAGCCTGGTGCCGGAGTTCGCCGAGGGGCTACGGGCACGCCTGGACGAACGCGGGTTCGTTGAGCAGGGAGAGTTCACAGTGTTGGCGCGATCGACGACGAGAACAGTAGAGGCGCCGGAGTTGGCGCCGGCGCGGGTTCAATCCTTTCCGGCCTAGGCATATCCGGCGTATGAGGAGATGACGTTGTGCCCTACCAGAAGCTGATCACCGACGACCTGGACGCGATGCTGGAGGCGCTGCCTCCGCACGTCGTCGGGCCGCTGCGCGAGCGCGTCGATCAGCACGAGCTGCTGGAGGTCGTGCTCGACCTCGGCCGCAAGCCGGAGGCGCGCTTCTCCGGCCGCGAGGCGACGCTCAGCGATGTCGAGGTGACTCAGGACGATCTCGAGTATGTCGTCAGCCGCATCGGCGACTTCGGCGACGACAACCGCGCCGGCATCGAGCGCACCCTGCATCGCATCTCCTGCATCCGCAACCGGGCCGGGCGCATCGTCGGCCTCACCTGCCGCGTCGGCCGCGCCGTGTTCGGCACCATTCGCGTGATCGAAGACCTGGTGAAGACCGGCAAGAGCATCCTGCTGTTGGGCCGGCCGGGCGTCGGCAAGACAACCATGCTGCGAGAGGTCGCGCGTGTGCTCGCGGACGACCTGAACAAGCGCGTCATCATCGTCGACACCTCGAACGAGATCGCCGGCGACGGCGATATCCCCCACCCGGCGATCGGCAAGGCGCGCCGGATGCAGGTCGCCACTCCGACGCTCCAGCACGCCGTGATGATCGAGGCGGTGGAGAACCACATGCCGGAGGTGATCGTCATCGATGAGATCGGCACGGAGCTGGAGGCGGCCGCCGCCCGCACGATCGCGGAGCGCGGCGTCCAGCTCGTCGCCACCGCCCACGGCAACGAGCTGCAGAACCTGATGATGAACCCGACCCTGTCCGACCTGATCGGTGGCATTCAGTCCGTCACCCTCTCCGACGAAGAGGCGCGCCGCCGCCGAACGCAGAAGAGCGTGCTTGAGCGTAGAGCGCCGCCCACGTTCGACATGCTGGTCGAGATCCAGAGCTGGGACCGCGTCGCCATCCACGGCGACGTCGCCAGCACCGTCGATGCGCTCCTGCGCGGGTCGGAAGAGACACCCAAGCTGCGCGAAGTCGACGCTGAGGGCGAGATCCACGAGGTCAGTCCGAGGGAGGTGGCGCGGGAGCAGCGCGCGCTGGACCAGTTGCAACCGCAGCCCGAAGGCCCAACGAAGCGCATCTACCCCTTCGGCGTCTCCCGCAAACGGCTGGAGCAGGCGATACAGCAGGCTCACAGCGCAATCACGCTCGCCGAGCACCTGAACGACGCCGACATCGTCATCACGCTGCGCAACTACTACCGGCGGAAGCTGCCCGCCCTGCGCGAGGCGGAGGCGCGTGGCGTCCCTATCTACGTGCTGCGCGCGAACACCGTCTTCCAGATGGAGCAGTGCTTGATCTCGCTGGAGGAGACGAGCACTGCCCTGGACCCGATCACGAACGCGCTGGAGGAGGCGGAAGAGGCGGCGCTGGGCGTAACGGAAGGCGACGGCGCGGTGGAGCTGACGCCCCAGAACGCCTACATCCGCCGGCTCCAGCACGAGCTGGCGCAGCGCTACAACGTCTCGTCGCGCAGCCAGGGCCGGGAGCCGCGCCGGCGCGTGCGGATTTTTCAGGAAGAACGACGGCCCGCCGCTGAGGCGCAGCTAAGCAGTGGCTCCAGACGCGCCCGCTCACGGAGCTTCGACAGGACTCTTCGTCACGCTGGAGGGCGGCGAAGGCGCCGGCAAATCGGTGCAGGTGTCCGCGCTGGCCCGCTGTCTGGAGAGCTCCGGACGGACGGTACGCTGCACCCGCGAGCCGGGTGGCACAGCGCTCGGCGAACGGCTGCGCGACATCGCGCTGGGCCTGGCGTCAGATGGGGAGAGCCCAGGGCTCGATCCGCTGAGCGAAACGCTGCTCTTCATCGCCGCCCGCGCCGAGCTGGTAGCGGCTGTGATCGCGCCCGCGCTGTCCCGGGGTGAGATCGTCGTCTGCGATCGCTTTGCAGATTCCACGTTGGCCTACCAGGGCTTCGGCCGAGGCATCGCGCTCGATACGATCGAGCGGCTGAACGAGATCGCGACGGGCGGGCTGCAGCCTCACCTCACCGTCCTGCTCGACCTGCCGGCTACCGATGGACTGGCGCGGGCGGGCGAAGGCGGCGTCAGCGATCGATTTGAACGCGAGACGCTCGACTTCCACGAGCGGGTGCGCGCCGGCTATCGTACGCTCGCCAACCGCGAACCGGAGCGCTGGCTCGTGATCGACGCCAGCCAGCCAAGCGAAGCCGTTACCGAGCAGATCTGGCAGCGGTTGGAGCCGATGCTTCAGCCATCACCACAGGACGCGTCCTAGAAAGGCAACGATCATGCGAAGACTGCTGCTGCTCCTGCCGCTCCTGGTCGTTGCGCTCGCGGCCGCCTGCAGCGACAGTGGCCACTCGACGGCCCCAGTCGCCACAGATACGGCCGGTGTGCCCGTATACATCGCGCTGGGCGACTCGCTCTCTGAAGGCATCGGCGCGTCGGCGCCCGGCAGCACCGGCTTCGTTCCGCTGGTCCACGACAGCCTGCCCGGCCGCTACGCGCTGCAGAACCTCGGCCATAGCGGCGACACCAGCCAGCAGCTACTCGATCACGGCCACCTGGACGACGCGATCGCGGAGATCGTCGCAGGCGACGGCCGGGATGTACGCCTGCTGACGCTGGAGATCGGCGGCAACGATCTGCTCCGCCTCTACAGCTCCTTCGTCATCACCGGTATCTGTCCCGATGTAGACACCCTCCTGACAACGCCAGACTGCGTTGACGCTCTCACGGCCGCGTTGACGAACTTCGAGCCGAACTTCGCCGCAACGCTGGATGCTATAGAAGCGGCGGCTCCGTCGCTCGAGGTCGTCGTCCTCACCCTCTACGATCCGTTCTCCGGCCGGCTGCCGGTGCAGTCGGCAATCTCGCAGGTTGCCCTGGAGGGGATGGCAGGCAGCCCCTTTCCGGAGGGATTGAACACGATCATCCGCAGGCTGGTTGAGGGGCGGAACGTCACTCTCGTCGATCTCTATCCGTTGTTTCAGGGCAGGGGCAACGAGCTGATCTCCATCGACTTTATCCACCCCAACGACGTCGGCTACGCCGTCATGGCGGAGGCGGTCATCGCAGCCCTCTCGCCGTCGCCCTAGCACAACCCAAACGCCGTCAGCCCAGCCTCGGCGAGCCTGGAGCAGCATTGCGAACCGCCTCCTGGACTATAAATGACCGCACTGCTAACGTTACTGCGCATCGACGACAGATAGCGCATATCGTGAAAGGAACACTGCCATGCGATTAGGCTTCAATCTCCCGCAGATCGGGCCGGCCGCCAGCCCCGAAGCGATGGTTCAGGTGGCGCAGCGAGCGGAGGAGCTGGGCTACGACAGCGTCTGGGTAACGGAGCGGCTGCTCTTCCCGATCGAACCGCAGACGCCGTACCTGGCGACGCCGGACGGTTCGCTGCCCGATGTCTACAAGATCGTGTTCGACCCGCTGGAATCGCTCACCTACGTTGCGGCGAAGACCAGCCGCGTCGCCCTGGGCACCAGCGTGCTCGATATCCCCTACTACAACCCGGTCATGCTGGCGCGCCGGCTGACGACACTCGACGTCCTATCGAACGGCCGGCTGCGCCTCGGTATGGGTCAGGGCTGGTCGAAGGACGAGCACGACGCCGCAGGCGCCTCGCTGGCCGGACGCGGGAAACGCGCAGATGAGTTCATCCGCGTGCTCAAGGCGATCTGGACGACTGATCCCGTAGAGTTCAACGGCGAGTTCTACACGGTCCCGAAATCGATCATCCAGCCGAAGCCGGTCCAGAAGCCGCACCCGCCGATCTACCTCGCCGCGTACACGCCTCCAGCGCTCAAGCGCGTCGCAACGATGGCTGACGGCTGGCTGCCGGCCGGACTGCCGTTGGAGGCGATGCGGGAGATGCTCACCGGGCTGCGCGCAATGGCTGAGGAGGCGGGCCGCGACCCGTCCGAGTTACAGGTTGTTGTCCGGTTGAACGTGGACGTGACGAAGGAGCCGTTGGGCGAGGATCGCTTCATCGGCACCGGCTCGCCCGACCAGATCGCTGCCGACATCGCGGGCATCCGGGAGTTGGGTGCGGTGGAGCTGCACTTCGACCCGTCGTTCTCAGCCGCAGGCGCATCGGTCGACGGCTTCATCTCGTCCATGGAGCAGCTCAAAGAGCTGGCCGGAGCCTGATCGCCGCGCCGCCGTAGCGTACGCGACCTACTGCTGACAGGCCTGGCGCTCACCGCCGGGCTGCTGGCCGGCGGCGGGCATGGCATCCCTGGCCTCCTCGCCGTAGCTCAACCACATCGCCGTCAGCCCGGCCTCGGCGAACCCGGGGCAGCGCTGCGATCCGCCCTCTAGATTATCATTGCCTGCACTGGTAACGTTACGCCTTCATATCGTTGCTAAAAGGTCGGGCCGGAGATAGGCTGTGGGCATGGACAAACGCCCGTATTGGGAACAGCCAACCTGGTGTGCGGCACTTTCAGACACCAACGGCGCTGCACGCACGGTTCGATTCTGGATGGCAGAGGCGCTTACGGTAGCAATAGCGGCAGTTATTGCTGTCCCCTTCTACCCAGGCGGGGCGTCGGCATTTCAGCAGGCGGGAATTTCATCAATCGCGGTCGCTACGGCAACGGTTGGGTTGGTTATCATCATCTTCCTTGGCAATTGGGTCGCGTTCTCGGCCAGGGGACAGCGTGACGAAGCGGGCAAGGAAGTGGAACGACTTCAGGCACACCAAGATTGGCGTACGATCATCAACCACATTACTGATTTTGCCCGTGAAGGCAATAGTGCTATGGAAAAGTATGGTCGGCCTGGACACGTTGTTACCGAACGTGGGTTGGAGTTTATCAATGGATGGATTTCTCGCGTTCGTGAAATGCTTCCATACGAATACTATGTCGATTTTGAATCAGAAGGCCGCGCTATATACAAAGGGGATGAGATATGGGTAGAACAACTAGACATACGGCTAACGCGATTGCGTGAAATCGCTGCGGATATTAGGAACCGGCACCTGTGAGTTCTTCATACGCAGAGCCTCAGCCCCAATCAGCCGCAGCAGCGTGTCTCGGAACAGGTACGGGTTCTCGCGGTTGTTGTAGCGGAAGGCCAACTCATCCAGACAGTTGCGAGCGACCTGAAGGTCGACCCTACGAGGCCATGCGCCGCTTGTGCTGAGGGCAGAGCTAGTTGCGTGTCCTGTGTGATCGCTTGATAAAGCCGGCCTGACTCTCACGCAATTGCAGGAATTCCTCGGCGACTAGTAGGCCGTGTGGCACGAAGTCATAGATGCTAAATGAACGTAAGGATTGACAATCCTAGCTAAAAGTGTTAGGCTCTGCGCCGTGGCGAGGTGATTCTCCGGAGACGGGGCCGGTGAGTGACCTAGACACAAAGGAGCGGAGCAAGGGCGAGCCCTCTCCGCTTCTTCCAGTTTAGGCGTTTCGCATCAGTCCTGGACCGAGTTTCCGCCAAAGGCGGACCCGCTTCGGCGGGGATGCTCGCCCCTACGAGGCGCCTCTCGTAGCCGGATCGCTGCGGGCGACCCCCGCCTGCCGGCGGGCAGGGTGAAGGTGCCCCTACTTTTCCAGCCTGAGCACCGCCATGAAGGCTTATTGACGGATTTCCACGTTGCCGACGCGCTTCACGCGTTATTTCTCCAGCCGTAGCACCGCCAGGAAGGCTTCCTGGGGGATCTCCACGTTGCCGACGCGCTTCATGCGCTTCTTCCCCTCTTTCTG
>JADFKB010000092.1 GCA_022565155.1 Chloroflexota bacterium | reverse complement strand
GGCCGGTGAAGAGCGAGACCTTGCCCGCAATGCACGCGTGGGCGGCGTCGATGCCGTCGCCCGTCGTCGCGCTGGTGCGTACGATCTCGATGCCCAGCTTGCTATAGCCGGCCAGGCTCGCCTCGACCTCCGCTGGCACGCCTAGGTCGATCTTGTTCAGGCAGATCACGGCGGCAAGGCCGTCGCGCGAGGCGGCGACGAGGTAGCGGTCGATCAGCCGCGGCCGGAACGGCGGCTCGGCAGGCGAGCAGACGATGACGACCTGGTCGATGTTGGCCGCCAGCACGTGCGCCGTCTCGGGGCCGCTGCCGATCGTCGCGTCGCGGCTAAGCGCCGACCGGCGCGGCGCTATGGCGACGATGCGCGCTGTCTCGCTGCCGCCGGCCGCAAGCTGGACGCTGCCGTCGGCCGCGAGCTGGACGCGGTCGCCGACGGCGAGCGGGCTGCGCGTGCCGCTCGGCAACCGGACGCTGCGTGGCAGCGTCGCCTGTATAATGCGGCCTTCGTACATGACCAGCGAGTCGCCGGAGCGGATCTCGATGACGGTGCCGTTGGTTTCAGGCCCTGGTTCGCTGGCGGCGGGCTGGCTTGGCCGCCGCGCTACCTTGACCCGCTCCGCCCGCCGGATCTTCTCGACGGTGAAGTAGTCCTCGTCGCCCTCGTTCCATCTCTTACGCCTGGGCGCTCGCGACCTATCGCGCTGATCGGGCGGGCGTTGGCTGCGCAGCGCCTTGAGCTGCTGGCGGCGGCCTTTGTTCTCCATCATCTTCTTGATGGAGCGGACCTGACGTTTGGTGAGCTTCTCTGACATGGCGCTCCTCGCGTTGCTTATCCGCCTCTGGCGGAAGGCAAACAAAAACGGCCGGGCGTTCCCCGACCGTTCAACGCGAGAGCGGCGGCTCTCTACATCAGCAGGGCCCGGGGACGCGGATAGGCGAATGCAATGGTGTATACAACTTGAGCCATTCCTCGGGCCTCCCTTCTTCTGTAGTTGCGCCGATCCTATCAGGTGGAGGGCAGCGCGTCAACAGCGGTTTCCCTACGCCATCAGCTCCGCGTAGCGGTCCAGCACCGGCAGCACCGTCTCGCGGTCGGCCGGCGGCAGCCAGAAGATCGCCCGCTCCACTCCGGCCTGCTCCAGCTTATCGAGGCCATCGCGGTCGCCCGGCGCGCCGAAGGTAGAGATCGAGATCGACATCGGGTCGCGGCCGGCCTCCTTCGCGCGGCGGCGCAGCTCGGCGATCTTCTCGGCCAGGCTGGGGCCGCCGGCCGTGCGGCCGAGGATCGGCATCCAGCCGTCGCCGTACTCGATCACTCGGTCGAAGGTGCGCGGGCCGTCGCCGCCCATGATCACCGGCGGGTGCGGCTGCTGCACCGGCTTCGGGTAGGCCCAGACCTTGTCGAAGTCGACGAAGTCGCCGTGGAACTCGGCCTCGTCTTGCGTCCAGATCTCCTTCATCGCCAGCACGTTCTCGCGCATCACCCGCCAGCGCTGCCTGAACTTCGTGCCGTGGTTCTCCATCTCCTCCGCGTTCCAGCCGCCGCCGATGCCAAAGAGGAAGCGCCCGTTCGAAAGAAAATCGAGGCTGGCGACCGCCTTCGCCGTGGTGATCGGGTCGCGCTCGATGATCAGGCAGATGCCGGTCGCCACCTTCAGCTTCGTCGTCGCCATCGCCGCCGCCGTCAGCGCGACGAACGGGTCGTGCGCGTGCCAGTACTCTTTTGGCAGCTCCGGCCCGCCCGGCCAGGGCGTCCGGCGGCTGGCCGGGATGTGCGTATGCTCCGGCGCCCAATACGACTCGAAGCCGCGCTCCTCCAGCAGCCGCGCGAGTTCGTCCGGGCGGATGGCGTAGTCGGTGGGGAACATCGTCGCGCCGTAGAGCATGGAATGGGCCTCCTAGCTAGTCAGCTTGGGAACTCGACTATGATTGCGTGAACGGTAGGTAGGTGTCAACTGGCATCGAGGCTTCGGCATGATCAACAAGGCAGGGAGCGGTTGCCTGCGGCACTGTGCCTTAGATCACGGCCAAGCGCGCGAAGAAGCTCAGCGCTGAGCACCCGCCGGAGATCGCTAGGAAGGCGGCGGCTGCCGCGCGTTGGAAGGGAGCTTAACGCTCCGGCCAAACTAAGTCCCGTAGCTCGCTTAGAACGTCGCTCAGGAGGGGCCAGTCGTCGCCTACGTGGGCGAGCACATCCAGTCCCTTGGTGAAGTCGTGCTTATGATGGGGCGTTGGGTGAGCGTCGTGGTGTTTAGCGTTGTCATATCGGAGGATGCTAGTCCCGCCTTGATAGCGGGCGTGGTATGAGTACTTGACCGTGTGAGCGAACTTCTCGCCGCCGACTGTCGTGATCTTGAAATACTTGTCCACGTCGACAACTATATCTCCGTGGCAAGAGATTTCCCCGGAGATCAGGCCGCCCTCCGGGGAAATCTCTATATTGAGGTTGTGGTCGACTACGAAGGGGTCGTCATCAGCTACACTCAGCGCGATCTGCAGATACTCCTCTAGGCTGCGCGGATCGTGCCTCTGAGCCATTCTCTAGCTCCACCAACGTTTCGTGAGCATGCAGCCACTTGACGACATCTAGGTTCTCTCCCACCTCGCCTTCTTGCAAGGCCAGGCGCAGAGCGTCAGAAGGCATCTTGTAGCGCTGTTCGTAGACGCGGACGCGCTTTCGCAGAGACTCCAAGTATGCCTCGCTATCGCCGGTTCTGCTACGTGTGAGCGCACTTTCGATACCCTCCAAAGACAGGGGTATTCTGCCGTTGCTCGTTACCATGTGCCGACTCCTCCAGCTACTACTGGGTCACGCTTAGAGTATCGGCACATTCAGGCTTCTGTCAACGTAGCATGTCAACATATGCTTGTCAACAAGTGCATGGTATTGACAACTATTTTGTGACATGCTAGTATTTATAACATCTATGGCTGAAGACGATTTTCAAAAGCGTGCCGAAGGGTTTGTAGCTGGTCTCAAGCGCGACATCAACGGGCTTGACAAGGTCATCGAGGACGCCGAGGCCAATCGCGTCCGCATTAGGCAGCAGTTGGCGCTTTTCGAGCAGTCCCTGGCTGTCTACCGCCAAGTGATGGATTTGCCACGGACCCCAGATGAACAGCTACCCCTGATCGGTGGGCTTCAGGGAACAATCGCAGACATGGCAGCCCAGGTGATAGCGGCCAGGGAAGGCAACGTAACTGTAGCTCAGCTGGTAGATGTTCTCACCGCTGCTGGCAAATTCAAGACTCCTGAAAACAAGCGAACGAATTATGGCACGGTCTACGGCACACTCCAGGCTGACGCGCGCTTCGGTAAAGTGCCCGGTAAGGGCGAATTCTTTCTCGTTGAAGATCGCAGTGCTGAAGAATTCGCGAGTACAGTGCCGCCGGATAACTAAGTCTGATAACACCTTTGCCCACTTGACAAGGCTTGAGCCGTCAAGCGTTATGATCCGTATGAACAGGTTCAGCAGAGAGCAGCGGACGCGCATAGTGAATGATGGTCACGGGGTTCAGTGACTACGAACGGCGCGTTGAGGAACTGGTAGAACTGCTCCTGTCCTTGACAAATTTGCCCACCCTGCTACACTGGGGCTGCCAGCGACCCTTCCCCGGAAGGGCGATGAGCCGAGAGAAAATAGCGACAGAGCACCATCGCTGCTTGGATCCATAGCGACCGAGACGGCGCAGAATCAGACCAATCGCGCCCTTTCGGCCGCTGAAGCGGCACGGACGGGCGTTTTATATTGGGGGCACAGAACATGCGGACGATGCTGAAGAGCAAGATACACCGGGCGACCGTTACCGACGCCGACCTCCACTACGAGGGCAGCGTCACGCTCGACCCGCTGCTGATGGAGGCGGCCGACCTGCTGCCGTTCGAGCAGGTGCATCTGCTCGACGTCGATAACGGCGCGCGGCTCTCCACCTACGTTATCGAAGGCAAGCGCGGCAGCGGCCAGGTGATCGTCAACGGCGCGGCCGCCCACCTGATCCACAAGGGCGATACGCTGATCATCCTCAGCTACATCACGATCTCCGAAGACGAGGCGCGCCGCCACGAGCCGAAGCTCGTCTACGTCGACGAGACGAACAGCATCACCCGAATCAGCCACGAGCTGCCGCTCTCCGCGACAGTGAAGGCAGCGGTACCGGCCTAGCGACTGGGCAATTGGGAGGTGGATCGATGACGAAGCAGTGCCGGGTCACTACCAGCGAGATCAAGGCGATGAAGCGCAAGGGCGAGCCGATCGCCATGCTCACCGCTTACGACTACCCGTCCGCGCGGCTGGTGGAGGAGGCCGGCGTGCCGATGATCCTCGTCGGCGATACGCTGGGCATGGTCGTCCTCGGCTACGACACCACGCTTCCTGTCACCATGGAGGACATGCTCCATCACGTGAAGGCCGTCGTGCGCGGAACGGAGCGGGCGCTAGTCGTCGCCGACATGCCGTTCATGAGCTTTCAGGTCGGCCCGGAAGAGGCGCTGCGCAACGCCGGCCGCTTCCTGCAGGAGGGCGGCGCGCAGGCCGTGAAGCTGGAGGGCGGCGTCATTATGGCGGAGACTGTGCGCAAGATCGTCGATGCCGGCATTCCCGTCATGGGCCACGTCGGCCTCACGCCCCAGTCCGTCCACCAGTTCGGCGGCTGGAAGGTGCAGGGCAAGCGGCCGCAGGGCGCCATCCGTGTCATGAACGATGCCCTGGCCCTGGAGCAGGCTGGCGCGTTCAGCGTTGTCTTGGAGCTGGTGCCGACAGCACTCTCCACCCTGATCAGCAAGCGGCTGCGCGTGCCGGCGATCGGCATCGGCGCCGGGCCCGGCTGCGACGGCCAGGTGCAGGTCTTCCACGACCTGCTGGGGCTCTACGGCGACTTCGTGCCGAAGCACACCCGCCAGTACGCCCAGATCGGCGAGGCGATCCGAACCGCTGTCGCGGAGTACGCCACGGACGTGCGCGCAGGCCGCTTCCCGACCGAAGACCAGAGCTTCTCGATGGACGAGAGCGCCCTCGCCGAACTGCTGACCACCGACGACGACGATTCAGCCACGAACGGCAGCCGGCGGCCGGCGCATCTGTCGATCCCCGCGCTACCGCCTCGCTAGGCGCCCTACCCGCCTGCCATCTCGCATGCGCATCGCCGCCACCGTCGCCGAGATGCGCGCCGTTCGCCGCGATATGACCGGCGACGTTGGCTTCGTGCCTACGCTCGGCGCGCTGCACGAGGGGCACCTCTCTCTAGTACGCGCCGCCCGCGAACAGAACCAGCACACCGTCGCCAGCATCTTTGTCAACCCGACGCAGTTCGGCGATCCGGACGACTTCGCCAGCTACCCTCGCGACCCAGAACGCGACCTGGCGCTGCTGCGCGATGAGGGCGTCGACATCGTGTTCCTGCCTGAGTCCGCCGAGATCTATCCGGCGGACGCCTCGACGTTCGTAGAGGTTGAGCACATTACGGACACGCTGGAGGGCGAACACCGTCCGGGCCACTTTCGCGGCGTCGCTACCGTCGTTACGAAGCTGTTTCAGATCGTCCGGCCGCAGCGCGCGTACTTCGGGCGGAAGGACGCGCAGCAGCTCGCCGTTATCCGACGGCTGGTGCGTGACCTGCACTTCGACATCGAGATCGTCGCCGTGCCCACCGTCCGAGAGCCGGACGGCCTGGCGATGAGCAGTCGTAACGCCCTCCTCTCAGTGAGTGATAGGCAGGCGGCGCTTGTGCTCTCGCGGGCGCTGCGGCGAGCCGAGGAGTTGTTCGCGGCCGGCGAGCGCG
Organism: Chloroflexota bacterium; assembly: GCA_022565155.1. Lineage (GTDB taxonomy): Bacteria > Chloroflexota > Dehalococcoidia > DSTF01 > RBG-16-68-14 > JADFKB01. The sequence goes on along the minus strand of JADFKB010000092.1, from coordinate 4,499 downwards.
ACGGCGAGACGCTGCGCTCGGCGATGCGCGGCATAATTGCCGCCGAACCGCAGGCACAGGTAGACTACGTAAGCGTCGCGGACACTGAAACGCTGCGAGAGCTCGCCCGCGTCGAACACGCTGCCCTCGCCTCGCTGGCTGTGCGTATCGGCGGCGTCAGGCTAATCGATAACGTGGAACTGAAATCGGAATGAGCGAAGAGCGGCACATCCTCGTCACCAACGATGATGGCATCGAAGCGCCCGGCCTCTGGAAGCTGGCCGAGGTGATGGCGGAGTTCGGCCGCGTCCTCGTCGTCGCGCCGGCAACCGAGTCGTCCGGCGCCGGCACGATGGTCACCTACCGGCGGGAGTTACAGGTCCAGCAGGTGCCGGAGCGGCTGTCCGGCGTGACGGCCTACATGGTGGACGGCACACCCGCCGATTGCGTGCTGATCGGGCTTCGGCAGCTGAAGCAAGGCTGGATCAGCGTGCTCGCCGCCGGCATCAACCCGGGCGCAAACCTCGGCGCCGACTTCTTCCTCTCCGGCACCTGCGGCGCGGCGCTGATGGGCGCGTTTCGCCAGATCACCTCGTTTGCGCTCTCCCAGGACTTGGCGCCAGCCGAGGAGCGCGTGGAAGAGCCGCACTGGGAGACATCGCAGGCAGTTGCCCGCGTGCTCGGACGCGGTATCGACGAAGAGCGCATCCCAGCCGGCAGCTTTCTCAACGTCAACGTGCCGGCGCGGCCGCTGAGCGAGATCGAAGGCGTTGCCGTGACGCGCATGGCGCCGGGCGGCTACATCCACCTTTCGGAAACCGGCGACGGCGTCCACGAAGCGCTCGAACGCCAGCTCGTCACTGACACGCGCCACGCCCACCCCGGCACGGACATCCGCGCCGTGCTGGACGGCTACGTTTCGATCAGCCCGCTGGACACCGCCCTCACGCACGAGGAGCACACGCGGGAGTTGGCCGCCGTCGCTGGTGCGCTCACCGCCCAGCTGGCGGAGTTCGCCTAGACGGCTCTCGATAGCTAGTTTGGCGCGTCTGTGCAGTCGTGGGAGAACTGGACGATGACGCCATCCGGCCCCAATTGTGATCCACAGTCGAACTGGATGTATAGTCTCTTCAGCAGCGCTAGCCGGGAGCTACTATATCAGAGCTGGTAAGCCTTCACCCCCTCCCTCGCCGTCCTCAGCGCGCGGTGCTACAATAGGACGGAGCATTCGTCTAACGGGAACGAGGGGCACAGCCCTAGCTGTGTCTCCGGCTGAATTGAGGTTAGGCACCGGCGAGGTTCGTACTCATGTCTGGACACTCTAAGTGGTCAACGATCAAGCACGCTAAAGGCATCGCTGACGACAAGCGTGGGCGTGTGTTTACGAAGCTGGGCCGCGAGATCAGCGTCGCGGCGCGGCAGGGCGGCCCCGATCCGGAATCGAATCCCCGCTTGCGCCTGGCGATGGAGCGCGCCCGCGACTCCAACATGCCCAAGGACAACGTCGAACGGGCGATCAAGCGCGCGACAGGCGACGGCGAAGGCGCCGACCTGCAGGAGATCACCTACGAAGGCTACGGCCCCGGCGGGACGGCGATCCTCGTCGAGGCGCTCACCGATAATCGGAATCGTACCGTTGCCGATGTTCGCAGCGTCTTCTCACGGGGCGGCGGCAACCTGGGTGAGGCGGGCAGCGTCGCCTGGCAGTTCGAAATGCGTGGGCTGATCGTCCTCAATACGGACGGCGCGGACCCAGAAGAGCTGGCGCTGGCCGCGATGGATACGGGCGCCGATGATGTCCGCGTGGAGGACGGCGCCGTGGAGCTCTACACAGCGCCCGAAGCCTTCTCGGCTGTGCGCAAAGCGCTCGACGAGGCGAAGACACCCGTCGCTTCGGCGGAGATCACCAAGGTGCCGAAGTCGACGATCGCGCTCGACGCAGGGAAGGCGAGGCAGCTGCTGCGGCTGCTCGATTCGCTCGATGAGCTGGACGATGTGCAGCGCGTCTCCTCCAACGCCGACTTCCCCGACGAAGTGCTCGAGTCGTACCTCGGCGACCAAGGCTGACGTGCCTTCCGGCCCAGCATCCCGGTCCGAATCGCTGGTCGTCCTCGGCGTCGATCCCGGACTCACCGTCACCGGCTGGGGCGTCGTCGCCGCCGACGGGGAGGCGCTGCGTTCGCTGGACTGCGGCGCCGCCGCCACCAAGCGCCGCCAGCCTCAAGAAGAGCGCCTGCACCAGATCTTCCGCGAGCTATGCGCTGTCATCCAGCGCTGGCAGCCGGCCGAGGTGGCGGTGGAAGAGCCCTTCGTCGGCGAGAACGTGCGCTCGGCGTTCGCCATCGGCGCGGCGCGCGCCGTCTGCCTGTTGGCGGCGGCGCAGGCTGGCCTGCCCGTTCGCCCGTACTCCCCCGCCGAGGTGAAGCTGGTCGTCACCGGCTACGGCCGCAGCGATAAGACGCAGGTGCAGGAGATGGTGCGCGTGCAGCTCAACCTGACGGAAGCGCCGGCGTCAGCGGACGCTGCCGATGCGCTCGCCGTGGCGCTCTGCCACCATCTGCGCCGGCGTGCCGATGCGCGACTGGAGCGGGCGCAATGATCTCGCACATTGATGGTGTGCTCAAGAAGAAGAACGAGGAGGAGCTGAGTATCGAGGTCGCTGTCGGCGGCATCTGGTACGAGGTCACGCTGCCCGCGTTCGTCTGGCGCACGTTCGAGGAGACGGAGCTCGGAACGGACATTAGTCTGGAAACCTTCTACTACGTGGCGGAGCGTCAGCCGACCCCCAGGTTGATCGGCTTCTCGCGCGAGATTGAGCGCGACTTCTTTAAGAAGTTCATCGCAGTGCCGAAGGTCGGCGCGATGACCGCGACGAAGGCACTCATCTTCTCCGTCTCGACGATCGCCGCCTGGATCGAGCAGGGGGATACAGCCGCACTCAAGCGGTTGCCGGGGATCGGCACTCGGTCGGCGGAGACGATTATCGCCCAGCTCAGGGGCAAGGTGTACGAAGAGGCGATGCTCCGAGACGAGGGCTTCGCCGCCCAGCCGCCGGCCGATGAGCCGGCAACACTCTCCGAGGCGCAGCAGTTCGCCGTCGATGGCCTGGTGCGCCTCGGCTACAAGGCGGCGGAGGCGAAGAGCTGGGTGGAACAGGTCACCGGCGACGGCGGCCCGACAGACGCCGAGGAGATCATCCGCGCCGTCTTCTCGCTGCGCAGCCAGGAGATCGGCTAGCCCGCGTCCGTGTTACTATAGGTGCGCTGTGGATGTCGCATTCGCGCTGCTGGCTGACGCCGCCAACATCTCCCGGGAAGGGAAGCTGAACATCCTCGGCGCCTTCGATCGCATCTACGGGTCGAAGTTCCCCCTGACCTGGCCGCGCATGGTGCTGGTGACCAGATTCGAGGCCTCCGCCTCCGAGTATGGTTCCGAGAAGTCGCTGGAGATCGTGACGCTGGACGCGGACGGCAAGCGGCTCGGCTCGGCCAGCGGCAAGATGAAGATCGGCAAGGGCCAATCCGGTCGCCAGATCAAGATCAACCACGTCCTGCCGATGGGCATGACCTTCCCCACGCCCGGCCAGTACAGCATCGAGATCCTCGTCAACGGCGAGCCGAAGGCGACCGTCCCGCTGGAGGTCGTCCAGCGGGAGCAGAAGCAGAACGGCCAGCCGGACGGCACTCAGCAGGGAACGGCGTAGGTACCATTGGGGCTGGCTTAGCGCGAAAGGGCTGGCGGAATACTATGACCGAACAGGAAGACAGAGTAGAGGCTCTACTAACAGAGTACAGCGAAAAGCTGCCTCAGTTCGAGCGCTGCACAAAACGGTTCAGAGACCTGCTAGAGCAAGTGTTGGAAGCTGCCAACCTGGGCGGTCGCATACACTCCGTCACTTGTCGTCCCAAGGATATCGACAGACTACGGGAGAAGTTGGCCGGTGGTGATCGTAAGTACTCGAATCTGAGCGACGTAACCGACTTGATAGGCCTAAGGGTCATAACCTATTTCGGTGAAGACGTTGATGATGTAGCGAGCGTCATTGAGGCCGAGTTTAAGATCGATGCCGCAAACTCGATGGACAAGCGACAGGCATTAGATCCGGACAGGTTCGGTTACCTCTCACTCCACTACGTTTGCAACCTGAACGAAGGCCGCGCTGCACTGCCCGAGTACGCTTCGCTCACCAACTTACCCTTTGAGATTCAGGTCCGTTCCATTCTCCAGCACGCCTGGGCGGAGATTGAGCATGACTTAGGGTATAAGACAAAGGAAGCGATTCCCGTTCAGTCCCAACGACGATTCGCACGACTAGCAGGGCTGCTCGAGTTGGCCGATGATGAGTTTCGCGGTATCCGCAAGGACCTCGACGCTTATGCAGCTAGAGTTCCAGCAGAGATCGAGCAGGATCCTGCCGTAGTTCGAATCGACAAGGTCTCGCTTGACGCATTCATCGAGCACGCTGATGTCGCAAGGGCTCTGGATCAGGAAATCGCAGAGTTGTGGGGGTGTGGGTTGAA
>JADFKB010000183.1 GCA_022565155.1 Chloroflexota bacterium | reverse complement strand
CCGTCGGCAGCTTCATCAACAACCAGTTCGCTGGCTTCACGCTCCTCCACTGCGGCCGCGACGACAAGGAGGCGCTGGAGCTGGGCGGCCCTGGCGCGGAGTGGTACATCAACGCGACGAACACGCTTTACTCGCTCTGGGCGCAGTCCGGTTCAAAGTCGTACGCCTGGTACGCGGAGCAGTTCGAGAAGGGGCTATCGACGGCGGACGTCAACGTCGCGCAGATGGCCGACGATTCGATCTTGTGCATCGGCGGGCCGGAGAAGTGCGCGCAGATCGCCCGCCACTACGAGGCGCAGGGCATCGATCAACTGATCTTCCTCGTCCAGCACGGCCCGACGAACCACGAGGCGATCATGGACTCGCTGCGCCGCTTCGGCGAAGAGGTGATACCGCAGTTCAAAGAGGCCGAAGAGACCGAGACGGCGGCCGCAGAGGCATAGCACATCGTGACCGAGTGCCTACTCACTCGATTTCTGCTGAACCCTGCACCATGTTGAGGGCGTCACGATAGAGAAACGGAACCCAGAAACTGTCTGCTCTCTGCTCGAAAAAGCCGATCTCGATCAATTTCTGGGCTACGCTGCGCGCAGTGTGTTCATTTACTCTCCAGAGTCTTGCCAGTGAGGCTACCGACTGGTCGGTCTTGCCGCCGTCTAGGGCCTCCATCCTAGCCTTCAATTCCGGGTACTCAGCGTAGAGAGTCTGCTCTAGTCTGACGCGCGAAACCTCCGGCAGTCCGCTCTTCACGCCCGCGGTAGAGAAGAGCACCTCACCAGGTGGAAGTTCCTCGCCTTGCTCTATGGTCAGTATCTGTGCGGTCCTCACAGCCTCCAGCAGATGTATCAGCTCCCGTGGAGCAGTCCGGCCGAACCCATCCTGTGTCCGGGTCAGCATCCATTTGAAAGTGGCAGGCCTCCTCAAACCTGGCTCAACTTGGTCGGGAAACATTCGGTAGAAAAGCTCTTCCTGAGCGTCGGCCGAGGCCAATACCGTCTCTTGGTCGACATCGTAATACTGGCACAATGCGTCATTCTGAAGGACTCGCCGAATAATCAAGTTCATCAACGCCTGGTCATTCCACTGAATGGTGATGTCACGCGTGATATGACTTGCCTCTCTGAAGCCGGCCTCCGTGATGCGCTTCCAGAGGTCATCACGCAGGAAGATCTTAAGGCAGACGTTCTCTAGGCCTAGGTTGTCAACGTAGACGCGAAACAGCGCCCGTAGCGCGTTCTGTTCCAATTCGCGTGTTTCAGCAAACGCGACATCAAGCCGGTCAAGAACCAGCCATAGCTTCAGGCCTTGTTGACCCAGCGCCTCATCAGCAATGCCGAACAGCTGATCCGCAGAAATGAACCCCGCGGTGCGCTGTTCACGGCTATGCTCCGCTAGAGTGATCTTCCCGACCATCCCCACGGGCATGCCAGTCGTTGGATCGATCTGTATCCCGCCTTCTATTGACGCTGGCATTAGCCAGCGCCGGACGTAATGGAGCACGGACTTGATGGTCCCACTCAAACTGGCCGTCTCGTCGAGTAAGCCAGCAGCTTCCAACTCTCTGACCAGCCGCTGGCTGCCCGGCGTCGTCACCTCATACTCGCGAAACTGTGTTCCAACCAAGGATAATAGGTATAGCTTCCACAGCGCTCGAAACTCGCCCTCACTAGTCGGCGGATCCTCAACCAGATCTCTAAACGCTGGTGTGCCTCTAGGGTTCTCAGCCGCCGTTAGTATGATGCCGCGGTCGAAGAGCTCATTCTCTCGCGCTAGCAGCAGGAAATAGATCGCGCTTTTGCCCGAGCCCTTTGGGCCGAACACCACGTCAATGTCGCCAGCAAGGATGCGGCGCCACTGATCCGTCTCGACGAAATATGATTCGAGAGACTCGATTTCTTCCTCGGCCACCCTTTGTCCGAACGTCACAGTTTGGAGGAGTTCTCGCTTGTCCGCCCTACCGGGTGCCGTCGTGTCGCTAACCATTGCCGCCTCCTTGCTATATTAGCGCAGAGTGCCTACCACTGCACCACCATCGGCATGAGGACGTGGACGAAGCTGTCGTCGCCCACCGGGCGGAGGACGCCCTGGCGGGAGGGGCCGCTCATCTCTAGCGTTACGCGACCGCCCTCCAGCACCCCCAGGTAGTCTTGCAAATACTTGCTGTTGAAGGCGATCTTGTCCCCCTCGCCTTCGATCGCCGCGTCCA
>JADFKB010000091.1 GCA_022565155.1 Chloroflexota bacterium | reverse complement strand
GGCGGGGCCGTTGACGGCTGAGGCGTCCGTGGGCCCGTCGGGGTTGGCGCCGGCGTGAGCGGGGTGGTCGCCGTCGGCGTATCGGTGGGGGTGGACGTGGTGGTCGGCGTCGCCGTAGGCGTGCTGGTCGCGGTCGCCGTTGGCGCTGGCTCCTCGAACACATATACCGCGCCGGCGTCGCTGCCCCCGGCGCTCTCGCCGACTGCCCCGACGACGGCGGTGTCGCCGCTGACCGCCACGCTGACGCCGAATTCGTCGCCGACCTGGGCGTCAGAGGCGCGGAGCTTGGTCACCTCGCCCCAGTTGCGGGCGCCGCGCTCGTTACGCTGGAAGACATATGCCGCGCCGGCGCTACTACCCCCGGCATCCTCGAAAATCGCCCCGACGACGGCGGTGTCGCCGCTGACCGCCACGCTAACGCCGAATTCGTCGCCGGCCTGGGCGTCCGAGGCGGTGAGCTTCTTCACCTCGCCCCAGTTGCCCGCGCCGCCCTGGTCGCGCCCGAAGACGTATGCCGCGCCGGCCTTGTCGCCCCAGGTATCTTCGAAGAGCGCTCCCACGATGGCGGTGTCGCCGCTGACGGCCACATTGATACCGAACGAATCGTTGGCCTGGGCGTCGGAGGCGGTGAGTTTCTTCACCTCGCCCCAGTTGCCCGGCCCGCCCTCGTTACGCTGGAAGACATATGCCGCGCCGGCGCGGAAGCCGAAGCCCCCGGCGTCCTCGAAGAATGCCCCCACGACGGCGGTGTCGCCGTTGACCGCCACGCTGACGCCGAACTCGTCGAAGGCCTGGCCGTCGGAGGCGGTGAGCTTCTTCACCTCGCCCCAGTTGCCCGCGCCGCCCTGGTCGCGCTGGAAGACATATGCCGCGCCGTTGCGGAAGCGGAGGCCCCCGGCGTCCTCGAAGAATGCCCCCACGACGGCGGTGTCGCCGTTGACCGCCACGCTGACGCCGAACCAGTGGTTTGCCTGGGCGTCGGAGGCGGTGAGTTTTTTCACCTCGCCCCAGTTATCCGCGCCACCCTGGTCGCGTTCGAAGACGTAGGCGGCGCCGGCCCTGGCGCCCCCGGTACCTTCGAAGACCGCCCCCACGACGGCGGTGTCGCCGCTGACCGCCACGCTGAAGCCGAAGTTGTCGCCGGCCTGGGCGTCGGAGGCGAGGAGCTTCTTCACCTCGCTCAGCAGCGCCGCCTCGGCGCTCTGCGGCGCGGGTCTGAGGCCGGCCGGGCCGAACAGCAAGGCGCCAGCCAACGCGCTGAACGCCAGCAGGCCAAGCAAGAACTTCATTCGCACGCCAGACCTCCGGGTCAGCGGGTAAGCTACCAGTCTTGCCGAAGTATAGCATCGCCGGATCGATTGTCAATTGCTGCGGCTGGCCCTCACCCCCAGCCCCTCTCACTGAGGGAGAGGGGGGCAGGCGCGTCCGCCGCAGGCGGGGGCTAAAGCCTCGGCTACGAAATGCGCAGGCGGGCCCGCCGGAGCCGAACATCGGGTGTCATGACTACGGTGTCTTCCTGCCGACAATGAACTGCGTCGTGTTTAGGAAATGACGCGGGCCCTTACCGTCCGGCCACATCGCCGCCTGGACGGCAGCCTTGGCTTCCGTGCGCTTTTCCGTATCGAGCGCGGCCGTCGTGACTCCTGCGAGCACCTCCCATGCGGACGAAAAATCATCAAAGTCGAATCCCAACGATTCAGTCTCCACGTGAGCCTCGATGCCTGCCTCGGCCAATTGGCTGATGAACGGAGCAGCGTCGGCGAGCGCGCCTGGACCGACGCCGCTCACCGGCGGTGGTGGCGCGAAACGACCGGCTGTTTGTTGAAACAGCACGATGTCGCACTCCTCTGCTCGAGCCCAGACGGCGGCGACGAATCGACCTCCCGGTCGCAGCACGCGCGCGCACTCACGAGCGGCGGCGGCGCGGTCGATGACGTACATGAGGCTGAGGCAGGCGAGTACGGCGTCGAAACTCGCGTCTTCCGCAGGTATCGCCTCGGCACTGCCGAGCTGGAACTTCAGGTTGGGATGGTCTAGTCCGGCGGCCCTCTGTCGAGCCAGGTCCAGCATGTCGGGGCTAGGGTCAGCGCCGACAACCTGGCCAGCCGAACCGACGATGGGCGCGGCCAGCAAGGCGGCAGCGCCGGTGCCAGTGCCGAGGTCCAGGACGTTGTGGCCGGGCTCCAACGCCGCGCGCCTAATGACCTGGTCAACTACGGGAGCAAATCGTTTGTCGATTTCCCGAAGGTAGACTTCTGAGATGCGATCCCAGACGCCAACCTGCCAGGCGAGCGCCTTTTCGTCACGTTCTTCTTCTGTTTTCATCGACATGGCACCACCTTCTTTCGTTTTCGGGGCGTTGCGAGTCTAGCGCAGGGAGGTAAGGATGGCAACGGGGCGGTTGCATGGAAGGGCGTTCAATCGAACGCCCGTACGAAGGCTGTCTCACTACGACGTCTGCCCGCCGGCAGGCGGGGGGATCGGGAAGGCTGAAGCCTTCCCCTACGTTTGTCCTTCGACAAGCTCAGGATGGCGGCGTGAGGCGTAGGATTTGTGGGGCCGAGGCTGGAAAGCCTCGGCTATGGATGGCATGGCCGACAGGCTGAAGCCTGTCCCACGGATGTTTAGGAGCGGCCGCTCCAGGAGGCGGGGGCTTCAGCGAGAGGGACGAGCTGGTGCTCTCTGCCGTTGGGGACCATCATGGCGCGGCCGGCGAGCGAGTCGTCGTGGATGAACTGGACGACGATGTCGGCGATCTTCTCCGGCGCGATCAGGTCGAGCGTTTCGAAGAAGGCGGTGGTCGCTTCGTTGAGGGCGCCTGTGGCCTCGCGGGTGCGGGAGAACATCGGCGTATTGACGACGCCGGGGCAGACGCAGTTAACTCGGATGTTGTCGGAGCCCATCAGCGCCGCGCAGGAGGCGGTGAAGAGAACGACGCCGCCCTTGCTGGCGGCGTAGACCGGGTTGGCGGGATAGCCGAAGCCGATGCCGGCCATGGAGGCGGTGTTGACGATGACGCCGCCGCCTCGCTTGCGCATGGCCTGGATGCCGAACTGGGTGCCGAGGATGACGCCGCGCAGGTTGACGTCGAGGACGGGGATCCAGGAGGCGGGATCGGCGTCGGGAAACGGCGCCGGGCCGCCGAGGATGCCGGCGTTGTTGTGGAGGATGTCGAGGCCGCCGTACGTCTCTCCGGCGGCGGCGATCATCGTCTGGACGTCTTCGGGGCTGGTGACGTCGGTGCGAACGAAGGCGGCGGGGCGGCCGCTAGCTTCGATTTCGGAGACGGTCTCCTTGCCCCCGTCCTCGTTGACGTCGGCGACGATGACGGACGCGCCTTCGCTCGCGAGGCGGAGGGCGGTCGCGCGGCCGATGCCGGAGCCGCCGCCGGTGACGATTGCTACTTTGTCCTGGATGTCCATGTGTTCACCTCGGTCGTGTGCTACAGGTGTTTGCTCCAGGCTGCCATGGATGGGCCCTTCTTCTGGAAAGCGAACGCGTCTTCGACGCGGGGGCGGACGCGGCTATCTAGCTATCGAACGGATGGGGAAGTATAGCAAGCCGTAGCCATACTATGGCCGGGAAGCGCGTGGCTCTCGACGCCAGCCCCTTTTCAGCCGTTATTTCGTTCCGTCGAACTGCACTCCATCACTGCACCACATTCAGCACCACCGGCTCGGTCCGCACCGGCTCCTCGAACCCCTCACCGTCGATCTCGACTACGAGCGGAACCGAGGCAGCATCGGACGCCAAGAACTGCAGCTTGAACTGAAAGGTCTGCACATCGCTAACGGGAGGCAGGTCCGGGAGCGCCCACACCCGCTCTCCCTCGGTCGCCGTCTGCTCGTCCCCGGCCCGCGCCGCGGTCAGGATCTGCGCCCCTTTCGGCGGGACCAGCCGAAGCGACAGGCCCGTGAGCGGCTCAGCGCCGCCGTTCGAATAGGCGACGAGAATTTCGACGGTCGTGGGCAGGTCGAGGGGACTGCCAAAGATGGCCACCTCGGTCAGGCTGGCTGCGACGCCAGCGCCCAGCGGCACCCGAAGCCGTGCCGCGCTCTCCGTGGTCACCTGGAGTACGCAGTCGCCCTGCCCCGTTCGCGTCTGCGGATCAGTTCTTGGGCCGCCGCCGACGATGAACCGGGAGCACGTACCACCGCCGCTGGCGCCTTCATAGATGCCGGTGCCGCCCGTGACTGTCTCCACGATCGTGCCTGTAAGAGTGTAATATTCGCCACCTGGGCTCAGGGTGACCGTGATGGGGGTGGAATCGGTGATATAGAGATCATTTCCGTCCGCGTCTCTCAGTACGCTCGTCAAGGTGAAGAACCCGGACCGACAATCGTCGGCCGCGAATAGGACGGTCTCGCTGAAAAGTAGCAGCTCGTCGACAAAGTCGCCTGTGGTCGTCCCTGATGGGTTGCCTACTGGAACTCCTCTGGGCGCGGTGAAACTCTCAACTAGGTCTTCGTTCTGACAGTCACCGCTCGGCACTAGAGGAAGCTCATCCTGAAAGAAGTAGTGATATCTAAGCTCCTGATAGCTAACGCCGCCGGTGCCTCCTCCTCCGCCACCGCTCATCACCACCCCGCCGGCTACCCCGCCACCGATGGCGGCCAACAGCACCACCACCGCCGCCACGCGATACGCCGGTCTGGCCCACAACCGGCCTAGGCCACGCGCCGGGCGCGCGCTCTCGGTCGCCTCGATATCATCCAACTCCGCCAGCACCTCCTCCGCCGACGCCGGCCGGGCCTCCGGCTCTTTCGCCAGCAGCCGTAGCACCAGGCGCTCCAGCGCTTCCGGCAACGCGGCGCCGTACTCGCTCGGCGGCGCCGGCTGGGCATGGATGTGCTGCGATACGACGGTCAGCGGGTCGTCAGCGTCGAACGGCGGCCGGCCGGTCAGCAGTTCGTACAGCACGCAGCCCAGCGAGTACAGATCCGAGCGCGCCGTCACCTCTCGCCCCTGCGCCTGCTCCGGGGCCATGTAGGCGGCTGTCCCCATCATCGTCCCCGGCATGGTGAGGCGGGAACGGTCGATTGCCTGGGCGATGCCGAAGTCGCCCAGCTTCGCGCTGCCGTCCTCCGCCAACCAGATGTTTGCGGGCTTCAGGTCCCGGTGGATCACGCCACGCTGGTGGGCGGTGCTAAGGGCCCGGCAGAGGTCCTTCGCGATGGCGATCGCGCGCCGCAGCGGCAGCGGACCGCCGGCCTCGCGGAGCTTCTGACGGAGGTCTCCTCCTGGGGACGTACTCCGAGACGATGTAGGGCCGCTCCTCTGCCTCGTCGCTGATGTCGTACACCGTGACGATGTTGGCATGCGTCAGGCGCGCCATCGTCTGGCCTTCGCGACGCAGACGGGCGAGGTCGTCCGCCTGCAGAAGCTCAGTTTTGAGGAGGGAGAGCGCGCAGTCCCGTCCGAGGGTGGTGTCGTGAACCAGGTAGACGGTCTTCTGGGTGCCCTCGCCGAGGAGCCGTCGCACCAGGTAGCGTCCCGAGCCGAACGTCTCCACTCCGGGAGCTGGAGAGCTTCGTGTCTCGTCGTGGCCGCGCAGCTCGCCGTCCGACCTTCTATCGTTAGTCAACCAGCCCACCCCGGGGTTTTACTGGCGGGAGCTCTCGTGTACTGGATGCGCGGCTCCATAGCCACAGTAGTGTACTAGATCATGCTACGAAGCGGCCTGCTGTATAATCACGGGACGCCTTCTGGAATGCGGACGCCCCGTTGGCGCGGCGTCCTTCCGCTCATGTTGGAATGGGGACGCGCCGTTGGCGCGGGGCGGCTAGATCTCTCCGTGGACGAGCTGGTCGACGGCGAAGATGTCCTGCACGCGATGGGACACCCGCTTTACCGGCCCAGGCTATCTAAGAACCGCCGCAGCACTCGGAGGTACTCCTCGCCTCCCACTAGATAGGTGTCGTTATGGCCCGCACCCTGGATGACATAAAACTGCTTCGGCTCCCGTGCGGCCTCGAAAAGGCTCCTCCCTGCTTGGAGTGGAACGATCTCGTCTCTATCACCGTGAAGCACCAGCAGGGGCGCCTCGACGCTGCCGATCTTTGCAAGGGAGTCGTACTTGGTGCGCAAGAGAGGCCCAATGGGCAGGAAGGGATAGAGGTGCCGGGCCAGGGCCGGGATAGAGGGGAAGGACGACTCCAGGATGAGGGCCAGCGGCGACTCGCGGGTCGCCAGCTCGACCGCCACCCCTGCCCCAAGAGAGCGGCCGAAGTAGACGATCCGCTCCGGGTCGGTATCTCCCCGCGAACGCAGGTAGGTCAGCGCCGCCTGGGCATCCCGGTAGGTCCCCTCCTCCGAGGGCTTCCCCTGGCTTCGGCCGTAGCCCCGGTAGTCGAAAAGGAAGACGCTCACGCCCAGTTCGTCGTGGAGGAGCTTCAGGTTCTCAAGTCGATGGCTGATGTTCCCGGCGTTGCCGTGGAACCAGAGCCAGGTTATATCCTGGCGGCCGGGCGCGAACCAACCGTGGAGGCGCACGCCGTCGCTGGCCACGAAGTACACCTCCTCAAACGACAGCCCCACCTGGGCGGGGTCGGCTACGAGGTCCCTCTCAGGAAAGTAGATGAACTGGCGCTCGATCACTCCACAACGTATCGTCACGAAGATGAGGGCCACGAGCAAGGCCAGCGGCAGGCCCAGGTAGAGCAATCCCCGTCGCAGGAAAGGTCCTCGCCGTCCCCGACCGGTAGGGGACCCGAGGTTGCTGCGGGGCTGGCTCCCTTCTCCAAGGGCATCTCTCATTCCTAGCAACCTCAGCTACAGCGACTGCTGGTGGTGCGATTCTAGCGCAGGGGCGGAGGGACGGCAACGGGGCCTTTTCGCTCCGCGAAGGGTAGGCTACAGCTTTTTGTGGACGAGCTGGTCGACGGCGAAGCTATTAGAGTCGGGGCGCCTTTCATTCTTGTTGGCGGACGCGTCTTCGACGCGGTGGGCGCTACAGCTCTTCCTTCACCAGCTGGTCGACGGCGAACTCGAAGTAGGTGGCGGCCTCTGAGAAGCCGAAGACCTCGCGGTCCCAGACGACCGTGGGCGGCTTGCCTTCCTCGCGCTCGAGCCGCGCGCCGAGGCGGGGGAACATCATGATGCGCATGCGGCCCATGATCCCCTCTTCTTCCAGCAGCTCCGGCTTGCGCGCCAGCAGCTCGATGTAGGCATCGGCGGCGCGCTGGACGACGTCGAGGAAGTTGCCGGATTTGAGAGAGGCGTGGGCGGCGGCCATGGATGCCTTCAGCTCGGCGTCTTTGATCTGTTCGACTTTGGTGGTAGGCATGGTGGTGGCTCCGTCACCCTGAGCGTGGCGAAGGGTCGCATATCGTCCTGCGGAAGAGGGTGCATCTTTGGCAAGACACCGCTTCTGTAGGGGTGGCGAGATGCTTCGTTTCACTCAGCATGACGATACCAAACTGCTGTTATTTAACGGTAATGTACGAGCGGTGGCCACGATAGTGATCGGCATGGTGGGTTGTCACTCGGCAGTAAAGAGGTTAATGGTTGGTGTGGTGCCTTCGCTGATGGTGACGTAGCCGTCGGCATCTGCGGTGAATGCGATCGCCTCACCCTGTTCTTCGATCGCGGAGGGCGCTTCGCAGGGGATTCCCGCGAATGCATCCCCGAGCGCAGTATTCTCCGCCCTCTCCCAGAGCCAGGCGGTACCGTAGGTCCTGATCACCACCAGGTCGCCGGCGGCCGAGACATCGCCGGCGGTGGGCAGATGGGGGACGCCCAGGACCAGGGGTGACGCGTCGGCCGGCGGCTGGACGGAGCTAGGCAGCGCGGCGAAGTCGATCGTGGTGACGAGCTCCAGGGTGGCGGTTGTGCCGGCCTGGAAGGGGCCGGGCGAGAGGAACACGAACGACTCGGGCGCCTGGAGCTCCTTGGTGACGATGAGCAGGTCGCCGGTGCGTGGATCGACGAGGAGCGTCTCCGCGTCGTGCGGGCGGTCGGGATAGAGGAGTGTGAGCCTGTCTGCTTCGACCGTGCCCGTGGTGACGCCGGCGAAGGGGTCGGGCTCCGGCAGGCGATAGATGTCCACCTGGGGGCGCGCGGCGGCGTTGTCGCCAATATCGGCGAGGTAGAGATAGTCGATGCTCGGGTCCGGGCCGGGGCCGATCGCCATGTCCTCCCAATCGATCGCCTCCACGCCGGCGAGTGTGATGGTTGCGAGATGCGCTCCGTCGGCGGCGATGGCGAAGATGCGCGCGGTGTCGCCGCTATCGTTGTGGACCCAGAGCACACCTTCGTGGGTGCGGCTGGCGGCGAGCCCGGAGATCTCTATGAGTTCGGCCGAGGCGACTGAGCCGGCGACCTGAGAGGTGGCGCCGCAGAATGCTTGCGCTCTGGTCGGCGTGGCCGTGGCCGTTGGGCCGGGCTGGGTGGGCGTCGCGTCGCTGCCGTTTCCGCCGCCGCCGCAGCCGATGGCGACGATGGCGATGAGGGCGATGAGGAGGGCGGTCGGTTTCAGCATGATGTCGTTGGGGCGAGATGCTTTCACATTAGTTCGCGGACGCGTGTTCGACGCGGGGGCGGACAGACCTGAAGGTCTGTCCCTACGATGGCACGCTAGATCGATGAGTTGACCTCGAACTGTACGCCGGCGAGCTGTTCCTCTCGCCACTTCTGGTGGTCTTTGTGGCGCTCTTTGAACTCCGGCAGCACCTGCTTGCCGAATCGTTCGAGCGATTCCATGATGTCTTCGTGCTTGCGGGCGCCCGCCTGGGCGACGAAGATCATCATGTCGAGGTGGGCGGCTTCGTACTTTTCCAGCGTCTCGCGCACGAAATCGGGTGTGCCGATGCAGCCGCCGCGCTGGGCGGCGCGCCAGAGCGCCCGTTGCACTTCGTCCTCGGGCTCCTCGGCTGCGCCGCCGCCGCCGAAGCCGCCGAAGCCCCGGCCGCGGCCGCCGAACATGGCCATGCGTTCGTCTTCCGGCGTGTCCTTGAACTTCTTGTAGATGTTGGCCTTGCCAGGCTGATGCTTGGCGCCGGTGAACGGGTTGTAGTAGTAGGCGAGCGAGTAGCTGAAGAACTGCGTGCCTTCGATGCCTTTGGCCATCGCCTCTTCGTCCGTGTCGAAGCAGCTTAGTGAAGAAAGGACAGCGAGGGCGGGGTTGATGGCGACGCCGATCGGCGTGCACTCTTCGCGGATGAGCTGGAAGTACTGCTGGACGCGCTCCTGCGCCTCGTCCGGCGTCTCGAACGCGAACCCTAACGACCCCATGCCGAGGCGGGCGGCGACCATCGTCGTTTCGCGCCGGGACGACGCGACCCAGAGCGGCGGGTGCGGCTTCTGGTACGGCTTGGGGATGACGTTGCGCTCCGGCATGCCGAAGTAGGCGCCCTCGTAGCCGGGGTAGGGCGTCTCGGTCATCATGCGGACGCACTGGCGGGTGGCCTCTTCCCACATCAGCTTCTTCTCTTCGCGGTCGACGCCGAAGCCCTCCAGCTCCATCGTCGACGCCGATTCGCCGGTGCCGAACTCGACGCGGCCGTCGGAGACGAGGTCGAGCGTGGCGATGCGCTCGGCGACGCGGGCGGGGTGGTTGTAGCGGGGCGGCATGACGGTGATGCCGTGGCCGAGGCGGATGTTCTTCGTGCGCTGGCTGACGGCGGCGAGGAAGACCTCGGGCGCGGTGGAGTGGGCGTACTCTTCCAGGAAGTGGTGCTCGACCTCGAAGATGTAGTCGAAGCCGAGCTGGTCGGCTAGCTCGATCTGGTCGAGTGCGTCCTTGAACAGCTTATGTTCGGCTTCGGGGTCCCACTGGTCCTGGTCGTAGGGTTTGGGGAGCTGGTGTTCGTAGAACAGACCGAACTTCATATGGGCCTCTTTCTTGTTCGCGGACGCGCCGTTGGCGCGGAGGGCGGGCGCGTAAATACGCGGCAGGGTATTGTAGCCACACCCTACCGTGCGCGTCAAGGTTGGCGAGACGGGGATGGTGTAGCAGACGGGAGGGCTAAGGAACCTCGGACAGGGCGAGGGGGCGGCCTTCGCGGGCGGAGCGCTCGGCGAGGAGGGCGATCTCGAGCGCCTTGCGGCCGTCCTGGCCAGTCACCTCCGGCTCGCGATCGCGGGCGACGCACTCCACGAAGTGCTGCAGCTCGGCGACGTAGGCCTGCTCGAAGAGCTGCCAGTAGGAGCCGACGAAGTCGTGCGTCACGCCGGCGCCGGTGTAGGTTTGTATCGCTGTCTGGCGCTCTTCACCAAGCGCTACCTTACCCTTCGACCCGGACACTTCGACCCGGACATCGTACCCGTAGTTTGAGCGGCGGCTGCTGGTGATGACGGCGAGGGCGCCGTTGTTTAGCCGCAGCGATGTGACCGCGGTATCGAGCGCGCGGGCGTCATCGCGGCCGCCGCCGGGGATGAGGCTGGAGGCGATGACGTAGACCTCGGTTACTTCCAGGCCGGTGAGGAATCGTAAGC
>JADFKB010000090.1 GCA_022565155.1 Chloroflexota bacterium | reverse complement strand
GTCGGGTTTATGAGAACCTGAAGTGCTGCTGTCCGTCTGTTCCCTTCAATCGCGACATAACTTCTGGAGTCCTTCGGCCGAAATACGAGGAGGCGGTCCATCGGGTTCAAACCGCTCTTGGCGATGTGCTTCGTTAGGCGAACGAATTTCTCTGGTTCGTCATTAATGACCTTTTCCCGCGCTTCGCGCTGGTTAGCCGCCGAATTAATTCGTGGGTTGTCGCTGTCGAGTGACAGTTGCTCAATGGTTAGATCGAGTGGTCCCATGTTCCGCCTCCATTGCCTTCACCCGCCACGTCATCCTTGGCTATGGCCTATCATACTCTAATTGGTGCCACCTCACACTCCGCGCTATCTCACCTGGCCCCTATCATACACCAAATCTCATCGCACTCATCACAGGAGGAATCACCATGACCAACACGTCCGACACCCCCGCCGAAGCTCGACCGGCCGATCCCCGCAGACAGCACCGGATCGACCTCGCCAACGCCCACACGCAGAAGCTCATCCGCCAGCGCATTGGTTGGTTTCACGGTCGCGGTATGCCTGCGGAGCGAATTGCCCTCTCCGTCGGCGTCCCCATCGAAACGGTCATCGACCAGGTATCCCAGGAGTGACCGCGCGGCATCCCCGCGTCGAAGACGCGTCCGCGAACAAGAATGTTCGCCCTCTCCGTCGGCGTCCCCATCGAAACCGTTATCGAACAGATCTCCGCGTAGGGCTGAACGGCCCTCACCCCCCGTCCCCGCCGCCGCACGTCAGCGCCACCGCGCCGCGACGGCCCGCCACTCCTCCGCCCCTTGCGCCCAATCGCACACCCGTGCTACTCTAGTTGACATAGGATCGGCAGATCGGCTTAACCGTACAGGCGCATGCGCAGAAGTGAAGGGTGTGCCACTCCTAGCCAGGAGGTAACCACTCATGAGTGTAGACAATAAAAACACCTTTTCGCCAAATCAAACTTCCCCCTCCGAGCCAGTCCCGCCTGTGGGCAACGCAGCCCGCCAGCACCTGCGCGCGGCGATGGCCCGCCACGAGGAGGGCGACATCAAAGGCGCGCTGGCGGAGGCGCGGGCGGCGCTGGAGCTTGCGCCGCAGTTCGCCGGCGCGCGCTCGTATCTCGGCTCGACGCTGATTACGAAGCAGGGCCGCTACGCCGAGGGGCTGGCGGAGCTGGAGCGCGCTCGCGAGACGGCGATGGACGATCCGGCGCTTCACTACACGCTCGGCTGGTGCTACGAGTTCGTCGCGCATCGAATAACGCGGCGGCTGCGGCGCTCCGCCAAAGGCGCGTCCGCGTGCAATAATGCGCAGCAGCGCCGTCTCGACCGGCTCCAGAAGGCCGTCAACGAGTATGCGCGAATGAAGCCCCGCCCTGAGCAAAGCGGTCCCGTCCCGAGAGCGGACAATCAAATCGATTCAGGTCAAACAGACTCGTTCCGCCAACCAATCTTCAGAAACGATCAAACCATGCGAACGCGAAACGCCGTCCTAGTACTGGCTGACGCCGGTGAAGTTCCACTTGCCGATCTTCAGCGCCGGCACCCGGCAGACGCCGGCGATGGCGTGGTGCAGCATCGTCGTCTTGCCGATCGCCTCCACCCGGTTCATCGCCTCCAGGTAGCTCTGCGTGAAGCGCAGGTTCCGGATCGGCTTCGTGATCTTGCCGTCCTCAATCAGGAACGTGCCGTCGCGGGTCATGCCGGTCACCACCACGTTCAGCGGGTGGACGGGCCGCGTGTACCAGAAGCGGCTCACCCAGACGCCCCGCTTCGTCGATGCCACCATCTCGTCCAGCGTCGCGTCGCCGGTGGCGAGGAACATGTTCGACGGCACCGGCCCGAACGTGCTGCTCGCAGGCAGCGCGTGGCCCGTCGATTCGCGGTCACCTTCCTTGCCGGCCGTGTACGTGTCCCAGACGACATCGCGGGCGACGCCCTTCTCGATGAAGTCCACCCGCTTGCGCGGCACCCCCTCGAAGTCGAACGGGTTGGGCGACGTGTCGGCGGCGAGGCCGTCGTCCCAGATCGAGATGTTCTCGCCCATCACCCGCTCGCCGATGCGGCCGGCCATGAAGCTGCGCTTCTCCTGGTACGCCTGCGCGCCGAACGAGAGGTAGGCGAAGAAGTCGAGCAGATCGGCGACGGCGTACTCCTGGAAGACGACGTCGTACTCGCCCGGCTCCAGCTCGATCTGGTCGACGTTGCGCAGCGCCGTGTCGACCGCTTCCTTGGCGACCTCTGCGCCGTCGATGTCGCCCACGTCCAGGCTGATGCGCTCGGCGTGGCCGGAGCCCTGCTCGCTCATGATGACGGTGTTGACGTCGGCCATCGTGTCGCGATGATAGGCGAACACGCCGAGCGAGTTGGCGACGGCGATCTCGGTTGCGGACGTACGAAACGCGCCCGCTGCGTTGAGGCCGGCGCTGGTGGCGGCGCTGCAGATCTGGCCGACCATGGCGGCGCGCTCCTCCGGCCCGGTGCGGGCCGTGCGCTCGACGAACGAATCGACGTGCTGGATCGGCTTCGGCGCGGGGAGCGACTGGAAGTCCGGGTTCTCCTTCTGGTGCTGCGCCAGCGTCAGCGCGCGCCCGACGACGTTCCGCAGCCCTTCGTCCGAGAGGTCGTTGCTGGAGGCGACGCCGATCTTCTTGCCGACGACGGCGCGCACGCGCATGTCGATGTCCTGCTGCTCGACGTTCTGATGGATGTAGCTGTTCGCGAAGCGGGTGAGCGCGCTCTGCGGCGCGATCACGACCACCTCGGTCTGGTCGGCCTGGCTTATCGCGAGGGCGCGGTCGGTAAGCTTCTTCAGCTCCTCTTCGCCGGTCATGCGCTGTACCTCCAGTTGCGTGTTCGATTCCTTCGCGGCGGACTAGCGATCATCGCCCGCCGAGTGTTTGTGCCGTCGATGCCGCTCCGCTTCTATCTCTTGCAGCCGCTCGTCGCTGATGCCGAAGTGGTGTGCCACTTCGTGGATGACCGTGTCTGTCACGCGCTCGACGAGATCGTCGTCGCTGCGCGACAGGCGCTCCAGCGGCGTCTTGAAGATAATGATCCGGTCGGGCGCCACCAGGTTGTAGCCGGATGTCCGGCGGGTGAGCGGAATACCCACGTAGAGGCCCAGCAGCGTATGTCCGGACGGCACGCCTGCCGACGTTAGTTGCGCGGCCGTCGGTTGATCGTGTACCTCAACGTCCAGATTGCTCATGCGGCGGGAGATAGCTTCCGGCAGAAGTTCGAGCCCCTGGCGCACCAGCTCCTCGAATCGTTCCTGCTCCACTACTGCATGATCCCCACCTGCACGTCGCGGAAGCGTGCGGGGGCGGCGCCGTGGCCGGTGTGGGCCACCTGCTCCGGCTGCCCTTTACCGCAGTTGGGCGTGCCCCAGACGATCCAGTGGTCGCGGTTGCCGATAGCGTCGCAGGAGCCCCAGAACTGGGGGGTGATGCCGGTGTAGGTGGCGTTCTTGATCAGCGCGCCCAGCTTGCCGTTCTTGATCTCGCGCCCTACTTCCGTGCCGAACTGGAAGTTGAGCCGCCTGTCGTCGATGCTCCAGCTCCGGTTCGTCTCCATGTAGATGCCGTCCTTGGTGTCGGCGATCATGTTGTCTAGCGTCCATTCGCCGGGATCGAGGCTAACGTTGGTCATGCGGATGAGGGGGATGCGGTTCCAGCCGGTGGCGCGCATGGCGCCGTTGCTCGTCTGGCCGAGGGCGGAGGCCGTCTCACGGGACGTCAGGTAGCCAATGAACTGCCCTTCTCGAACGATCGGCGTCGAGTGGGCGGGGATGCCCTCATCGTCGTATCCGAACGTCCCGAGGCCGCCGGGGATGGTGGCGTCGGCGGTGATGTTGACCGACGGCGATCCGTAGGCGAACCCGCCCAGCTTGTCGGTGGTGAGGAAGCTGGTGCCGGCGAATGCGGCTTCGGTGCCGAGCACACGATCGAGCTCGATCGCATGGCCGCACGACTCGTGGATCTGCAGCGCGACCTGGCTGCCGTCGAGGATCACGGTCGTTGCGCCGGAGGGGCAGGGCTTGGCCCGCAGCAGCTCGGCCGCCTCTTCGCCGACGCGCTGGGCGTTGCTGCGCAGGTCCCAGCGCTCGACGAACTCCCAGCCTTCAGTGCCCTGATGGCGGCCGACGCTGTTCGGGAAGGAGCGGCGCTGCACTTCGCCCTCATCCACGGCAGTCGCCTCGATGCCGCAGCCGGTCTCGACTAGGCTCTGGTCGATCTCGCTGCCCTCCGTGCTGACGAAGAGCTTCTCCTCGCGCTGGCAGTAGCAGTTGGCCTCCGCCATGACGATGCCGGACGCGCGCGCCATCGCCTCCGTTGCCCCTAGCAAGAGCGCGATCTTCTCATCCAGCGGCACAGCGAACGGGTCCTTCTCCACCGGCGTCGTGTAGCTATCGACGATCGCTGACGCTGGCCCGATGTCCGCCTTCTGCCCCGGTACCGTCGTCGAAGCGCGGGCGATGCGCACCGCTTCCGCCGCGATCCTGTCCGCCTCCTCCATTGTCATCCGGTGGCTGCTGGCGAAGCCCCAGTAGCCATCGACGAGCACGCGGACGCCGAAGCCGATCGTTTCATCGTTCGCGAGGGCCTCCACGTTCTGGAGCCGGACGGTGACGGATTCAGACTGGTGGTGCACCACTCGCACGTCGGCGTAGCCGGCGCCGCGGCTGCGGGCGGTGTCCAGGGCGCGCAGTGCCAGGTCACGCATGGTCGTATCCTCCTAGTGGCAGCGTTTCGGATGTCGCTCAACTGGCATCATAGCTGGATCGACGCTGGCGTCAACTCCGGTTGGCCGGTTTGATCGATGTGTTTGCCTGGTGATCGCGATGTTCGGCGGTTAGACGGAGAAGACGCCGTCTCCGTGTTGCGTGCGTATGGTGGCGCCGCTGGGGATGTAGTGCTGCTCTCCGCCCGATGCGATGACTGCGGGGCCGATCACGCAGTTGCGTCCGACGCGGGTATTGGGCAGCAGCTCCGCCCGCTTGCCGACGATCGTGAAGCCGGCGTTGACGATGTCCCCCCGCTCCTGGTTCTCCGTCCAGTCATCGCCGTAGCCGATGTGGCAGGCCTTGCCGACTTGCACTGCCTTGTCCACGATTGAACGGTCGATGACGGCGCCGCTTGCGATGCGTGTGTCGTCGAAGATAATCGAGTCGCGCACGACGGCTCCTTCTTCGACGTAGACGCCGGGCGAGAGCACGGAGTGCTCCACGCGGCCGTTGATGATGCTACCAACCGAGAGGAGGGAGCGGCTGATCTCTGCCCGAGGGCCGATCTTCACCGGGGGCTTGGGAACGATAGGCGTGCGGATCTCGCTTTCACCGTCGTAGAGGTTGAGCGGCGGCAGGTCTTCCAGCAAGTCCATGTTGCTCCGGAAGTAGGATTCGATCGTGCCTACGTCGCGCCAGTAATCGTTGAATCGATAAGCGAACACCTGCTTTGCCGGGTCGGCGACGAGTGCCGGCAAGACGTCACGGCCGAAGTCGCGTTCGCCCGTGGCTATATTAGTGGCGTCAACGAGCGATGCCATCAGCGCGTCCTTTCGAAAGAGGTAGATGCCCATGGAGATCAAGTCGGAGCGGGGCTGCTCCGGCTTCTCTTCAAAGGCAACGACGCGGTCGTCGTCGTCGAGGACTACGGTGCCGAAGCGATGTGCCTCGTCCATTGGCACGGTGCAGACAGGGATCGTGACGTCCGCGCCGGTGGAGCGGTGGATGTCGATCAGCTCATCGTAGGCCATCTTGTAGACGTGGTCGCCCGCCAGGATCAGCACAAGCTCGGCGCGCGACTCCTCAACGTAGTAGAGGTTCTGGTAGACGGCGTCGGCGGTGCCCTGGTACCAGTCGGAGGCCTGATGACCGATGTAGGGCTGAAGCAGCGCGACGCCGCCGCCCCCGCGATCGAGGTCCCACGGGCCGCCGATGCCGATGTGGTCGTTCAGCGAGCGGGGGCGGTACTGGGTGAGGACGCCGACGTTTCTGATCTCCGAGTTGGCGCAGTTGCTCAGGGTGAAGTCGATGATGCGGTAGCGGCCGCCGAACGGGACGGCCGGTTTCGCCCGCTCCTCAGATAGCACGCTGAGCCGGTCTCCCTGCCCTCCGGCGAGGATCATCGCGATGACACCTTTCATGGCGCCTCCTTACCCGCCGATGGCAGCAGGAGGTGGCCGGGCGCCGCCTCCAGGCCGCGCAGCGTACGAAAGATCTGCAGGTAATCTCTAAGATAGCGCGTGATGAGAAAGCGCTCCCGTACGAACTCGCGGCCGGCGGCGCCCATCTCGTCCGCCTTGTCTGGATCGGCGAGCAGAGTCGATATGCGCTCGGCGCACTCTTCGACGGTGTTGACGAGATAGCCTGTCTCGCCGTCGATGAGCTGCATGGGAATGCCGCCGACCCTGCCCGCGACGACCGGCCGCCGCTTCCAGAGCGCTTCCGATACGACGAGGCCGAAGCCCTCCCGTACCGATTTCTGGATCACCACCTGGGCGCGCTGGAACGCGTTCACCTCGACGTTGCCGACGCCGTTCAGGTTGGAGAGGATGTGGATATCGAAGTCCTCACCCGCCCGGCGGACGATGCGTTCGTACCAAGCCCAGGCCTCCGGATCGTCGCGCGCCATCGAAGCGATCAACACCAGTTGCAGCTCCGGCAGCTCCTGCTTGACGAGGCGGTAGGCTTCGATCACGCCCAGCGGGTCTTTCCAGGGATCGAAGCGAGAGATCTGGGCGATGAACGGCCGCTCGTAGTCGATGCCGTAGCGTTCGAGTATTGCGCGGTAGGTATCGTCGGGCAGCTCGACGTTCTTGGGGCTGAGCGGATCGATCGCCGGCGGAACGATGAACACCTGCGGCCCCGGCATGCCGTCCTTGACGTACTCCGGCGCAGTGAAGATGGCGCCGTCGAAGTCGCGAACGTACCGTCTGAGCATATCCCAGGTTTGTACCTGCGCTTCCGTTAGGTCGATGTGGCAGCGCCAGATCCACTTGCCAGCCGCGGCGGGCGCGTCGCGCTCTTTTAGTAAGGATAGGATGCCTGCGGGCTGCGGATCGTGGGCGATGACGAAGTCGTACGACTCGTCGAAGAGATCGGCGCTCAGTTGGTTATGATGTAGCCAGACATCCTGCATCTCCGGTGACCAGTCCACGAACATACCCTGCAGGCTGTTGTGCATCGCCTTCGTCACGTTGTAGAAGTCGTCGGAGCCGCGGATCACCTGCCAGTCGGCGTTGAGGCCAACGTCGTTCATCAGCGGCACCAGCGTCGTCAGGATCTCCGCGACGCCGCCGCCGAACGATGTGGCGTTCAGGTGCAGGACGCGCGCCCCGGCCAGCGGTTCGGCAAGCTGCCGGATCTCATCGATGAGGGGCTGGCCTATGACGGAGCGATAGTCGTCTAGCGCTTTTGGAGTGAGGGGAACGGAACCGAGCATAAGCCGGGCGTCAGCGGGCGTGACGGGTGAGGCCCGCCAGGAGGCGCAGTTCGTCTGCGATAAAGCGGGTGATCAGGAAGTGGTCTGCCACGTGGTTGTGGGCCGCAGCGCCGATCCGTTCAGCGAGCTGCCGATCTTGGAGCAACGATGTGACGCGCCCGGCGAATTGCTCTGGTTCGTCAGCCAGGAAGCCGGTCTCGCCGTCTTTCACCTGCTGGGCCAGCGCGCCGGCGCGGGCGCTGACCACCGGACGGCGTTTCCACTGCGCGTCTGAGATCCAGAGTCCGAATCCCTTGCGCAGGCCTGTCTGAATTACGACATCGGCGGCGCGCTGAAAGGCGTTTGTCTCCACATTGCCTACCTCGCTGACACCACGCAGGATCTGGACATCCGGGTACTGCATCGACCGGCGCACCGTCTCGTCGAAGTAGGCGATGCCGGCCGCGTCTTGGGGCGGATGGAGCGCGATCAGGGCGAGTTGGACCCCTGGCACATCGCGGCGAACGCGGTCGTAGACGTCGATGGCGCCGATTAGGTCGCCGCCTCGATCAGCGGGCGACATCTGCAACACGAGCGGCCGGTTCGGGTCGATGCCGTAGCGGCGGAGGATCGTCTCGATCACGTCTGCTGACAGCTCCATGTTGCGCGGGCCGAGCGGATCGATAGCAGGCTTGATAATCGTCACCGGCACGGCGTTGAGTTGCGGGTGGACGAACGAATCGGCGTCGAAGATGATGGCGTCGTACGGATCGCTGTGCTGCCGTAGCAGCGCCCAGGCGTTCGGCTCTGCCGAGGAGAGATCGAGGTGGGAGTGGAGCGCCCAGCGGCAGCGGGAGCGCGCCGCGTCCGATACGAAGCTGCGGATGGCGGCGGTCTGCGGGTCGTGGGCGATGATCACGTCGAACGGTTCGGTGAGCAGCCCGGCATTCATGGCGCTGTAGCGAAGCCAGACTTCGCTCATCGCCGGCGTCCACTCGGAGGCCGCTCCCGCCAGCGCCCGGTAGAACGCGTTGTTCGCCGCCGCCGACTCTTCGGTTGGGCGTACGACTTGCCAACTGCACTCCAGGCCGATGTCTGAGAAGAGCGGCACAGAGGCGTTCAGCAGCTCCGCCACGCCCGTGCCGAAGCCGGTGACGCTAAGATGGAGGACGCGCAGCCCGCGCAGCGGCTCCGCTAGTCTGTGCAGCTCATCGATCTTCTCTTCGCCGACGATCGGAAGATGAGCTTCCAGGGCTTTAGGTCTGAGAGCCAGCGTGCCGTACATGATCTGCCTCCTTGCGGCCTGACTCTTCGCCTGGTGCGAAGTGGAGAGCGACGGACGCGCGTCGTGCGCGTGCCGTTCTCGTCAGCTACGGGCGTTTGACCTCGCGCTAGGAGAGCGTATGCTTGCCAGCCGTGGTGGGAAGTAAGCAAAGCCGCTGGCGGCCACCGCGTAGCCGGTGCTGCGCGAGGTGATCGCCAGGATGATACCGTGGGGCGAGTTAGGCTGTCAAACGAAGCGCGCTTACCGCGTCAGCCAGCCGAATTAGTGAACGCGCCGGCGGGCGCGCGGGTCGATGATGATGTTGACGACGCGTGTTTAGCGCGTCAGCCAGCCGAACTAGTGAACGCGCCGGCGGGCGCGCGGGTCGATCATGATGTTGACAAAGCGTGCTTACCGCGTCAGCCAGCCGAACTCCTGGGCGCGGCGGCGGGCGCGCGGGTCGATCATGATGTTGACGACGCAGGGCTTGCCGCTGGCGAACGCCTGCTCGAGCGCCGACTTCATCTCGTCCGGCGTTTCGCAGTAGAAGCCCAGCCCGCCGAAGGCTTCGATCACTTTCTCGTAGTGGGCGTTGGGCACGTAGGACGTGGGCGGGATGAACTCCGGGTTGAGCTCGCTGGCGCCGCCGCTGATGCCGTTGTTGTTGATCACGATGAAGACGATCGGCATGTTGTAGCGGCAGGCGACTTCTACCTCCATGCCAGTGAACCCGAACGCTGAGTCGCCCTCGACGGCGACGACGCGCTTGTCCGGATAGACGGCCTGGGCGGCGATGGCGTACGGCAGGCCGATGCCCATCGTCCCGAACGTTCCGGCGTCCAGCCGATGCCGGGGCAGGTAGTTCGGCAGCACCTGGCGGCCGATGTCCATGGTGTTAGCGCCCTCGTTCACCACCAGCGCGTCTTTCGGCAGAATGTCGCGGATCTCGCGTAGCACGCGATAGTACGTCATCGGCACGGAGTCGTCGTCAAGCATCGGCTCCGTCTTGGCGATGTTCTCCTCGATCTTCTTCGCCAGGCCGGTGCGCCAGGTATTCTCCGCGCCGAACTGCCACGGCCGCTCGTCCAGCGCGGCGTTGAGCTGGCCGACGATCGCCTTAGCGTCGCCGACGAGCGCGACTTCCGCCGGCACATTGGTGCCGATCTCCTCCTGGGCGATATCGAGCTGGATCACGCGCACGTTCTCCGCGAAGCGCGGCGGCAGCCCGAAGTGCAGGATCCAGTTCAGCCGCGCGCCCAACAGCATAACCACGTCGGCGTTTTGGAGCGCGTACGAGCGGCCGGCGGCGACGGAGAGCGGGTGGTCGTCGGGGATCAGGCCTTTCGCCATCGGCGCGGCGAGGTAGGGAAGCTGTGTCTTGTCGACGAACTCGAGCACCTCCGCCTCGGCGCGGGAGTAGGCCGCGCCTTTGCCCACAATCACCAACGGCCGCTCGGCCGACTGTAACGCATCGAGCGCGGCCTGGACCGCGGCGGGATCGGCGGTTGGGCGCGGCGCGTCGGCGACGGCCGGCGGTTGTTCGATGCTCTCGTCGTCCAGCTTGGCGTCGATGATGTCGCCGGGCAGGTCGAGGTAGACGGGCCCGGGCCGGCCGTACATCGAGATGCGCACGGCCTGCTCGACGAAGTAGGGGATGCGCTCGACCTTGTCGATCTTGGCGGCGTACTTGACGAACGGGCGGGCGGCCTCGACCTGGGGCGCCTCCTGGAACGCGCCCATGCCGGCCTGGCTGGTGTCCGACGAGCCGCCGAGCAGGATCATCGGCCAGCAGTTCGACCAGGCGTTGGCGAGGCCGGAGAT
>JADFKB010000089.1 GCA_022565155.1 Chloroflexota bacterium | reverse complement strand
ATCGCGGTCGAACAGATAGGCGGCGCCAGCCGCGCTGCCGCCGGCGTCCTCGGCGAACGCCCCCACGATTACGGTGTCGCCGCTGACCGCCACGCTCCGGCCGAATTGGTCGCCGGCCTCAGCGTCGGAAGACGAAAGCTTCTTCACCTCGCCCCAGTTGTCCGTGCCGCCTTGGTTCCGCTGAAAGACGTAGGCCGCGCCGGCGTTGCTGCCCCCGGCATCCTCGCCGTGCGCCCCGACGACGGCGGTGTCGCCGCTGACCGCCACGCTGACGCCGAAGCGGTCGCCGGCCTGGGCGTCGGAGGCGAGGAGCTTCCTCACTTCGTTCAGGGATACCGCTTCAGCGCTCTGCGGCTCGGGCCTGAAGCCGGCCGGGCCGGATAGCAAGGCGCCCGCCAGTACGGTGAACGTCAGCAGGGCAAGCAATAACTTCATTCGCACGCCATACCTCCGGGTCAGCGGGGAAGCTACCAGGTTCGCCGACAGCATAACATGGCCTGGCAAAATATCAACCGGCGTGGGCGGCCCTTATCCCAACTGCCGTCACCCCTTCGGGCTGGGCCTCAGGACAACGGGCGCGAGTCTACCTACAGTCGTGGCTGTGTTGCAGGATGACGCCGAGGATGTCGTTCAGCAGGTCGATGCTGCCGTCCGGCGCGGTCATGTTCCAGGGGTTAGGGCCGGACGACGGCCCGCGGTCGAACGCGACGTCATATGGCGGAGCTCCAGTTGGCGAGTAGTGCTGGATAACGCCGAGGATGTCGAATAAGAGGTCGATGTAGCCGTCCGGCGTTGCGCCCGCCAGGCCCGCCACGTCGTAGAAGTCCCACGGGTTCAGGTAGTCGCGTTGCCCCCCTAGCATCTCGTCCAGGCCATTCTCCCGCTGGTCGGGGCAGCCGTCGCCGTCCGTGTCGCCCTTGAAGGGCTGCTTGGTTGGCGTGGGCGTGGGTGTGGGTGTGTTGGTCGGCGTCGGCGTGTTGGTCGGCGTCAGCGTGGGCGTGGGTGTGGGCGCGCCGCAGATGTAGCCCGTAGGCGACTCGATGCAGCCCCCATTGTCGGGGGCGCAATCGGTCGGCAGAGTTAATTTGCCGAGCACCATGCCGAAGTTGAACGCGGTATCGCCGCCGATGAGCGAGAGCGGGATGACGATAGTAAAGGAGGTGGCGCCGAATGTGACGGGCACGAGCGTTCCGTTAAGCAGCCCAAACTCACCGCTGACGCTCAACATGTTCAGGGAGACTTCCACGCCCATGCCAGAGGGGTTGGCGCAGAAGCTGTCCACAAACGGGAGAGATCCGGTGCCGGCGCTCTGATCTGTGTCGAACTCGATGACTCCCCCCACCTCCTGGCCGCTGCCGGCGTCGGCCGGGTCCACCGGCCCGGCGAACCCGACGGTCAGGCAGAAAATGCTGGCGTCGCCTTCCCCACCGACGGAGGTGATGTCGTGGTTGGGAGAGCCGATGCCAAAGTTGTCCCCCACAGGATCAGGCACCGAGAAGGAGAATGTAGGGATGTCCGGGCAGGTGGGCACCGCAGCCGTATTGAGGGTGAGGCCGCCGGCAAGACCGAAGTAACCTCCCACCTGAATGTGGTAGGTCGTTCCGCCAGTGGCCGCGAACAGCACCTTGGATTGCAAGCCGACGGTGTCATCGTTGCAGCCGACCAAGGTTAGGGAGCCAACGCTCGGCCCGGTATGAACGGCCAGCACAGTGTCGTAGTCGCTGCCGAAGGTGTCCACCACAATGGTATCGCTGGTAGATGGCGTAAAGCTGTACCAGACGGTCGAGGCGATGCCGCCACACGGCGATGGTTCACCCACCTCGGTGATGGCGGCAGTGGTAAGCTGCGTGTTGGTGTACGGCAGCGGCTCCGGGACGGCGTAAGCGTTCACGAAATCATCGTTCGGCGGTGGTGACGACCCTGCCACCGGGCAGATGGGCCCGCCGTCGTTGAGCACCGCCTCGTAGGCGTCCACTCGACAGGTCGTGACTCCGTTGCCGGCATCGGTCACGGGCACGCCTGTCTCCCTCAGCCGAGTCTCCACACCCGCCGGCGTGAGCAGCGGCTCGCTCTCGAGGAGCAGCGCCGCCGCCGCGGCCGCGGCCGGCGAAGCCATCGACGTGCCCGAGAAGTTGGCGAGGCCGCCACCGGGGACTGTGGAGTCTATCCTTGAGCCGGGCGCGAGGAGGTCGAGCGAGGTGCTGGACTGGGAGAAGCACGCCACCTGATCTGCGGCCGTTGTTGGGTCTGTGCACGGGTCCCAATCCTGAGCTCCTACATCCGCATCGTAGACAGCGCCTACCGAGACGATGTCCTTGATACAGGCCGGGTAGCCAATACCGGCTTTCGAGCCGCTGTTACCGGCAGACGCGAAGGTGGTCATGCCCATCGCGCGCGTGGTCTGGATTGCGGTAGTGAGTGCAGGGATTATTCCATCGCACGTTCCGGGAGCGAAGCCCAGTAGGGTGCCGAGGCTCATGTTGATGATGTCGACTTCGGGATGATTGAGAATGATCTCGTCGTAGGCCGCGAGGATGTTGCCAAAGGAACCGACACCAGAATCATCGAGCACCTTGAATGCATCGATGAGCGCGTCCGGGGCGACGCCGATCGGCGGGCCGGCGGAGGTGATGATTCCACTGACGTGCGAGCCATGCCCAGCCCCGTCCTCCGCAGACGGGCCGGTAGTGCCGCCGCCGGGACAGGCGCCGCTGTCCAAGAAACACTTCTGATGGTTGAGGTCATCTAGGAGCAGCGGGTGATCGGTGTCGATGCCTGTGTCGAGCACGGCTACAACGACGCCGTCGCCGGTCCTGCCGAGGAGGTTGTGGACATCATCGGCCCCGATTAGGGGCACTGCCTGCGCCAGGTCGGCGCGCACCTCGAGGTTCAGGCCGACATGGACGACGTCTGGATGCGCGGCCAGAGTTGCTACTCCGGCCGCCGTCGCGTCGCCCGCCAGGGCCGGCACGGCCTGATATTGTCGCGCGAGTTCAAACTCGCTAAGAGGCACCGAGGCCAGGACGCGGGCGGCGCTTGCCGCGACGTTGTCGGCCAGGGCCGCAACGTCAACCGGGGGAACAACCGCCCATGGCGCACCACCGGCGAGGGAAACGATGACGGAGACAGATGATGCGCTAGAGAGCGCGTCGATGACTTCCGGCGCAACCTTCCCGGGACCGGTGGGGGGCAAATTCTCTTCTGTACCGCTAGATGTGTTCGCGGTCAGCTCTTCCGTGGTGTTGAAGGCGCGGGTTGGACTGTCGGGCCACAGCAGTAGCAGGCTCACTACAGCGGTTACGCCTAAGAAACCCGAGGCTAATAGATACTTTATTCGCACACCCCACCTCCAGGTCAGCGGGGAAGCTACCAGTCTCGCACAGTGTACAGAATTGTCAAGGTTTGTCAATCGTGACGCGTAGGGGCGTTCAATTGAACGCCCCTACTACGCGTGGGCTGCCACCATGCCGCCGATCTCCCGCCGAAGGCGGACCCGCCTCTGGCAGACAATCGCGGTGCGGCCATTCGACAGGCCCGCCGTAGGCGGAGCCTGTCCGCCGCAGGCGCGGCGTTTGACACAGGTCTGTCTATCCCATATTCTAACTGATACTTAGTCTCATGTCGGACCTAGAACTGATCATCCAACGCCTTGGGCTGCGGGGGCATCGCGTCACCGGCAGCCGGCGGCGCGTGCTGGACGCGCTGCTGGCCGCACCCGCCCACTTCACAGTCGATGACGTGCTGCAGCGCGCGGACGGCGTCGGCCGGGCGACGGTCTTCCGCACGATGAAGCTGCTGCAGGACCTGAACGTCGTCTGCCGCGTGATGATGGAGGACGGCAGCCGGCACTACCGGATAAGCGCGCGCGGCCACCACCACCACCTGGTCTGCCGAAGCTGCGGCCGGGTGGAGGACTTCGCCATCTGCGACGTGTCGGCGCTGGTGCAGGAGCTGTCATCCAGCACGGAGTACGAGATCGAGGGGCACTGGCTGGAGGTCTACGGCCGCTGCCAGAGCTGCAGGACAACGCAGCCGCTGGCGACCGCTGGGAGTGAATCGAATGGCAGCTAGCGATACGCGCCGCTGGGCGATCCCGGCGGCGCTGTTGTTCGCCGTGCTGTTCGCTGCCGCTTGCACAAGCGACGATGACGGCGGCGACAACCGGCTGCGGGTGGTGACCAGCCTGGAGCTGTTTGCCGATATGGTGCGCAACGTCGCCGGAGATCGGGCGGTGGTGACGGCGCTGCTGCCGTCGGGCGCTGACCCGCACACCTACGAGCTGTCGCCGGGCCGCGTCGTCGATGTCGCGCAGGCGGATCTGGCGTTCGTGAACGGCCTGGGCCTAGAGGGCAGCCTGCGCACCGTAATCGACGAGAATGCCGGCGGCCCGGTGGACGTGCTGACGGACGGCCTCGACATCGTCGATGGCAACCCGCACCTCTGGCTGGATCCGATGCTGGCGATCAGCTATGTGCAGAGTATTCTCCTGGCGCTGGCCGCAAACGATCCTGAGGGAGCGACGGAGTACGCGGCCAGCGCCGCAGCCTACGCCGACGAACTGCTGGCGCTTGACGCCGAGATTGAGGCCGCGCTGGCATCGATACCGCCGGAGCGGCGCAAGCTGGTGACCTTCCACGACGCCTACCCGTATCTGGCGAGACGCTACGGGCTGGAGGTCGTCGCCGTCGTTGTTCCGTCGCCGGGACAGGAACCGAGCGTGCGCGCTATCGCGGACCTCATCGACGCGATCGAGGCGCAGAACGTGCCTGCCGTGTACAAGGAGCCGCAGTTCAACGCCGACGTGCTGGAGTCGGCCGCGAACGAAGCCGACGTGCAGGTACTCGATCTGCTCAGCGACGCCTACATAGACGGGGTCGAGTCGTACATCGACCTGATGCGCTTCAACGCGGCCCAGTTGCAGGAGGGCCTAGGTGGCAGCTAACGGCAGCGAACCCGCGGTCGCAGTCAGCAACCTGAGCGCCGGCTACGATGGTATGCAGGCGTTAGAGTCGCTCAGCTTCGAGCTGCCGGCCGGGACGCTGGTCGGTGTCGCCGGGCCGAACGGCTCCGGCAAGTCGACGTTGCTGAAGACGCTGCTCGGCCTCGTCAAGCCGTGGCGAGGCGATGTACGCGTATTCGGCCGCCCGGTCAACGGCGCTCGCGGCCTGATCGGATACGCTCCCCAAGCGGAGCTGGTGGACTGGGACTTCCCCGCCACGATCGCGGACGTGGTGATGATGGGACGCTACGGCCGCATCGGCCTCCTGCGATCGCCGAAGGCGATCGACCGCGAAGCGGTAGCGAACGCGCTCGCGCAGGTGCGGCTGGAGCCGCTGGCCCACCGGCAGATCGGCGAGCTCTCGGGCGGGCAGCAGCGGCGGATGCTGATCGCGCGCGCGCTCGCCCAGGAGGCCGAGCTACTGCTGCTGGACGAGCCGATGGTCGGCCTGGACGCGACGACGCAGCACGACCTGCTGGCGCTGTTCGAGCAGCTTCGTGATTCCGGCAAGACGCTGTTGGTGGCGACGCACGACCTCTCCTGCGTCGCGGGCTGCTTCGATCTGACGCTGCTGCTGAACAAACGGCTCGTCGCTTTCGGGCCGCCTAACGACATCTTCACCCCTGAGATACTAAGCGAGGCGTATGACGAGCACCTGTTGTTGCTACCGACCGAAGGCGGCGTCTACGTGGGGCACCACGGCCATGGTTGACCTCTGGAACTGGTTCGCCGACCCGCTCGAGTTCGAGTTCATGCAGCGGGCCCTGCTGGCGGTGCTGATCGTCGGCCTCGTCAGCGCCGTCGTCGGCGCCTTCGTCGTCGTGCGCGGCATGGCGTTCATCGGCGATGCGCTCGCCCACGCCTCGTTTGCGGGCGTCGCGGCGGCGGTTGCGCTCGGCTTCTCGATCTACCTCGGGGCGATCGTCGCCGCCATCGCCACCGCGCTCGGCATCGCCTTCATCTCACAGCGCAGCCGCCTGCGATTCGACACGACGATCGGCGTCCTCTTCGTCGGCGCGTTTGCGCTCGGCATCGTGATCATCAGCCGGCAGGAGAACTACACCGCCGATCTCTTCAGCTTCGTTTTCGGCAACGTCCTCGGCGTGAGCTGGGGCGATCTGCAGCTCATGGCCATAGTGGGCGCGATCGTCGTCGCCCTCGTCGCCGCGTTCTACAAAGAGCTGCTCTTCACCGCCTACGACCCGATAGTCGCCGCCGCGACCGGCGTGCCGACGCGTCTGATGGAGTACGGCCTGTTGGCGCTGATCGCGCTCTCGACCGTCGTGGCGCTGCAGGCGGTCGGCATCGTGCTCGTCATCGCGATGCTGGTGACGCCGGCGGCGACGGCGAGCCTGCTGGTTCGCCGCCTGCACTATGTCATGTTTCTAGGCGTGGCTGTGGCAACTGCGTCCGCGGTCATTGGCCTCTACGTCTCCTTCTACGCCGAGGTAGCGTCCGGCGCGTCGATTGTCCTCGTCGCGACGGGGTTTTTCGTCGCCGCCTTGCTTTTCGCGCCCCGGCGAGGCGTTGTCACCCGCTGGTGGCTCGATAAAGGCGGGCTGCAGGAGGTGGCCCCGTGAGCGGCATGCCTCTCGAATCGCGGCTTGCCGCCGTCCGCGAGTTCGCTCAGACATCGCCGTACTACCAAGCGATGGGCATGTCGCTTGCCGAGGTGGCGGAGGGCCGCGTTGTCCTGCGAGTCGCGATTCAGGACGCGCACCTGAACGCGGACGGCATCGTCCACGGCGGCGTGCTGCCCGCCATCGCCGACGGTGCGATGGGCAACGCGCTGCGCACGCTGAACGGCGCAGATGCCCAGGTGCTCACCGCCGAGGTGCATCTGCACTACCTGCGGCCGGTGCGCAGCGGCTCGCTGCTGGCGGAAGGGCGCGTGATCCAGTCCGGCCGCCGGCTTTCGTTCGCGGAGGTGGAGATTCGCGAGGAGTCGAGCGGCAAGCCGGTTGCGCGCGGCAGCGGCGTCTTCGTGATCGACCGTTCGACAGGCTCAGGATGACACTAACTACGTTGACAGCTCTCCCCGCCACGCTATCATAGAGCGCCATGACCAACATCGATGAGCAGCTCGAGACCGCCGCGCGCATCGTCAGCGAGTCATCGTACCTGATCGCGCTGGTCGGCGCGGGCATGTCGAAGGAGTCGGGCATCCCGACGTTTCGCGGCGGCGACGGCCTCTGGGACAAGCACGGCGAGCCGCCGATGGACGGCTACCAGCGCATGCTCGCCGACCCGGCCGCCTGGTGGGCGGAGCGCCAGGCGCAGCGGCAGAGCCAGGCCGGCGACGAGCTGACCCGCGCCATCGAAGAGGCGAAGCCGAACCCAGGCCACATCGCGCTGGCCGAGATGGAGCGGCGCGGCTACCTCAAGCACATCATCACCCAGAACATCGATAACCTGCACCAGGAGGCGGGCTCCGAGGCGATCACAGAGATCCACGGCAATCGCACCAAGATGCGCTGTGTCAACTGCGTGCGCCGCTGGGGCCGCGACGAGTTCGTCCCTAAGGACATGCCGCCGCGCTGCCCCGACTGCGAGGGGCTGGTGAAGAGCGACACGGTCATGTTCGGCGAGCCGATCCCTCCGGACGCGCTGGAGTCCTGCTTCCGGGAAGCGCAGCGCGCCGACGCCGTGCTGCTGCTCGGTACGTCGGCGGCCGTCTACCCGGCGGCGGAGTTCCCGGTGATCGTCTATCGAAACGGCGGCAAGCTGATCGAAGTGAACCCGCAGGAGACGCCGCTCTCGGAGCTCTGCTCCGCCGTCCTCCGCGCGCCCTCGGGCCACGTGCTGCCGGCGCTGCTGGAGGAAGTGGGTAAGCTGGACACTGGCAGTTAGTCGCTGGCGCTAAATCCCTCACCCCCGCCTGCGCGCTCATCCCCCCAACCCCTCTCCCTTGAGGAGACGGGTGACGGCACCTGCCAGTGGGCAGGTGCCGCCGAGGTGAGGGCCACCCTCGCCGGTTGACAACCGATCCGGCATTGCTATACTGGCCCTGACTGGTGGCTTCCCCGCTGACCTGGAGGTCTGGCGTGCGTTTGAAGTTTTTGCTTGCCCTGTTGGCGCTCGCTACGATAGCGGCGGTGGTGCTGGGCGCGCCCGGCGCTGGAGGCCAGCAGCCTGACCTCATCGCAACACCCACCCTTGCGGATCCACCAGGCATCGAAGCGCCGTTGGGCCGCTACGAGGAGCCTCCGTCCCTCCTACCCCTTGCGGAGGCCGTACCCGCACCGCCTAGCCTCATCAGCAGCACGAACGCGCCATCGATTACTGCAGGCTTCAACGGCATTGGCCAGGAGCCGGACGGTGACGGATTCATCCACAGCCCGCCTGACACCCACGCAGCGGCGGGGCCCAGCAGCATCGTCGAGATCACGAACGGCCACGTCGCCATCTACAACAAGACCGGTGGCCTGATCGCCGGCGGCGACAGCGGCGCCGGCGCCGTCGATCTCGACACGTTTTGTGGCTTCGAAGGCTGCTTCGACCCGAAGGTGATCTACGACCAGGAGGCCGAGCGCTTCGTCGCCGTCGTGCTGGAGGGGACCCAGTTCAGCGACAGCTACCTGCACATCATGGTGTCGATCGATGCAACGCCCGCCAACTTGACGACCGACTGGGACAAGTTCCGCCACGCCGCCGGCACCAACATCACCGGCAACGGCTGGTTCGACTACCCGGGCCTGGGCGTGAGCCCCGATGCTGTCGTGGTCACTGGCAACATCTTCTCTAATGCGGGCACATTCCGCGGCACAAAGATCCGCGTCTTCGACAAGGCCGAGCTCTACGACGGCGACGCTACCGCGACATTCGTCGACATCGATCGCAACCCGGCGAGCGGTGGCTTCACGATCATGCCTGCGCACCATTTCGGCAGCCCGCCCTCGGGCACGTTCTACCTGCTGCAGCGCTGGAACTCCACGTCCCTGCGCGTGACGGCGTTGACCGGTGTGCCAGGCAGCCCGGCGGCGAGCAACGCCTTAGTCAGCACGTCCGACCAGGGGCTCTGCGTCTTCGACGCGCCGCAGCAAGGGACCACCAAGCTCATCGACACCGTTTGTCTGCGGATGATGAACGCGGTCTGGGGCGACGGTTCGCTCTGGGGAACGCTGACCGGGTCGGACTCAGCCGATGTGCGCACGGTGGTCCAGTGGTTCGAGATCGAGACGAACGGCTACCCGTCCTCCAGCCCGACGCTGCGCCAGCACAGCGCGATCGACGAAGGGACGGGTGAGTTCACGTACATGCCGTCGATCTCCGTCGACTCCTGCGGCAACGCCGCGCTGACGTACACGCAGAGCTCAAGCTCGCGGTTCCCCGAGATGCGCTACACCGGTCGGCTGGCAGCCGATACGTTGAACACGCTACAGGCGTCTAGCGTCGCGAAGGCGAGCGCGTTCTTCTTCGACGACTTCACCGGGTTACCAGACGACTCCACGGAACGGTGGGGGGATTACTCGGCAACCACGGTGGACCCGTCCGACCAGTCGTTTTGGGTCGCCCACGAGTACGCTCGCGTAGCCGCAACCGGCAGCGGCGACAACGGACGCTGGGGTACCTGGCTGGCGAATTTCACGTTCGGCTGCACGTCCGTGCCGACGCCTACGCCTACGCCTTGCCCCACGAACGGCTGTCCCACGCCGACCATCACGCCAACGCCTACCACGACTCCCACGCCAACGCCGACGCCGACTCTTGCCAAGGGGAACGATGACTTTGACGCCGCCGTGGTCGTGAGCGCTCCCCTCCCATATAGCAACAAACAGGAGACTGGCCCGGCCACGTTGCAGGTTGGCGAACCTCAACCCTGCGCCTTCATCGATAGCACCGTCTGGTACTCGTTTACGCCCGGTACGACCGTGATTTTGACCTCGGACACACTCGGAAGCGACTACGACACGGCACTCGCGGTGTATACGGGCTCTAGCCTGGGGGCCCTAACTTCCGTTGCCTGCGATGATGACGGTGGGCCTGGCCTACTCTCGGAAATCACCTTTACCGCGGCCGCCGGCACAACGTATAGTTTCCAGGTCGGCGGTTTCGACGGCAGCACCGGCAACCAGGTCTTCAATCTTGCGTCGCAGGAGGTACCCACGCCAACGCCGACCATCACACCAACACCAACGATCACGCCGACGCCCACCAAGCAACCCTTCCCCGCCGACACCGACGGCGACGGCTGCCCCGACGTGCGCGAGAACCTACCTAAGTCCCAAGCCGACCAGGGCGGCGGTCGCGACTACAAGAACCCCTGGGACTTCTACG
The DNA here is from genome assembly GCA_022565155.1 of Chloroflexota bacterium. Taxonomy (GTDB): domain Bacteria; phylum Chloroflexota; class Dehalococcoidia; order DSTF01; family RBG-16-68-14; genus JADFKB01. The sequence continues at coordinate 275 of JADFKB010000089.1, read as the reverse complement.
ATGTGGATGGTCTGGAGGGAGAGCCTGACGGCGTCATCGACCTGATATTCGACATCCTCGGCGTCATCCAGCACTACTCGCCAGGGGGAGCTCCGCCGTACGACGTTGCATTCGACCGCGGGCCAACGACCGGCCCCAACCCATGGAACATGACCGCGCCGGACGGCGTCATCGACCTCCTGAACGACATTCTCGGCGTGATCCAGCAACACAGCCACGACTGCAGGTAGACCTGCCACCACTTCTCACCTCCAGGGTCGAGGGTCAAGGGTCGG
>JADFKB010000012.1 GCA_022565155.1 Chloroflexota bacterium | reverse complement strand
GTTTCGCGGTGGAGAGAGGCGCGTACAGCCTGCCCACCGCGTTCGTTGCTCGCTATGGCAGCGGCCCGCTCCACATCGCCATCTGCGCGGAGTACGACTGCCTTCCTGAGATCGGCCATGCCTGCGGCCACAACATCATCGCTGCCGCCGCCGCTGGCGCCGGTATCGCCGCCGCGCGGGTCGCCGATGACGTCGGACTCACGATCAGCGTTATCGGCACACCGGCCGAGGAAGGTGGCGGCGGCAAGATCATGCTCCTCGATCGCGGCGCCTTCGAGGGCGTACACGCGGCAATGATGGTGCACCCCTCCCCTGCCGACGTCGCGGAGCCGCCAATCATCGCCGTCCAACATTTCGATGTCTGGTACACTGGCAAGGAGGCGCACGCAGCGTCGTACCCGGAGCAAGGGATCAACGCAGCGGACGCGCTCACCATCGCCCAGGTCGCCATCGGACTGCTCCGGCAGCACATTCGGCCGGCTGACCGAATCCACGGGATCATCACCAAGGGAGGCGATGCCCCCAACATCGTCCCAGCCCACACGAGCGCGAAGTACTACGTGCGGGCTCGCACGCTGGCGAAGCTTGATTCCGTCCGCGAAAAGGTCAACCGCTGCTTCGAGGCCGGCGCGCTGGCAACGGGAGCGAAGCTTGAGATGAAGGATGTGGAACAGGCGTACGCACAGATGGAGCACGATCAGGAGATCGCAACGGCCTACAAGCGCAACGCCGAAGCGCTTGGCCGCGTCTTCGTGAGCCCGGGACCGGGCCTCCAGCGCTTCGCAGGATCGACGGACATGGGCAACGTCTCGCTCGTGATGCCGGCGATCCACCCGATGATCGGCATTAGCTCAGCCCCCGCGTCGAACCACCAGCCGGAATTTACCGAGCACTGCGTAACGGAGAGCGCGGACCGCGCCGTCCTCGACGGCGCACTGGCCATGGCCTGGACCGCGATCGATATGGCGAGCGAGACCGAGTTGCGGGAGCGCATTCTTCGCGGCGAACGCGATGTGGGAGTGACGAGATGATACCGACGCAGCCGTTTGGATCGACGGAACACAACAGCACCCGTACCATCTTCGGGGCGGCGGCGCTGGGGCGCATGCAGGACGACGAAGCGGCGCCCATCCTGGAGCTGCTCCTGAAGCACGGCGTGAACCACATCGATACCGCCGCCGGCTACGGCCGTTCAGAGCGCCGCGTCGGAACCTGGATGGAGCACCATCGAGACGACTTCTTCCTCGCCACGAAGACAGGCGAGCGCACCTACAAAGGGGCGCGCGATCAGTTTCACCACTCGCTTGAGCGGCTGCGCGTCGACAGCGTTGACCTGCTCCAACTCCACAACTTGGTCGATCCGAAGGAGTGGCGGACCGCCCTCGGGCCCGACGGCGCACTGGCGGCGGCTGTCGAGGCGCGCGAAGAAGGGCTCGTACGCTTCATTGGGGTGACGGGGCACGGCGTTACCGTAGCGGCGATGCACCTGCAAAGCCTGGAGCGGTTCGCGTTCGACTCCGTACTGCTCCCATACAGCTACGTCATGATGCAGAACCCGCAGTACGCGGCCGATTTCGAAACGCTTGCCACGGTCTGCGCGGAGCGGGGCGTGGCGATGCAGACGATCAAGGGCATCACGCTGCGGCCATGGGACGAGAGGGGACGAATCCGTGCGGACGCCCGACGGTTCTTTGGTCGGGCCCGGCCGTATGTGGATGCCGTCAGCGTTCGCCGGGCTCCTGCCACTCCGGCACCGCCGCCGGTGGACAGTCTGCAGGCCGCTCGCCGCGAAGATTGCGAGACGCTGGCCCGCAGGCGTCTGGAGGCAGACGGTGCTAGGGGAGCGGCCGCGGGGCCCCTCCCCTAGCTTCTCGCTCAAGAGCGGGCCCTAGTCGTCATCATCGTCAAGGTCGGGCACACACTCCACGACCATCACGCCCTGCAACTGGTTGTCGCTCCGGTCATGGTCGACTTGCTCGTCCTGGGGTGAGGCATCAACATTGATGTCCACATAGAACGTCCCCTCCGTGACACAGACGATGTCCAGCCAGGCCTGAACCTTCATGTCGCCGCTCTCGCCCACCTCCATCCGAATAGACCCGTGTCGCGTCATCCCCATGCGGTCCATAGCCACAGAGATCCCGCGGTCCACGCCAACCTCGAAGTTCACGCCCAGGTTGTTGTTGCCCTCGTCCCGGTCGAAGATGTGTTGGTCGGCCGTATTGATGTTCTTGTGGAGATTGAAGTTGTGCTGGCTGATCTCCTCGCAGTTGAAGCCCCAGAGCTCGTTCAACGTCGTCGCTCCCGGCGACAGGGCGATCGCGAAATTGATGCTCAGGGACTGGCCCTGGGGCGCCGTCACAACGCCGTCCACGGGAGATAACTCCCATCCGTCGGAGAAGAACTGCAGACCCTGCACTTGGCTCTCGAACTCCGGGGTGACGTGGAAGGAGAGGGTGCAGTCGGGCTGGCCGTTGAGGTTCTCGTCCACCCACACGGGGACCGGGCCGAAGCCGGGTGGGGTCGTCTCTTCGTCAAGGCGGATGACCTCTACCACCTCGAACAGGACCGTCTCATCGACGGCGACCTGGGGTATGGGCGGCGGCACGTCACCGCCATCGCACGGATTGGAGCCGCGGTTGATCTCCTCGCCGTCACCGAACCCGTCGCCATCGCTGTCCGGGTTGGTGGGGTCAGTGCCTGCGAGGCATGAGGGGGCGACTATCAAGCCTTCCAGCAGGTTTGACAGACCGTCGCCGTCGTCGTCCGCCGGCGGCGCGGAACCTCCGTCCAGAGGGTTGGTCCCCAACTCAACCTCGTGACCGTCACCGAATGTATCGCCATCGCTGTCCCATGCTTGGGTACCGAGGTCAAATCCTTGGTTTTCGCAGGCGGGAGTGTCGCTGGCGCAGGTGCCCAGGAGAACTTCCTGGAAGTTGGTCAGTCCATCGTTGTCGTCATCACCTGAGGTGTCCCCTGGAGGCGGATCGGCCTGGAAGACGGCGGGGTCGGAGCCACCGAAGAACTCGTGCTGGTCGTCATACCCGTCACCGTCGGTGTCCCAGGCTTGGGTGCCGGCGTCAAATCCTTGGTCTTCGCAGGCGGGAGTGTCGCTGGCGCAGGTGTTTAGCAGGCCTTCCAACAGGCCGGAGAGGCCGTCGCCATCACTGTCCGGCTCCGGATGGGAAGCACCGCTCAGGGGGTCGTAACCCCAGCCAACCTCATGACCATCTCCAAACTCATCGTCATCGCTGTCGGGGTTGTTGGGATTGGTGCCTATCAGCGTTTCGGAGGCATCGGGCAGGCCGTCGTTGTCTGCGTCGTCCGGGTTGACCTTGACGCCGTCGATGAAGATGTCACTGCTCACCGCCTCCACGTCCACCTCGGCGAAGATGATCACCTCGAAGTGCGTCTGCAGCTCGTTGTTGCCGGGGTCAGAGTCTTTGGTCTCGGCCGGCCAGACACTCTTGTGCAGATCGAAGTTGTGCTGGCTGGTCTCCTCGCAGGTGAAGTCCCACAGCTCATTCAAAGTGCTCGCGCCCGGCGGTAGGTTGATCAAGAAGTTGATGCTTAGAGATTGGCCCTGGGGCGCCGTCACAACGCCGTCCAGATCAGGGAACAACTCCCCTCCGTCGGAGAAGAACGTCAGGTTTTCCACCAAGATCTCGAACGAGGGGGTGACGTGGAAGGAGAGGGTACAATCGGGCTGGCCGTTGAGGTTCTCGTCCACCCACACGTCGATGTTCTTCGCGCCGTCGTGGCTGATCACCTCAACCACCTCAAACAGCACCTCTTCGCCGGCCGGGAACTGGGGCATGGGCGGCGGCACACTGGCGGGATCGAGCGGGTCGGTGTTGCGGAAGAACTCCTCGCCGTCGGGGACGCCGTCGCCATCGCTGTCGGGGTTCTGTGGGTCGGTGCCCAGGAGGCTCTCCTGGAAGTCGGACAGCCCGTCGCCATCGAAGTCTTCGGGCCCAGGCGGAGTGGAGGGGGTCAGACAAGGGGTAGGGTCTACCGGTGTGTCTGAGGGCGTGATCAAGATGTCGACGATGTCGCCGAGAGGGCCTCCGGCGCAGAGCGTCTCAAGCGTCGAGGTGCCCGCTGGGATAAGGTAGAGCGCGGGAACGAAGTCGGGAAAGTTGTGCCCGAAATCCGTATCCGAGATGTAGATATCGCCGTTCGGAGCGATGGCGACGTCCTCGGGATTCCGGAAAGGCGGGCCCTGATGCAGGACCGAGAAGTTTCCCGTCGCCGGGTCGATGGATAGGACGGCGGGCGTAACGAAGGTGGACGCCGCGATCACCTGTCCGCCCGGGGTGACCACGATGCCGTTTAGGCCAAAGGGGCCAACGTCCGCTACCTCCTCCACCAAGGCGCCGTCAGGCGAAATCCGGAAGAGAATCCCCGAATGGTTGGTAAGGAGGATGCGGCCGGCCTGGTCAAGGGCGATACCGTCAGGCGCGCCGCCGACCACCGACGGTCCGATCACCACCCGCATGGTGTTCGCCTGGACATCGTACGCGAGCACCCCGCCTTGGTGGTCAGCGATGTAGTAGGTGCCCCCACCACTCGGGTCGACAGCAAGGCCGATTGGGCTTCTCATGAGCGGATCGTTGGTAACGAGTGTGAGGTTCCCCGTGCTCAAGTCGAGCTCCCAGATTTCCGCCCTTTCGATGTTAGCGATGATGATCCGCTCGGGGCCGATGAATTGGATGTCGAAGTTCCCGCCGAAGGGAAGCCGATGTTCCCTGAGCTGTCCGGTCTGGACATCGAACGTCCACAGACCGCCGGTGTCCGATATCAGGAGATCACCGGGGTTGGTGATGATGACCGGGAACGGCGGCAAGGAGTTAGGGTCATTGGGATCGGATTCGCTGAAGAACTCATTGGAGTCGGTGAACCCGTCCCCATCACTGTCAACGTTGTTCGGGTCGGTGCCGAGCAAGAATTCCTGGATGTTGGTGAGCCCATCGAGATCATCGTCAGGTGGCTGCGGCAGGTTGACCTGTTCGCCATCGATGAAGATGTCCTTGCTCACCGCCTGCACGTCCACCCAGTCTGGAGGATTGGCTGAAGTACCTTGCTGGCCTGCAAAGGCAATAAGCAGGGCCATGCCCAATACAAGCGCTGCCGCCCCCTTTCCTCCAAGGATCCGTCTAGCACCGCCTAACCTTCTTGCTAACCTCTTCATTCTGATCTTCTCCTTCCGGCGTATTGCCTCGCGCCCAGCTCGGTCCCTGGTGGTGGCCAGGCCCGGGCAACTTCCTGTGTGAATGGCATCCAGCCCGACGCCAGCGTTAGAGGCGTCGACCGCCTCCCGCCCCCAGCGCGCGTTGGGTACCACAGGCTTCGTCGCCGGGGCCGGCCGTGCTGTTGACGGCGAAGGTGGCCTGCGCCAAGATCGGGGCTATCGCAGGACACCGCACGGCTACCACATCCCAGGGATCGTTCTGAACTCCTTCAAAGGTCGGCGCTTCAGCTCCGCCTGCGCTGACCCCGATTACTATGCCGCCGGGCGTGCTCCTTCTCGCCCTCGACTACGAGCCTAGGGCGGTTAGGCCCTATTTACAAGAGCCAAACGGCCCATTCCTCGAGGGCTCGGGTTCGGCGACGGGCAGCCCCTGCGAGCGTGCGTGGCGAAGTGGGTGCTGAACCCGGCGGCGCTGAAGCGTATCTACGACGCGACGCTGCCCGCCTTCATGAAGCGCAGCATTCCCACCTACGACGTGAAGGAAGAGAACGGCGAAGTCCTCGTCGCCGTAGACTGACTAGCTCGAGCTTCGAGCTATGCTCGGCTCACTGTCCGACCTGCCCCGCCTGCACGATGCCCGCCGCCGACGCGCATCGTCCTACGGCAGCAGTTAGCACCCGGCGGGCGGTGGCGTTCGTACCGGAGACGCGAGCGGCCTATCGGCTTCGTCAGTCGCGGACGTTCCTATTGCGGTGGGATAACCCCGTTATGGAGCCGGCACAACACGCGTTGCGACGTCGAGCGCCTCGTATATACGAACAGAGCTGGGTCGATCGGCAGGCCTTCACCTCGCAAGCAGGCGGAACCGATGATCATGTACACTCAGGGACGATTTGGATGAACTAGATCAGGCTCAGGAGCGAGCCATGGAGGAGCTTGCTCAGCGGCAGTCGATGGCGCCGCTGTTCACCTAACGCAGAGACGGCTGGAGGAGAGCGATGGTTGACGAATCGGTAATGGCGCTGCCAGCCGTGGAGTTGGCGCAACGCATTCGCGATCGCTCGGTGTCGCCTGTCGAGGCGGTCGAGGCGGCGCTGGCGCGCATCGAGCGCTACAATCCGGCGCACCGCGCCTACCTGACGGTCTGCGACGACGACGCGCGCGCAGCGGCCATCGCTGCGGAGCAGGCGGTGGCGGACGGCGGTGAGCTGGGACCGCTGCACGGCGTGCCTATCTCAATCAAAGACCTCCTGTACACGAAGGGCCTGCGTTCGACGGGCGGTTCCCGTGTCTACGCTGACTTCGTGCCGGACTTCGACACGCCGCTGGTGGCCCGCATTCGCGACGCCGGCGCGATCATCCTCGGCAAGACGAACACGCCCGAGTTCGGCGTGATCCCGACGACGGAGAATCGGCTGGGCGAGCCGTGCGCGAATCCCTGGGACCCCACCCGCACCTCCGGCGGCTCGAGCGGGGGCGCCGCTACTGCGGCCGCGCTCGCGCTGGGGTCGATGCACGTCGGTACGGACGGAGGTGGATCGATCCGGATCCCCTCGTCACTGTGTGGCGTCTTCGGCATCAAGCCGACCGTCGGGCGGGTTCCGGCCTACACGAAACGCTGGGGCGGCTACGGCGGCTGGCCGTCCTTGTCGCAGGCAGGCCCGATCTCACGCAGCGTCGACGACGCGGGCCTGCTGATGGACGTGATCGCGGGGCCCGCGGACGGCGACCCGTTCGCAATCCCGGCCTCGGCAGAGTCGTTCCGGCCGCTGGAGACGGACAGGCTTTCGCTGCGCGTGGCGTGGACGGAGGACATGGGATTTGCGGCCGTGGACCCGGAAGTGCGCGATATCTGCGCGGCGGCCGTGCGCGTATTCGAAGAGCTGGGGTGCCTCGTCGACGAAGCTTGCCCGCAGATCGACGGCGCGGAGATCGTAAAGGCGTTCGGCCCGATCGCGGCCGGCGCGGACGCGGCGGCGCACGGGGCGTTACTGGACGAGCATCCCGACGAGCTGACGGAGTACGCTTCGGCGTTCCTCGCGGGCGGCCGCAAGGTGACGGCAAGCGAGTACGTGCGCGCCGAACAGCGCCGCGTCGGCGTCTGGGAGAAGTTCGACGCGTTTCTCTCGCAGTACGACCTGCTGCTAACGCCGACGCTGGCGACGGCCGCCTTCCCCATCGGCGAGCCCTCCTCGCTCATCGACGGCAAGGAGGTACGGCCGACATCGTGGACGCCGTTCACGATGATCTGCAACCTGACGGGGCAGCCGGCCGCGTCCGTACCGTGCGGGTTCACGTCGGAGGGCCTGCCGGTCGGCCTGCACATAATCGCACGCGCGTTCCGGGAGAAGACGATCCTGACTGCAGCGCAGGCGTTCTCGACCGCACGGCCGTTGGCCGACCGCTGGCCGCAGGACGCCGCGCCCATGGCAACCCCCTAGCTCCGTTCTCGGTCGCCGCGCAGCCGGCGCAACCATCCTCGGCCGGACAACCCGCCCGTTGCGAAGCGAGAGCATGCCTGCGCCGTCACCTGTAGCCGAGTACACGACTCATGAGCAGAGTGCCGGGGAAGTAAACTACCCGTTCACAGTCAGAATCGAAAATTGAAGTCGCTACGTGGTATAGTCCCGACGGGACGTGGTCGCTCTTGGGGAGGAAGCATGGTCGCTCTTGTCGTCAACGGGGAACAGTGCGAGGCTCCAGCCGCTGATCGGAACCTGCTCAGCTACCTCCGTTTCGACCTAGGTCTGACAGGGTCGAAGTACGGCTGCGGCGAAGGGCTCTGCGGCGCCTGCACCGTGCTCGTCGACGGGCAGCCTCTGCGAGCATGCATGGCGACCGTAAGCGCGGTGGCCGGCGGCCAAGTCACGACCATCGAAGGACTGGCGAGAGAGAATATGCTGCACCCCGTCCAACAAGCGTTCATTGACGAGTCGGCGATGCAGTGCGGCTACTGCATCCCGGGCTTCATCATGACAGCCGTTGGGCTCCTCGACCGTGAGTCGGAGCCGAGCCCAGCCCAGATCCGGGAGGCGCTGGCGGAGAACATGTGCCGCTGCGGGACCTACCAGCGTATCCAACGCGCCGTACAGCGCGCTGCGGCGCAGAGATGAGCGGCCGAGAGCAGTCCGCACACGGGCTGCGCATCGTTGGCGAAGTAGCGCTCGGCTTTCCACCGCCACGCACGAGCTACGCGCGCGCCGCCTACTCTGGCGCAGAGCCGGACACCCAACAGGCCACCTTACTCATCGTCCGGCCGGACGGAACCGTCGCGGCCTTTTCGGGCAAGGTAGAGTACGGGCAAGGCATCCGCACCGGTCTGGCCATCGAGGTCGCCGACGAGTTGCGCTTGCCCCTCGAGGCGATCGAGGTCGTCCTCGGCGACACGGACACAACGCCGTGGGACATGGGCACGTTCGGCAGCCAGTCGACGGCTCGAGTCGGCCTCCAGCTTCGTCGCGCTGCCGCCACTGCGCGCGAAGTGCTTCTCGAACTCGGGGCTGACCACCTCGACCTGCCCGCCAGCGAGCTTCAGTGCCGCGACGGCGCCGTCGCCTCCCGCAGCAATCCCGACAGATCCGCAACGTACGCTGAGCTGCTAACCGACCAGGAAATCGTCCGCGAACTTCAAGATGACGTCGAGCTGACCGCGGCCGGTCAGTTCTCAATCATCGGGACCTCCGTGCCGCGCAACGATGCGATCGAGCGAGTCACCGGCAAGGCGCTCTATTCGCAGGACGTGGTCGTCCCAGGGATGCTCTTCGCTCGTATCCTGCGGCCGCCCGCATACGGTGCCAACCTCGTCGACGCTGACACCACTATCGCGGACCGCATGCCGGGAGTGGCCAAGGTGGTGCGCAGCGAGGACATGCTCGCCGTACTCGCAGAAACGGACCAGCAGGCAGAACGCGCCGCCTCCGTTATCCAATCGAGTTGGAGCGAGCCGGCCAGCCAGTTGACGCAGATTGACATGCCCGATCTCCTCCTGCGCACCGGCCGCGACCCGTACGTGACCCAAGAGGCAGGTTCGCTGGAGGACGGGTTTCAACAGGCGGATGAGGTCATCGAACAATTCTACTACCTGCCGTACGTATCGAACGCGCCCATGGAGCCTAGGGCAGCCGTCGCGCAGTGGGAAGATGGGCGCCTCACGGTTTGGGCGGGGACTCAGCGACCGTTCGGCCTCCGAGCCGAGCTCGCGCAACAGCTCGAGATTGAAGAGTCCGACGTCCGGGTGATTGCCCCAGAGATTGGCGGTGGCTTTGGCAGTAAGAGCATGTATCCAGTTGGCCTAGAGGCGGCCCGCCTGGCTCAATCGGCCGGTCGCCCAGTTCGCGTTGCCTACGACCGCGCTGAGGAGATGACTTGGGCGTCAGTTCGCCCGGCCGCGCTTATCCGTATCAAGAGCGGGTTCACGTCAGACGGCCACGTCGTGGCCTGGGAATCGGACGGCTACCACGCCGGGAACCTCCCTTTCCTCGGCCGCCGCGGTTCAGACACTCCCTACGCCGTCGCGAATATCAGAGTCACGACCTACACGTCCGACAGCCCCCTCAGGACCGGCTCGTATCGCTCGCTCGGCGGGGCGGCCAATCACTTCGCCCGCGAATCTCACATGGACGAGATCGCGGCTCGGGTCGGCCTCGATCCTGTGGAATTTCGCCTGCGTAACCTGACGCACCCGCGCTTCCGGCGTGTCCTCGAAGCGGCCGCGAGGGCGTTTGGCTGGAGCCCTGCTGCATCGCCGTCCGGGCGCGGTGTGGGAGTCGCGCTCGGTCTCGACGTTGGTAGCTACGTCGCCGCCTGCGTGCAACTGGACGTTCGCGGTTCGGAGGTCAAGGTAGAGCGCGTTACCGCAGCCCTCGATTGTGGCCTGACCGTCAACCCCGAGGGTGCGAAGAACCAGGTGGAAGGCTCTGTCGTCATGGGTATGGGAACCGCACTGTACGAGGCGATTGATTTCCGTGGCGGACGGCTACTGAATACGGGTTTCACGCGATACCGCGTTCCACGAATGAACAACGCCCCGCAGATCGATGTCGAGCTCATCGGAGAGCCAGAAACGCCGTCGACCGGCGCCGGCGAGCCCGGTATCGTCCCCGTCGCGCCCGCCATCGCGAACGCGGTGTTCGACGTAACCGAGCGCCGGATCCGCGAACTGCCGATTCAGCGCTATCTTGACGGCTCCTCATCATCGGAAGCTATTCCAGGGTAATGGACGGCCCTCGGCCGCCTTCCCCATCGGCGAGCCCTCCTCGCTCATCGACGGCAAGGAGGTACGGCCGACATGGTGGACGCCGTTCACGATGATCTGCAACCTGACGGGGCAGTCGGTCGCGTCCGTACCGTGCGGGTTCACGTCGGAGGGCCTGCCGGCCGGCCGGCACGTCATCGCACGTGCGTTCCGGGAGAAGACGATCCTGACTGCAGCGCAGGCGTTCTCGACCGCACGGCCGTGGGCCGGCCGCTGGCCGCAGGACGCCCCGCCTACGGCAAACCACTAGCTGCGCTCACCGGCGCTGCGCCCTTGATCGCCGATCACCTACTGGCTGATTAGGCGATCGATTATGCAAGCTGCACGTCCTCTCTAGACGCCAGATGCACGGTCGAAACGCCATTAACGGGCTCGATCCGTGCATCTAATCGACGTTCTGGAGCGGAAGACGAGATTCAAACTCGCGACCCCTTCGGCTCGCTCAGGGCAGGCCTCTGCTTGGGAAGCGCTGGGTGAGAACCTCGCCACCTCCTGCTGAGGTGGTGGGAGTTTACCAGAACGAACGAGGGCGAGAACATGCTCACCCCCGTCTTGCCTAACCGCCGCTACGTCTTCTTCAGCGCCCAGCTCGTGGCCGCGGCCAGCTTCTCCTCGCCGCGCTGCTTATTCGAGTAGCTGCGGGCGTTCGGTAGTAGTAGCCAGCAGTGGTGGCGGTTGGCAGACCTGTAGAAAAGGGCTGACTGTTCCTGAACCGGCGACGCTTGTACAATGCAGCCAATTCAGTCCAGCAAGTGACAGGAGTGGACAATGACAACCGCCCTGATAACCGGCATCACCGGCCAGGACGGCTCGTACCTAGCGGAGCATCTGCTCTCGTTAGGCTATAAGGTGCATGGACTGGTGCGCGGCCAGGCGAATCCGAAGCGGCCGCTGATGGAAGCGCTGTTGCCGGATGTCGAAGTGCTTGAGGGCGATCTGCTGGATCAGACCTCGCTGATCAACGCGATGCAGCACTGCCAGCCGGATGAGGTCTACAACCTGGCGGCGATTAGCTTCGTGCCGCTGTCCTGGAACCAGGCGGAGTTGACGGCGGAGACGACGGGGCTGGGCGTGCTGCGCATGCTGGAGGCGATCCGGATAGTGAGCGGCGTGACTGGATCGCAAACGAGCGGCCCGGGCATCAAGTTCTACCAGGCTTCCAGCAGCGAGATGTTCGGGAAGGTGCGCGAGACGCCGCAGAACGAAGGCACGCCGTTCTACCCGCGCAGCCCGTATGGTGTGGCGAAGGTCTATGGCCACTACATCACAGTGAACTACCGCGAGAGCTACAATCTGTTCGCCTGCAGCGGCATACTCTTCAACCACGAATCGCCGCGGCGGGGGGTGGACTTCGTCACGCGCAAGCTGAGCCTGGGAGCGGCGCGGATCAAGCTGGGGAAGCAATCGGAGCTGCTGATGGGCAACCTGGAATCGAAGCGAGACTGGGGCTACGCCCCCGACTACGTGCGGGCGATGCACTTGATGCTCCAGCAGCCGGAGGCCGAGGACTACGTGATCGGGACGGGCGAGCAGCACAGCGGCCAGGAGTTCGCGGAACTGGCGTTCAAGCAGGTGGGGCTGAACTGCGAGGACTATATCCGGCAGGACCCTCGCTTCATGCGGCCGGCGGAGGTCGATCACCTGCTAGGCGATGCCAGCAAGGCGCGTGAGGAGCTGGGGTGGGCGCCTTCGCTGAGCTTTGAGGAGCTGGTGCAGGTGATGGTGGAGTCCGATCTGGAGACGGAATCGAAGACGAGCTAGGAGCCACCTTGCTGGCGGCGATCTGATGCCGCCGAGAACTGCGCGAAGGCAAGCGATTGGACCTACCTGGTGGAGGAGTCACAAACGTGACGCGGATAGCGGTTCTCGCTGCCCTCGTGTTATTGGGTCTGCTAGCAGCCTGTTCATTCGACGACGAGACGGTGCGCATTGACGGATCGTCCACAGTGTTCCCGATTGCTGAGGCGGTGGCGGAGGAGTTTACCCTGGCAAATAAGGGCGCGAGGGTGAACGTGGGGTTCTCCGGCACAGGCGCCGGCTTCGAGAAGTTCTGCCGTGGCGAAACCCAGATCAGCAACGCATCGCGTCCGATCAGGGACTCCGAGATTGAGGACTGTGCGGCGAACGGCATCGACGACATCGTCGAGATCCAGGTGGCGATCGATGCGCTGACGGTGCTGGTGAACCCAAACAACGACTTCGTCGACTGCATGACTGTGGACGAGCTACACACGGCGTTCACCAACGGCGGGGCGTCGACATGGAGCGATATCCGTCCGGAGTGGCCGGACGACAAGATCATCTTCTACTATCCGGGCACGGACTCCGGCACCTTCGACTACTTCTTCGAGACGATCGTTGAGGGCGTAGACGAGAATGCGACGCACCGTGGTGACGGCACGGCGTCTGAGGACGACAACGTCCTGGCGCTGGGCATCGAGCACGACCAGAACGCCATCGGGTATTTCGGTTTCGCCTTCTTCCGGGAGGCGAGCGAAGGGCTGAAGGCGGTGGCCGTGGACGGCGGCGACGGCGTGTGCGTCGAACCGTCCTTCGACACGGCGCTGGACGGATCGTACGCGCCGCTGAGCAGGCCGCTGTTCATCTACACCCGGGAGAGCTTCCTGCGCGACCGACCGGAGGTGCTGGCTGTCGTGAACTTCTACCTGGAGAGCAGCGATACGCTGGTGCCTGAGGTGGGCTACGTGAGCATGCCGCCGGAGCTGCTGGACGAGCAGTTCCGCAAGCTGAAGCAGTTCTTGCCGTAATGCAGAGAAGGCCTTACCGTGGGGCTGGAAGCGGAGAAGGTTCCCTCGCACTACCTTCCTCGCCTGCCAGCCCTATCGGCGTTCAAAGCGCACACGCCAACGGCGTGCACGACGGACAATAGATGCAACAAACTCTGTATCCAGGAGGCCCCGGCGCTGTTCATCAGGCGCTGCGAAAGCGTCCGCTGAAGCGCAGGGGCGAGTTCCTGATTATGGGGATGCTTGTTCTCTGCGCCACGGTGTCGTTGGTGACGACGGGCCTGATCATCTACGTGCTCTTCAGCGAGAGCGCGACCTTCTTCCGGGAGGTTTCGCTCGCCGACTTCTTCCTGGAGACGGAATGGCAGCCGCTTTTCGATCCGGTGTCGTTCGGGATCTGGGAGCTGGTGATGGGTACGTTCAACGTCGTCTTCTGGGCGCTGGTGATGGCCGTGCCTATCGGCATGGCGACGGCGATCTACCTGAGCGAGTACGCGGCGCCGCGCACGCGGCGTGTGCTGAAGCCGGTGTTGGAGTCGCTCGCGGGCGTGCCGACGGTGGTCTACGCCTACTTCGCGGTGAACGTGATCACGCTGCAGATCCTGCGCCCGCTGCTAGGCAACGATCTGCCGATCTTCAACAGCCTCTCGGCCAGCATCATGCTCGCTGTGATGGTGCTGCCGACGATCGCTTCGATGTCTGAGGACGCGATGGCGAGCGTGCCGCGTGACCTGCGCGAGGCCGCCTACGGGCTGGGCGCGACGCGGCTGGAGGTGGCGGTGCGCGTGGTGGTGCCGGCGGCGCTCTCTGGTGTGATGGCATCGATCCTGCTCGCGATCGCCCGCGCCATCGGCGAGACGATGATCGTCGCCATCGCCGCCGGATCGACGCCGCGGTTGACGCTGTCGCCGCTGGAGAGCATCCAGACGATGACAGGCTACATGCTGCAGGTCGGCCTGGGCGACGCGGCGCGAGGAACCATCGACTACCAGTCACTCTTCGCCGTCGCCGCGATGCTGTTCCTGATCACGTTTGCGTTCAACGTCGCTTCCACCATGCTGGTGAATCGGTTCAGGGAAGTGTACGAGTAGTGCTTGCGCCTACTCTGGAGGTGTGCGAGTAGTGGCCGCGCCGGTCATCATCCTGCGCGCTACGGGCCGCGTCGCTCGGCGGCAGGCGTTGTCACGCGGTTCGCGCTGGGTGCTGCTGGCGGCGAGCCTGGTCGGGGTGGGGGTGCTGGCGTACCTGGCCTACGATACGATCGACACCGGCGCGTCGCGGCTGACCTGGGACTTTTTGACCAGCTATCCTTCCCGTTTCGCCGAGCGGGCCGGGCTGCGTTCGTCGATCATCGGCACTGTCTGGGTGCTGGGCGCGACGATCGTGCTCGCCCTCCCCGTCGCGATCGGGACGGCGATCTGGATCGAGGAGTTCGCGCCGAAGAACCCGCTGCTTACCGTGGTCAAGCTGAACCTGGCGAACCTGGCCGGCGTGCCGAGCATCATCTACGGCATATTGGGCCTTGCGGTCTTCGTCCGGTTCGCCAGCCTGGGGCCGAGCATTCTGGCGGGCGCGCTCACGCTGGCCGCGATGATCATCCCGATGACGGTGATCGCGGCGCAGGAGGCGATCCGGCAGGTGCCGCAGAGCCTGCGGGACGGCTCGTTGGCGCTGGGTGCGACGCACTGGCAGACGGTGCGCCACCACGTCCTGCCGCAGGCGCTGCCCGGTATTATGACCGGCATCATCCTGGCGGTGTCCCGCGCGGCGGGAGAGACGGCGGCGCTGATCATGCTCGGCGCCTTCACGTTTATCGCCTGGGACAACACGAACCTCTTTGAGGACTTCACGACGGTACCGATTCAAATCTACAACTGGACGGTGCGGCCGCGGCAGCAAGGGTTCCAAGTTAACGCCTCGGCCGCGATCATCGTGCTGATGGCGGCGGTGCTGACGCTGAACCTGATCGCTGCGGTTATCCGCGAGCGTTTCCGGCACGAGTAGTGGAACGAAGGACGGAGCTATGGCAAGATTAGACCTGGAGACGGTGGCGACGCGGACGCGCGATCAGGAGCTTCAGGAGGGAGACAGGGCGGCAACCAAGATGTCGACATCCGGTGGCCTTCGGCCTGCGACGGAACCCTCGCCGGGGATCAGCTTCGGCGAGCCGCTCTTCGTGCTGCGCGACTTGAGCTTCTGGTACGGTAACAAGCCTGCGCTGGCGGACGTGACGATGGCGTTCCCGGTCAATCGCGTAACGGCGCTGATCGGCCCTTCCGGCTGCGGGAAGAGCACGCTGCTGCGCTGCCTGAATCGCATGAACGAACTGATCCCGGGCGTTCGCCTCACGGGCGAGGTTACCTACCATAGCCAAGACATCTACGCCTCGGATATCGACCCGGTCGAGGTGAGGCGCCGGATCGGGATGGTGTTCCAGAAGCCGAACCCGTTTCCGAAGTCGATCTACGACAACGTCGCGTTCGGCGCGCGTGTCAACGGCTACCGGGGGGACATGGACGAACTGGTCGAGCGGTCGCTGAAGCAGGCCGCATTGTTCGACGAGGTGAAGGACGATCTACGCAAGTCGGGGCTGGCGCTCTCGGGCGGACAGCAGCAGCGGCTCTGCATCGCGCGGGCGCTGGCGGTCGGGCCGGATGTGATCCTAATGGATGAGCCGTGCTCCGCGCTGGATCCGTTCGCGACGCTGAAGATCGAGGATCTGATCCGGGAGTTGGTAGAGGACTTTACGATCATCATCGTCACGCACAACATGCAGCAGGCGGCGCGCGTCTCTGACTTTACGGCATTCATGCTGGCCGGTGAGGACGGCGCCGGCCGCCTGATCGAGTACGGGCCGACGGAGAAGGTGTTCACGAACCCCGAGGAGCAGCGGACGGAAGACTACATTACCGGCCGGTTTGGGTAGAATGGTGCTATGACGCGGACGGCCTTCGATCAGCAGCTTGAATTTATCCAACAAGAGATGCTGGCGCTCGCCATGCAGGTCGAAAGGGCGGTAGAGCGCAGCATGACAGCGCTGACTGAAGGAGACATGGCGCTGGCCCACCAGGTGATAGAAGACGACGCCAAAGTGAATGAGAAGCGATATGAGATCGAGGAGAAGTGCCTGGAGCTGATCGCCCGGCAACAGCCTCTCGCCATCGACTTGCGTACGATCGCGTCGGTGCTCCACATCGCTGTCGATCTAGAGCGGATGGGCGATCACGCCGAGGGAATCGCCAGGGTGGCGCTGATGATGAAGGACGAGCCGCCGCTGATGTCGTACGCCGGCGTCCAGCGAATGGCGGAGATCGCTCGAAGGATGATGCTCTCCAGCCTGGAGGCGTTCAAAGACCGGGATACGGCGCGTGCGCGGAGCATCTGTGACGAGGATGATCAGGTCGATGCGCTGTACGACGAGGTCTACCACGAGCTGTTGGTGCTGATGACAGAGGATCCGAAGAAGATCGAACGGGCCACGCACCTGACGTGGGTGGCGCACAACCTGGAGCGCATCGCCGACCGCGTGACGAACATCTGCGAGCGGACGGTCTACCTCGTCGAGGGGAAGATCGAGGAGCTCAACGTCTCCAAGTACTAGGGCCAGGCTGGCGGGCGCCGCGCTGCGGACGATCGTGCGCATCGAGCCGCTTCAGATCCGTGCGTGGGGTAGGGGCTATTAGCCGTTTCGCCCCTGCTCAAGACCCGGTTTCGCTCATGTCTGTCCGCGCTGCGCCAAGGTCGCAGGTTCGAGCCCTGCAATGCCCACCAGACGGTTCGATAGATGACACCATCATGCTTCGATTGACCCTCCGCCCAGAAAGCGGATGGTCACGGGTTCGCCAGGGGAAGAGGCCGTCAGAATTTCGGCCCTCTATACATTGAGTGTGGAGTTGGAACGGAAGACGAGGTTCGAACTCACGACCCGCTCCGTTCCGCTCATATCCTAGGGCGCTCCATGCCCACGCCATGGTCGAACTCGCTGAAGCGTAGATGTACACCCGGCGCGGCGAGCCATGCGACAAGGATTGGATGGTGCCTCTCCTAAGCGCTGCGCTGGCGCAGTTCCACGAGCTGGGCATGACAGGCTGGATTCGGCCGGCTAAGGAACTGCAGAAGGGCTAGTCCGGCCCGCGCCGTTCGTTCACACTAAGTCTGCATTGTGATCGCCAGATTCGGGCCTTGCCTTCGTCTAGAGATCGCCGCGCGCTACCTGCCGCCAGCGGGCTTGCAGCTCCGCCATCTCGTTCGGCGGAAGCCGACGGCGCGCATAGCGCGCCTTCGCGAAGGCCTCGCTGATCGCTCCAGGGACGGGCGAACCGAAGTGTTCCTCGAGCCGCACAGCGAACTCCAGCGGCGTTGCCGACGGCGGCCGTGGCAGCCCTTCGGCCGCCGCCCGGCGCAGCACCGTGAGGTAGAGCCGGCCGATAGCATCGCGGCCGCGCGGCTCCCCGGCCGCTAGCCCGCGCAGGCGCCCCAGCGCCCCGGAGAGGAGCGCCCGCAAGTCGCCCAGCGGACTGCCCTCACCCGGCGCCACCTCCTCTCGAACCTCCGGCTCCTCCTCCTACGCCGACGCGCCAGGCGCCGGAACACGAGCCAGAGCGCGGTCAGGGCGCCTACGATGGGCAGCACCACCAGCCCCGAGCGAAAGACCTGCCCGAGCACCCTCGCCCAGGGGGCCGGCTCGCGCTCGTTCTCCTCCAACTGCTCGGCCAGTCCGCTCGTATCCGTCGGGTCCAGGATGAACTCGTCGCCGCTTCCTAGCCAGCTGCCAAGGCCCTCCATGACCCATCCGAGGGCGAGGATGAAGGGCGACAATACGAGGATGATCGCCACGACGAGTCCCTTGCCAGCCAGCGCCAGGCCGTCGCCGACCGCCTCTAACGCCAGGCCGTCGGCGACCGCCTCCAGCGACGCCGGGCCGAAGAACGAGGCCAGCAGCGCGAGCCCGCCAATCACTCCCAGGGAGCCACCGGTCCATAGCGTCCAGGCGCCCAGGAAGGGGCGGCGGCGGTCGGCCTCCACCGACTGGAGGTGCGCGAGCGCCAAGGCCAGGAAGCCGGCTACCAGGTAGGGCACCGGCAGCCAGCGTATGGCGCCCGGCGCATCGGCCGATGGGGCGAAGGCGGCCGCGCCAAGCACGACGAGCAGTCCCAGGCTCACGTCGGCCAGGATCCCCTCGAATGTGAGATCGCGGCTGCCGCGCATGACGCCTCGCACCCAGGCGGCAGCGAGCAGCACCACCGTGGCCACGTCGCCGGCGCCGCCCTCCAGCGTCCTCCCTGGCTCCCGCAGCAAGTCGCCGACCCAGCCCAGCTCCCACAGGTACGGGTCGCCGCCAATGTTGATCCGCAGGATGAGGTAGAGCAGCCCGATCGACACAGCGGCGCCCCAGAGGCGGGTGGCCTCTTCATCGAAATCGATCCGCCGGAGCAGGCGCGCCAGGCCGTAGGAGAGCAAGACGGCGGCAGCGGCTGCGGCGAAGGAGACCGTGGCGCCGTTGCCCACGACCGCCACGATGAGGGCGGTGCCGGCAAACACCCACAGCGCCTCGGCGGCCAGGGCGGCGAATTCGCCGGCGAGAGCTCGCCCGTTCATCAGTTCGAGACGCTCTCTTGCGCCGCCATCTCTTCAAACGCGAACAGGGACACCCGCTGGACCGGCACCTCGGCCAGCAGCTCCGACCAGTCATCGCCCACCAGCGCCAGCACGACCACCTGCTGGCCGGAGTCGCGCAGACGGCGCAGGGTGGCCGCCAGCGGCTCAGGCATGACCGCCGCCACAACGGCGAGCGTCGCTCCCAGGGGCAGCGCGTGACTCTCGCGCTCCAGCAGCGCCGCAAGGGAGGTCATCGTGATCGGCCCGATGCCACCCAGCGCCTCCAGGATGCGCGCCAGTTGGTCGGGCGCACGGCCCGGCCGGATGCTGATCGGCCGGTCCGACTCCGGCAGGCTGCCGTTGGCCAGCAGGCCCACGGCATTGCGCGCCTCGTACGCCCAGCGCGCGATGGAGGCGGCGACGACGATGGCCGCTTCCAGCAGCTCCGGGACGTGCCCCTGCCAGGGGTGCTCCAGGGTGTCGACGTTGAGAGCGACGATCAGGTGCTGCGCCGTCGAGGGCTCGTAGACCCGCGATTGGAGCTGGCCGCGGCGGGCCGTCGCCTTCCAGTCGATGCGCCGGATGGGGTCACCCGGCTGGTAGTCGCGCACCCCGGCGATGCGGAGCGGGTCCTCGAAGGTGCGCTGGCCGCCCTTGCGTTCGCCCAGCGGCCGGGCGGCGGGCAGCCCCAGCTCTGGCAGCGACAGGGTGCGCGGATAGACCACCACGCCGGCCGTGCCCGGCTCCTCGCGCTGGTTGGTGAACAGCCCGAAGCCGTCGCCGGAGCGCAGCCGCGCCGGGCCCAGCCGGTAGTAGCCGCGTTCCGGGCAGGGCAGGTCCAGCGACCAGGCGGTCCGCTCGTACCAGCCCAGGTGGGTGGTGCGGGTGTACTGACTCATTCGAGGGGCGCCTGAGGGCGGCAGGTGCAGCTCGGGTGGCGAGAGGGGCTCCGGGAGCTGGTCGCGCAGCTCTAGCCGCGGCAGCGGGATCAGCTTCCGGTTGGTGAGGCGATAGGTCAGCCGCAGTTGCTCGCCGGGGAAGGCGCGCGACTCCGGCAGCAGCCGTTCGAACTCGACCCGGTCGAGCGAACGGTCCGACCACAGGCGCGCCAGCCCTCCCGCCAGCAGCACGAACACGCCCAAGGCGAGCACCGCGCCGGAGCCGCCTGCCAGGCCACCTACGATGAGCGTCAGGCCGAGGGGCAGCCAGGCGTTGCGCAGGAGCACGTCAGCCCTCCACCGGCGCCGCCACCTGTTCCAGCACTTCCTCCACGACGCCGGCGGCGTCACGGCCGCGCAGGCGAGTCTGGGAGCTGAGGATGAGGCGATGGGCCAGCACCACCGGCGCCAGGAACTTCACGTCGTCCGGCAGGACGTAGTCGCGGCCGCGGATGGCGGCCAGCGCCCGCGCGCCGCGGAACAGCGCCAGGCTGGCGCGCGGGCTGGCGCCCAGCTCCAGCGCTGGGTGCCGGCGCGTCGCCCGGACGATGGCGGTCAGGTAGCGCCGCACGGAGGGCTCACAGCGAACTCGCGGCACCAGCGCGCGCAGGCGCACTAGCTCCTCGGCCGTCACCACCGGCTCCAGCGTCTCCAGGGGGCTCTCGCCCTCGAAGCGCAGGAGGATGTCGTCCTCCTCGGCCTCGGTCGGGTAGCCGACACGGACGCGCATGAGGAAGCGGTCGAGCTGCGCCTCGGGTAGAGGGAAGGTGCCCTCCAGCTCGATGGGATTCTGCGTGGCCAGCACCAGGAAGGGTGAGGGGAGCGGCATCGTCACGCCGTCGATGGTGAGTTGACGCTCCTCCATCGCCTCCAGCAGTGCGCTCTGCGTTCGGGGCGTCGCCCGGTTGATTTCGTCGGCCAGGACGATGTTGGCGATGACGGGTCCGGGGCGAAACTCGAACTCGCCTGATTTCTGGTTGTAGTAGTGGATGCCTGTCACGTCCGAGGGCATCAGATCCGGGGTGAACTGGATGCGCTTGAACGAGCAGCCGACGCTGCGCGCGATCGACTTCGCCAGCATCGTCTTGCCGATGCCGGGCACGTCCTCGATCAGGATGTGGCCGTCCGCAAGCAGCGCCACCAAGACCAGCTCCACCACCTCGTCCCGCCCGACGATGACCCGGCCGATATTCTCCCTCACCCGACGGGCCACGTGCTCGATCGCTGCTGCCGCTTGGGTATGCTCGTCTACCATTTCCGTCCTCGCTGCGTTGAGCATAGCACGCGCGACCCAGGCCAGAGTGCAAGGGAGGCCTGAGGTCGGATTCGACGTGAACCGTCGTTAGACGGCGCACTAAGTGGGGATGGTGCGATGCCAGAGCCGGAGCGGGAGGCGAGGTTCAAACCTCGCGCCTCTCCTTGGGAAGCGGATGCTCTACCAGCGACCGCGGGAGCATCACGGTAGTCAGTAGGGAAGGCAGTGTTTATAGGTTCCACTATTCGCCGATAGCGCGCAGCACGGTACGATGCATCAGAACACCTAATGTCAATTGAGCCGTCCTGACAGTGCTAAACAGTCTCGATGAGCAGCAGCAGGCGAGTCCGTGTTGCAGGAGGGGTCGGCGCGTACTATGAGTGACGTAGGCAGGCTACTCGAATCTTTCGAGGCTGGCCTCCTAGTGCGTCCCTCGCCGGACGTGCCAAACTCTGTCGACCTGTCGCAGGCGATCGCGACGCTCGCGGGTGTTGGCGACCTCGAACTCACGAAGGGTGCGGAGCGCATCGTTTCGCAGGTTGGCCAGTCGGATCACTACGTCCTAGCCCTCGTCGATGGCCTAGGTGCGGAACTTGTCGAACAGCTTGCCGAGGACTCATTCCTGCGATCCCACATGTGCATGACGTTGCAGGCGGTCTTCCCGTCTACGACGGTGGCCGCATTGACCTCCCTTGCGACCGGCCTCTGGCCCAGCGTCCACGGCGTCCCAACCTGGTGGAGCTACTTGGTCGACTACGACGTTTCTGCGACGGTGCTGCCATTCATCGAACGCTTCAGCAAGCGCCCACTCGGCAAATGGGGAATCAAGAGCAGCGATGTCTTCACAGTACCTACGCTTCCTCCTCGATTTCGGTGTGAACGGCACTCGTTCGTGCCTAAGGCGATCACCTCCAGCGTCTATACGTCCTACACGTCCGGAGGCGCCGAGGTCACTGGTTACACCACGCTCTCGGAGGCCGTTGATGTCATCTTAACTCGCATCGGAGCCGCGAGGGCCCCGACCTACAGCTATCTCTACTACCCTCTCGTCGACGCCTTGGCTCACGAGCGCGGACCAGAGGATGACGCCGTGCATGCTGAGGTCGTCAACGTTGATCGGGAGTTGAGCCGACTCGCGGATGGCATCAAGGGCCGAGCGCGCCTGATGACGACTGCAGATCATGGGCTTGTCGCGGTTCGCGAGCGTGACAGGCATGTCGTACGGGCCGATGATGATATCGCGGATCTGCTGATCGCCCCACCGTCAGGCGAGCCGCGGGTACCGTTATTCCACGTGAAGGAAGGCAAGGCTCAAGAGTTTGAACGACGGTTCCGGGATCGCTTTGGGGAGTGGTTCGTCCTGCTCACGGCCTCCGAGGCGGAGCGGCTGGAGCTTTTTGGGCCCGGTCCTTTTGCCGATGTGACCAGACAGCGTGTTGGAGACTATCTTGCTCTTCCTCTCGGAGAGGACGTGCTGGCCTACGAACCCCCGGAAGATTGGATGGTCGGCTTCCACGCAGGTCTCACGCCGGCCGAAATGCTGGTGCCGTTGATCTTGGCCTAGCCGCCAGAGCTAAGGACATCGAGGCCTGCGGCCGGCGGCATGAGGAACGGTGGCGGCGCCCGAAGTGGCGTCGGTAGGAGCGGCACTACTGCCCTGCTAAGTTTCTCCGCCGCCTGAAGGCTCGCTTCTCTCAGGGGGCTCCAAGGCAGTTCGAACTGCTCTCGCAGAGTCGCGGGCAACAGACCAGACGTCAGGCCCCGTAGAAGCCACATCGCCGGGGCTAAGGGGGAGGCTGGTTGAAAGAGTTCGGCTGCCAGCTGACGGGCAGTGTTGGAGACCTCAAGCGATTCCACTGTGTCGTCCATATACGTCTCGAACGCGGACATTCCAGCAGGCATGCGTTCCGGCGGTATACCAAGGAGGCGCCCAGCTAACACCATGTCTCCGTAGTACGCCTCCACTTCGGCCGGCCGAAGCGGATGGACGAACCGCTTGTGCATCAACAGAGAGGTGTCGATTAGGGTCGCCAGCACCCAGAGCAGGAGAGCTGGATCGGTCGCGCTGTAGCCGGGGCCAGTCACGCTGCGATGCACCGCATTTATCAACGACACCGCCCGTCTCACCTGGGCGCGAGTGCCGAACGCGATCGCGAGCGTGGGACGCAGCGTCCGCAGAAGTCTCTGGAGCGGGTCTGAACGAAAAGAGCTATGCTCCGCAACGGCGGCCGCGACTGCCGGGTGAGCGATCTGCATGAGCAGTGCTCGGCCGCCGCCAAGGAGCGTGACCCCTTCTCGATGGACACGCCGGATCATCGACGCGTCCGTGAACATGGATGGAGGTTCGTTCGAAGCCATGGCGATCAGCCCCTTAGCTGCGATATTGGTCGAGCTAACTAACGATCAACCTGAAGAGCACCCCGCGTCAAGGCAGCAGATCCTAGAAAGCCGGCTCGTCTCAAGATGACACTAAGTGTTGATCGTGCGGTCAAGCATCGACAGGTAGCTTCGCAGCTTGCTATGTCACAGCGGCAGAACGACCTCCTAGTCGAGGTACACGCTGCGGTAGTGCGAGAAACGCTCGTTGACCTCATCGGCCGTCAGTCCGAAGTCTGACAGGTCGTAGCGGTGCGACGGTCGGCGATCGTCCGCAGCGCTCTCCGCGTGCAGGGACGCCATCGCGGCCAGCGCTTCGTCAGTCAAGCGCAGTTCAAAATGGTCGTAGATCGCTTCGACCGTGCCGAGCGGATCCGCGACAAACTCGTCGTAGCGAACGTCGATGAACTGCGATGGGTCGTACCGTCCGCGATCAGCCATGAATCGTTCCGCGCCGCGGGCCCACAGGTCCAGTTGAACGCGACCGATGACCTCGCCCTGAAACAGATCCGACTGGCCCGCCGTCGCCTGGGCGGCGAGGCTGCACATCGAGGCGATGGTGGTGGCAGGCTCCCGGTGCGTCTGGACGATCAGCGCGTCCGGGTAGACCGTGAGCAACGCAGGCAGTGCGAACAGATGACTGGGGTTCTTCAACACCCAGCGGAGTTCGGCGTCGGGGAGTCCGATCACTTGCAGGTTCGTGCGGTGTCTGCGATACGCCGGCGTCCAGTCCTGGTCTGCCAGCCAGCGTGAATACGTCGGGAGGTGCGCCAGCGATTCGTATGAGATAGACATGATCGACTGGCGAAGGAGCTGCCAGCACTCTTCGACCATCTCGGCCGACATGTAGTGGACGCCCATGAACTCCGGATTCTCTACGTGGAACTGGCCGTACGCTGCTTGGATGCGCTGGAAGACCGGGTTATCCTCCCAGGTTTCGCGAGGCGGCCGGGGTTGCGGCGCCTCCGTGAGCCACATCTCCAGCCCCTGATGCCGCGGGTCTTCGCAGAGCAGACGATGCAGCGCCGTGGTGCCCGTCCGCGGCAAACCGATGACGACGATCGGTTTCTCGAACGCTACGTCGGCGTGCTCGGGATACTGTCGCGAAGCCGCCTCGCTGAGCTGGCGGGCGACGAGGGCGCCCCGCAGCGTGGCGCGAACGGCCTTGTTGCCCCACGGCGTCAGCCGGGCGTCGCGTGCGTACGACTCCAGCAGGACGGCCAGCGCCTCGCCGTAGTCGTCGGTGCCGAAGTCGTCCAGACCGGTGATCTTCCTGGCCGAGGCGTGCAGGTCGTCAATCGTGCCGACGTCGTCGCGTCCCTGCTGCATGGTTCTCTACCTTAGTGGTGGAACTCGCCGCCGTTGACGTCGAGGCAGTGGCCCGTGATCGCGCGCGCCAGGTCGGATGCGAGGAACACCACGGCGTCTGCGATCTCGTCGGGTTCCGGCAGCTTGCGGAGATCGATGTCGGCTGCGGTCTCGTCGTAGA
The DNA here is from genome assembly GCA_022565155.1 of Chloroflexota bacterium. Lineage (GTDB taxonomy): Bacteria > Chloroflexota > Dehalococcoidia > DSTF01 > RBG-16-68-14 > JADFKB01. The sequence continues at coordinate 13,974 of JADFKB010000012.1, read as the reverse complement.
CCTGCTGGGCACTGACACCGCGCCCTTTCGCCAGGTGAGCGAAGTAGGCCTGAAGCGTGTCGGCCCAGATATAGCCCGGCGCGACGGTGTTGACGCGCACGCCCTGGGGGCCGAGTTCGGTCGACAGGCTCTGCGCAATCGAGAGCAGGGCCGCTTTCGTCATCTTGTAGGCGCCGTACGGTCGCCGCGAGTGGCGCAGCACAGCGGAGTTGATCATCACGACCGAGCCGCGGCTGGCGATCAAGGCCGGCGTGAAGAGGTTGGTCAGCCGCAGCGCGGCAAGGACGTTGGTCTCCATGGATGCGCGCATCTGCTCGAAGTCGGCGTCGGCGAGATCGGCCATCGGAGGCATGGCGAAGGCGTTGTTGACGAGCGCATCGACGCGGCCGAACTCCGACAACGCGGTCTCGGCCAGGTGTGTGGCGGACTCTTCATCCGTGATGTCGGTGGTGACCGTCACTGCCTTGCGGCCGTGCTCGGCGATCTCCGCGGCCACCTCGCGGAGGCGGGCTTCCGTGCGCGCCGCGAGGACGATGTCGGCTCCAGCGAGCGCGCAACGCACGGCGATGGACCTCCCGAGGCCGGGTCCGACTCCGGATACGACGACGACTTTGCCCTCGAGGAGCAGCGAGCCTGCCAACGACGATGTCGTCATCCGAGCATTCGGGCCGTAACCGCTGCCTGTCGTGCACCGATCCGAGCCGTCCATTCCTGCGGCGTCACGCGCGCTTCGTCGTAGTAGCGAAGTCTCGCCGCGAGTTCGTCGAAGGCCACCAGCTCGACCTCCGGGCCGTCCTGGGGTGTGAACTCGCGTGACACGCGTTGCCACCGTATCTGCACGTAGCCGCGGCGGTGGCCGGTGCATTCGAGCCAGTTCGCGACGCCGGGGTTGCGCTCGCAGATCACGAACCGAATCTTGCCGTCCGAGTCGATACGCGCCTGGTCCGCAGTAAGGCTGGTCTGGTGGTTGATGAAGTCCGTGGAGATGTACCACATGCTTCCGAGCTGGATGCCCTGGTATGGCGCGTCGGACGCGGGCACCGTGACGATCATGGCTTGGTCGTCGGCAAGCTCGTAGTGGCCGACGGCGGAGTATTGCGTCGTTAGGCCTCCGGGCGTCAGGCGAGGCTCTGTCAGCGTGTTGACCGGCAGCTTGAGATAGAACCACTCAGGAAATGCGAGGAACGTCTTGAGCTGGCTGAGCAAGATCTTCCCCGCCAGCTTGTAGCGCCGGGCAAGGACATCCCCAGTCAATGCCAGCGGAGCCGTGCCGCCAGTGTCGACACGGTGGATGCGAATCGTCCCGGGACGTTCATTCACCCAGTCGCTGTACACTTCCCGTACGAGCAGCATTGCGGCGCCGGGACCGAGGGTGAAGTAGTTGGGGCCTGCCTTCGCCTTGGCCGGACCGAACGTCAGCTCATACGAGCCGTCCTCAGCGATCGAGAACTCTCGGTCGTCAAACGCCGCAAGGCTATCCGGCGCCTGCGCGGGTGAATAGTCGCCGTTCATGATCTGAAAGCTCAGATCGGTTGTGGTTCCACGGGTACCGGACACCACGTACTCTGCATCGTCCTGGATGCGGGCGCTGAAGTAGAGCGTGTCCGGGTTATCGAGGCCCACTTTCGTGTAGGGCGTCGCGGACCGAATAAAGCGGGGATGCTCCGAGTCGCGCGACCACGCTGCCTGGAGCGCCGCACGGATGCTGCCGGACAGGTAGTCATAGCCTTCTAGCAGATCTTGCTCTGATTCTACGTGCGGAGCGCCAGCGATGATCGTCTCCGCCTCACGGACCGCTTCGATAAATGGCTGCGTTACGCCGACCTTGTCGCCACCCATTTTCGACCTTCCCTCGACGGCACTTGGTTACGATGCGTGTCGTGCCAATGTCTGTGACACCGAATTCTACAAGGAAGGCATCGCACCATGCAAAGGTAATGCGCGACCCTTTGTCTGGAAACGGAATGGCTAACCTCGGGGCCTCTGGGAGCGTACCTTGGGCATAGACCAGCCACGATGCGGGCGGTGCTGTCGTGCCGCGCCTTTTGGTTGTGAGGATTGTAGACCAATACGCGGAACCGACCAGAGGGAAGAAAGCAGGGTATAAGCCCGGCCTTCCATCAGGTAAGACTATTCGCCGATAGTGCCACGCCGCGCCGCCAACGCCAGCGGGCGAAACCCACCTCTGTGCTGTAAGATAGAACCCTGAACCGAGGCACAGGGGGCGCAGACCGCCGGCGGGAGGGCTGGCATGCCTCGCGTCAACCGCGCTGCCAGCTGGCAGGCCACGATATTGGGAGGCGAAAAACGATGTCTGAATTCCAGGACATTCTTTATGAGAAGCATCACCATGTTCGAGGCGCCGCGTGGATCACGATCAATCGCCCCAAGGCGATGAACTCGTTCACGGGCCAGACGCTGACGGAGATGGCCGAGGCGGTCGCCGACGCCAGCTCAGACCCGGAGGTCGGAGTGGTCGTCCTGACTGGCGCTGGCGACAGAGCGTTCTGTGCTGGCGGGGACGTGCGCTGGCTGCAAGAGGTGCAGCAGGAGGGGGCGCGTGCGCCGGCGCCACTGGACCCCCATGTGGGCATCGAGGACTGCCTGAAGCCTGTAATCGCCCGCGTCAACGGTTACGCCGTCGGCGGTGGCAACCACCTCGCCTACTTCTCCGATTTCACTATCGCTTCAGAGAACGCGACGTTTATGCAGGTCGGGCCTCGCGTGGGCAGCCCGGCGTCCGGGTACATTGTGGCGAACCTCACGCACGTCATCGGAGTCAAGAAGGCGAAAGAGATGTGGATGACCACTCGCCGCTACTCGGCTCGCGAGGCGCTTGAGATGGGCCTCGTCAACACCGTCGTCGCGCCGGAGGAGTTGGACGCCGAGGTGGACCGCTGGTGCGAAGAGCTGCTCCAGAAGAGCCCGAGCTGCCTGAAGATCCTCAAGGCCTCGTTCAAGATGGTCTACGAGCCGATGAAAGAGGCATCCGGCCGGAGCTGGGTGAAAGAGATCGCGCCCGACTTCTACACGAGCGGTGAGGCCGACGAAGGGAAGAACGCCTTCCTGGAGCGCCGCGAGGCCGACTTCTCTCGATTCCCGAGGTAGGCGCTACGATGGGTCTTCTCGACGGAAGAGTTGCGATCATCACTGCGGGCGCGGGCGCTGGTATCGGCCAGGCCACCGCCCGCCGGATGGCAGAGGAAGGCGCCAAGGTGGTGGTCACTGACGCACACGCCCGGCGCGTCGAGGAGGTTGCGTCAGCGCTGTCGAACGAACTCGGCAAGGAATTCCTCGGCCTGGAAGTGGACGTGCGCAACGTCGACGACGTGACACGCATGGTGGATGCCACGCTCGAACGGCACGGGCAGATCGACATCCTGATGAACAATGCTGGGATCAACAAGCTATCGCCCGTCTGGGAGATGGACGACGAAACGTGGCGCCTCGTGATCGACGTGAACTTGACTGGAACGTTCAATTGCATGCGAGCCGTGCTCCCTCATATGATCGAGCGCAAGAGCGGCGCGATTGTGAGCATGTCGTCGTCCGCGGGCTGGATCGGCGGCGGTGATGGCGAGGCGCATTACTCCGCCGCCAAGGCAGGCGTGATGGGACTGACGAGAGCAGTCGCGGCGGAGGTTGGGCCCCACGGAATTCGCGTCAACGCGATCGCGCCAGGCCTCATCTACAACGAGTTCCTGGAACGCATCTACCCGAAGGAGTTCTTCGAGCGTTACGCCAAGCGCGTCCCGCTCGGGCGCGTGGGTCAGCCGCCCGATGTAGCTGACCTCGCTGTCTTCCTCGCGAGCGATATGTCACGGTACATTACCGGGGAGGTCGTTTCTATCAGCGGCGGCTCCGTGATGGTACCCTGAGACTTCCGCCGCCGGCTTGATGCCTGGGCCCCGCTGGCAGGAGCGCATTGCCAACTGACTAGTGGCGGATCAGCCTGACGGCACGTTCGTACGTCAGGTAGTTCCAGCCCCAGTTCACAAGAACGAGCAGCCGATTGCGGAAGCCGATGAGCCACACGAGATGCAGCCCCAACCAGAGCAGCCAGGCAAGAAAGCCGTTGAGCTGCAGGCCGAAGATGTGAGCAACAGCGGCCTGGCGCCCGATAGTCGCCATTGTACCTCGGTCCTTATAGACGAACGGCTGGAGTTCCTCGCCCGCAATCTGTCGCAGGATGTTCTTGGCAGCGACGGCACCTTGCTGAATCGCCACCGGAGCGAGCATCGGGTGCGGCGGCGTGTCCGGCCCCCCCACGTGGGCTACATCACCAACGGCATACGACTCGGGATGCCCCGGGAGTTGGAGCGTTTCCCGGACGATGAGCCGCCCAGCGGCGCCCGTTGGGATGGGAAGAGATTCTGCCAAGGGGACAGCCCGCAGTCCTGCTACCCAAACGACAGTGTCAGCGGCCACTCTTTCGCCGTTGCGAAGAGCCACGCCGTTGCCGTCGGCGCCGGCCACGATGCTACCTGTTCGCACGTCCACCCCTAGGGCTTCGAGCTTCTCTTTGGCTTTCGCCCGCAGTTTGGGCGGCATTTCAGGTAGCAGGTGGTCGGTCGCCTCCAGCAATACGACTTTCGCGATAGAGAGGTCCAGCTCCGGATAGTCGTGGGGCAGGACGTGCCGCTTCAGTTCGGCGAGCGCGCCGGCAAGCTCGACGCCCGTCGGCCCACCGCCGACGATGACGATCGTCATAAGCTCCCGTTGGCGCTCTAGGTCTGGCTCCGCGGCAGCGCGCTCAAAGGCGAGGAGAACCCTGTCTCTCAGCGCTTCGGCGTCGTCCAAGTCGCGTAGCGTAGCAGCCGTTTTCGCCACGGACTCCAGGCCGAAAAAATTCGGGGTGCTGCCAGCAGCGAAGATCAGGTGGTCATACGCGACTCGCCCATTGCTTGTTATTACGACGCGGCCGTCGAGGTCAACCGCAGTCACCGTAGCCAGAAGGAACTGTACGTTCCTGGCGCCGCGTAGTATTCGGCGGATCGGCTGAGCGACCTCTTCGGGCTCAAGGCCAGCTGTGGCCACCTGATAGAGGAGGGGCACGAATGTGTGGTAGTTGTGCTTGTCGATGACGGTGACGTCAACCGGGGCCGACCGGAACTGACGCGCAGCTTGGAGGCCGGCAAAGCCCGCCCCGACAATGACTATCCTTTTCCGCTGCACGTTCATCAGGCCTTCGATCGCAAGTGGTGCTTCCTATGAACATTGCGCCGCGTTGCGACGAGCGAAACGCCTGCCCACGGCAGGGGCTCGGCCTACATCATTCGACCGATACTGTACGAATAAGGCCTACCACGCATACTGCGAATTGAGCGCTCAATCACCCGCGTACTGTTTGTGGGTGTTCGGATGTTGGCGGTCGCGCGGTCGAAGCGTGTCACATTCCTTGCAGATCCATTCCTGACTTCCCACGCAGAAGTCATCAGCTCTTAGGGCGGATCTCGTTGCGCCTCTAGCCAACGCCCGACCGACCACCAACAGCCGGCGAAGCGGAGCGGTGCTTGGCAAGTCTGCGGAGCATCGCCCGATACCTATTCAACCGAGTGAGAGCCACCCGCGCCTCGGGCAGGGCCGACGCAAGATCGTCGACGTTCCAGAACGAGCATGCTACTTCAACGACTTCGTTGTGGTACTGCTCGGGTCCGAAGACGCCTTCCGAGGCGAGCATCCTGCTGCGCTCGTCGAAGTCGCTCATGACGCGACCGGGCATCTGGAATTCGACGAGCACGTTCACGAGCGGAATGACGTAGGCAGGGTCGGCGTCGAGATGGGCTTTGACCACGTCTCTGTAGAACGCGTAATGTCGGGTCTCGTCCTTCGCGATTCGGCGCAACGCACGCGCGAGGGTTGGATCGTCGGGTTCGCATACGCGGGCTGTGCATATGTAGAACACCTGAGTGGCCAGCTCCTGAATCGTGGTGTAGACCATGGCCTCGAAGGCGCCTTCAAGCTGATGTGACCAGCCGCTGGCCAGCACGGCCTTGCGCCGCCGGCCGCGCTCTGCGTGGTCTCCGTTGTCGGTAAGAAGCAAGTATGTCTCGAGCAGCGTGGAATGCTGATCTTCCTCCGAGGTCCAGACGCGGACGAACTCCTGGAGAGGCGCGAGCGAATCGCGGAGGCCTTCGTGGAGGACGGCGGTGTACCAGGGGAGGTTTGCTTCGGTGAGGAGTGCGGTCTCGACGGCGGTGTACGCTAGATCCGAGAGGGGAGGGGTGTCGCTGGGCGCATGCAGCGCTTCCAGCGGCAAGAACTCACGATACGACCAGTCGATGCGGGCCGAGGCCTCGTTGTGCCGCGCGAGCAGCCGCGCGACCTCGGGTTCGAGCGAGGGCAGCAACGGTACGTCGGACATCTTGCGTCTAGCTCGCGTTCTCTCAGCTACTGAGCCGTACGTGGGCGGCGCGGCTTCGATTCGGCTGCTTGGGGTCGGGCTCGATGTCGAACTCGACTGTCTGGCCTTCGTTCAGCTCATCGAAGGTGGGCTGGTCGACTGAACTGCTGTGGAAGAAGACTTCCTCCGTGCTGTCCGAAGTCTGGATGAAGCCGAACCCTCGATCACGAACGATCCTGGTGATGTTTCCTGTCGCCATGTCTGTTCCTCCTTGGAACCTACGTGGACGCCGGTCGGCGTCCTAAGTACTCTTTCTCTGACGCGCGCCCCGTGGGCGCTGGTTATTCGCGCCGCTGCCTAAGCGGCGCTCTTGCCCAGCTTGCGCGTGGCCCTCGGGGCGACCTCTCACACGGTCGGGCGCCGGGGTGACGGTGTGCTAGGTGTCTGTGAATAGGAACCTTCTGACTCACGTCTTGGCCACCGAGTGCAGAAGGAAGGTGGGAATCTTCGCCTGCGGGTCGAAGACGATGGGCTTGTTGCAAGCACTGTAGCATGCCTTGGCTGAAATGGCTAGCTTGCGTCGTTAGTACGGGGGTCCCGGCGAACGGCGTCGGGGTTCGAACTGACGACAGCCCTCAGTCGCCCGCTGGCGCGAACCGCCCGTCGGTCATCACCAGTATGCGGTTCGCCCGCTCGGCGACGCGTGGGTCATGCGTGACGATAACGACGGCCGTGCGGAGCTCTGCCTGGGCCTGGAACAGGGCATCCATCACGCGGTCGCCGTTCTCGGTATCCAGCGCGCCTGTCGGCTCATCGCACGGGAGCAGAGGCGGATCGTTGGCCAGCGCGCGATCCCAACGCTCGGTCGTGGAAGCCTCGGCGCTACGAGTTGACCGGGAAGATTCGCTGCGTCCCAGACAGCCCCTTCATCTCCACGTCCCGCGGTTCACCGAAAGCGATGTCGCCGCCGCTGTCCGCCAACTCCTTGAGCAACGACGAGACGAGGATCTCGCCACCGGATGCCTGGCCCGCGATGCGGGCGGCAAGGTTCACATCCTTGCCGTAGAAGTCGTCAGTCTCCTTTACTGGCTCGCCGGTATGGAGGCCGATGCGTATGTTTACTGGCTCCTCCGCCGATTCGTTGCGCTGGGCGAAGGCGCCTTGCATCGCGACAGCGCACGCGATGGCCTGTCGGGCGCTCTGGAAGGCAACCATGAATCCGTCGCCCTCGGTCTTGACTTCGAATCCCTGGTGGCTCCGAAGCTGCTCGCGGATCAGGACGTTGTGCTCCCGCAGCAGCTCCATCCAACGCTGGTCACCGAGACGCTCGTTGATGGGGGTCGAGCCTTCGATGTCGCTGAAGAGGAGCGTCACGGTGCCGTCGGGCGCGGTGTGCGGGCGCAGGTCCGGCTGTTCCGCGTAGAGTGTGGCCGCCACTGCTTCGATGGACGTCCTGGTGTCGCTGGTGTCAATGCCCAGAAGCCGCAGCTTTAGGGCGACGGCGCGATCCACGTCGGTCTTCATTTCCATATCCTGAAACGCTGCCAGCGCATCGTTTGTGAGACCGACCGCCTTCTCCTGGTCTGCCGGGTCGCCGCGCTCAACGAGCACCACGGCGTACTCGTACTGGCTGCGGGCTAGATACGGCCTCGCGCGGCAGCGGCGCTCGGCGTCTATCGCTTCCTTGAAGAACGTCTCTGCCTCGTCCAAGTCACCCATGGTGGCGGCGGCCAGACCCAGGTTGTATACGGCAGAGCCAAAGTAGAGAACGGCGTCGCCGATCACCACATGCTGGTTTCGATATGGCAGGAGCAACTCGTAGAGAACTCGCGCCCGTTCCTTATCTGCGAGGCGCCGGGCGGCCAAGATCAGGATGCAGATCGCGACCCCGAACACCCAATCTCGCGGGATCTGCCGCAGGTCATCCTCGGAGAAACTGTCGAGGAGTTCTCGAGCGTCGGCGTTGCGCCCCGTCTCAGCGTAGACCGTCGCCAGGGCTGCCGTGTAGGCGGGATTGGGATTCTGTTCCTGGCTTGCGAGGAGTGGCCCTTCCAATTCGTCCAACCGGCCCTGAGAGCGACGGATATCGTACATCAAGACTGTTGCGGCTTGAAAGAGCCAGGCAACCTGCACCTGCTGGAAGGCCGCCAGCAGCTCCTCCAGATGCCGGTCAGCCTTGTCCCACTCGCCCTGCATCGCGGCGCGCATGCCCTCCCACGATGGGCGGCGGCCGATGTAGGCAGGCTCGCGGGTTTCGGCCGCCCGCGGATAAATGATCTCCAGCTCACGGTCGACACCGTCCACGTCGCCGGAGGCGAGGAGGGCGATCATGAGCCTGATGTGCCCCCAGAGCTCCGCGTAACGGTCGCCTGCCTCGCTGCCCAGCCGGATCAGCTCTTGCGCCATGGTCAGGCGTTCGTCCAAATGCTCCGGTCCGGAGAGGGCGGCAAGAAGAGCCTCGTAAGACGTCCGCACGGCCTGTGTGTCTTGCACGCGTTCGGCGATCGCCAACGCCTCTCGGCCGATCGTGATCTGCTCCTCCATTGTGATGCCTATTGGCGGCAGGCCCGCCAGGGCGGCAAGAAGTCGCGCGCGATCGGTGCTGTCGTCTTCGCCTAACTGTTCAAGCGCCTTCCTCAGGATGGGGATCGACCTGCCCGAATAGGCGTGCTGGCTGCGGCGCACGGCCCCCTCGTGCGCCAGGGCGGCCCGGGCTGCCAGGTCGTCATCGAGCCGCTCCACGAGTGGTAGAGCCTGCTCGATGACCTCCACCGCCTGGTCGCCCTGACCGGCCTTTGTCTCCGCTTCACCGAGAGCGAGCAACAGACGGCAGCGCTCGTCGTCGCCTTCGTCACTTGTCGCCCGGCGCACAAGAGCCGACAACGGCAGTGTCCGTAGCTCAACCGCGCGCAGGGCCAAACGGTAGGAGCGGGCGGCTTCCTCATACGCCAGCAGCGCCGTGGCCCGCTCCCCGGCTCGACGGCCGTACTCGATCGCCTTGTCGACGTCTTCGGCGGATGCGGCGCGGAAGAAGTGGTAGGCCAGGTCCGCCAGGTGCGGCTCCACGCTCGACTCGTATACTCGCTCAATCGCCTCGCCGATGCGGCGGTGGAGGCGCACCGCACGCGGAGCGCTCAGCTCACCGTAGATGGTGTGGCGCAGGGCTGTGTGCGCCAGCTCGTAGGTGCCTGTGCCACGCGAACCTACCTTCTTCCGTTCGCGGATAACCTGGGCGCGCAGCGCTTCATCCAGCAAGTCGAGCAGCCGGTCTTCGTCCTCGCCGGTCACCTCCTTCAGCACATCGAACGTGAACCCGGCGGGCATGGCTGACGCCGGCGTGAGAATGCTGAGGCACTCCTCACTGAGCCGGGAAATGCGGCGCTTGACGACCTCGCGGATTCCCTCGGGAATGTCCCATTCGGGCAGTGCTCCGGTCCCACTCACCCACTGGCCCTCCTCCAAGACGAGCTGGCCCTCCTCAACCAGGCTTCTGAGGATCTCCTCGATGAAGAGAGGGTTGCCTTCCGTCGCACCGTGGATCTCTTGCACGAACTCTGCCGGCACTTCTTGTTCACCGAGCGTCGACAAGAGCGCCTGGACGTCACTAATGGGGAGCCCCTTGACGACGATCCGCTGGTAGAGGGGTTCGCGTCGAAGCTCCGCGATCGCCTCGACGAGCGGGTGGTTGTCCTCCAGCTCCACATCGCGATAGCAGCCAAGGATGATCACGCGGTCCGCGGAGATACCCCTCGCTACGTGTCTCAGCATCGCAAGGGAAGATTCGTCCGCCCACTGGAGGTCATCGAGCAAAAGCACGACTGGATTGGCTCGCGCCGCGTTGCAAATGAAATTACAGACGCTATCGAACATCCGCTGGCGGTCGGTCTCGCCTTGCTGCGGCGGGACCTCAGGAATATCCGGAAGGCGCTGCCGCACCTCTGAGACCATCCTGGCGATCTCCGGCGCATCGGCCCCTAACTCCTGCCGGAGTTCGTCTTCGGGCCGGGTGCGCACGTACTGCTGGATCGCCTGGATGAACGGGTGGTAGGGGATGCTGGCCTCGGACTCGAAACTACGCCCGTTGAGGATCTGTGCGCCCCGAAGGCCAGCGTAGACCGTGAACTCCTTCGCCAGGCGTGACTTGCCGATGCCGGGCTCTCCCGCGAGCATGATGATTGATCCCTGGCCGGAGAGCGCAGTCTCCAGCACTGCCTTGAGCTGTGACATCTCCTCTTGCCTGCCGACGAACCGGCCCCACGGTATGCTCTGGAGCGCACCAGCGCCGGTAATGACCATAGGCTGTTCAACGGACGTGACCAGGCTGGCGCTGCTCGATATTCGCCGTAACTCAGTCGCCACGTCAGCCGCCGATGCGGGCCTGTCGTCGGGTGACTTGGCAAGCAGACGCATGATCAGCACCTCCAGGACCCTCGGTATCTCTGAGTTATGGTACGAGGGCGCCGTCGGCGGGGTGTTGATGTGCTGGGAGATGACCGCGACGGAGTCCTGGCCCGTGAACGGCGGCTGACCGGTCACCATTTCGTACAGCACGCATCCTAACGAATAGAGATCGCTGGACGCGTCCGTATCCCGCCCTAGCGCCTGCTCAGGCGGCATGTAGCCGACGGTACCAACCATCATGCCCGCCATGGTGAGCCGCGATTTGTCTAGCGCCACGGCGAGGCCGAAATCCCCGATCATGGCTGTGCCGTCTTCGGCGAGCCAGATGTTGCCCGGCTTGATGTCCCTATGGATGATGCTGCGTGAGTGGGCGTGGTCTAGACCAGCGCAGATCTCCGCGGCTAGCCGGATCGCGTCCTCGATAGGGAGTTGCCGGTTGGGCGCTTCCTGGATGAGCACGTCAAGGTCGCCGCCCGGCATGTACTGCGAAACGATGTAGGGCTCCCCGCTCTCCTCACCGATGTCGAACACCGTGACGATGTGGGGATGGTCGCCGAGGCGACCCATCGCCTGGGCCTCGCGGCGTACACGCGACCGTCCGGCCTCGTCGAGCCCCTCCGTCTTGATTACGGCGATTGCCACGTCTCGGTCGAGCCGGTCATCGTGAGCCAGGTAGACGCGCTTTCGCCCGCCCTCGCCAAGGAAGCTCTTGACCTGGTAGCGGCCTTCGTTGAAGGACGTACCTAGAGCTACCGCTGGCTGGGCCGAAGGAGCCGGAGTAGCCGAGGACGGCGTTGCGGCCTTTTCTAATGGAGCGCCGCACTGGCCACAGAACAGCTCGCCGGGCTCAGGCTGCGTGCCGCAAGCCGGGCAAGCGACGGCTAACTCGGCGCCGCACTGGCCGCAGAACTTGCGGTCAGGCCGGTTCTCGTGGCCGCAGCTAGGACAGTTCACCAGCAACCCTCGGGAATTACCTTCAGCCATGCTTGGAGGAGGAAAGGCTCTCTCATAGCGCATCCTATCATACGAGAGAGGATAGTGGGTCAGCTAGCTTGCCGACCATACGAACGGCTAGTGACGGTCTGGAAAGGGGAGCCTCGCTTGTGTGGTACGCTGGTCGAATTGGCGGCAGCGGGCCTCACCCTCTGGCGGCAGGGAGCTGAGCCGGGGCATCTGCGCTGGCGGTTGATTCTGTGGAGCGGGAGACGGGGCCCCGCGCCCTCCTGCGGCGGGCAGGCCCTCCGGCGGCGTGTCGACGGGCAGTTGCATCCTTGGGCGCGACGATCTCGTTCTGGCGCTTGCTGAAGAGCATCTGCGTTCGTCCAGAGCTAAGCAGAACGTTTTTCGTGCGAACGAATCGGGCGTGCCTAGCTCTCCCATGTTCTGGCGATCTGGATCGTCCACCATCGCATGATGGGAAGCCGCGGGACTTCTAGCGCTAGGCGCTGTGGGGGTTGCGTCGCAGCGACGCGCTCACCTGGTGCAAGAACTGAAGGATCTCGACGTTCGAGCGGAAGGCGCCGCTTACCGTGTAGGAGATGGAGCGCTCCTCGCAGAACGCTCTAACGATAGGCTGAGCCTCCTTCAGCTTGTTCCTCGGCATGCTCGGAAACAGATGATGCTCGATCTGGTAGTTGAGCCCGCCATACCAGAAGTCGGCCACCGGATTCCCGACGACGTTGCGGCTTGTCAGAACCTGCCTGCGCAGGAAGCCGATGTTGTCTTCGCGGCTGAACGTGGGCATGCCTTTGTGATTCGGCGCAAAGACGGAGCCCATGTAGAGCCCCAACAGCGACTGGTGGACGGCAACGAAGAGCATCGCGTGCCACCAGCTAAGCGCGTAGAACAGCAGGCTGAAGTAGATGACGAAGTGGAGAACCATCAACGATACTTCCCACCGCTTCCCCCTCACCTCTCTTGCCAGCAAGAACTGAACGCTGGCCGCGCGCATGCCCACGCCCTCTAGGAGAAGGATGGGGAAGAAGTAGAAGCCCTGATAGCCGACGATGCGGCGTAGGACTCCTTCCTTACTTCGCGCTTGTTCTTCGGAGAAGGCGAACACGGGCAACATCGTATGCGGATCTAGCTCTAAGTCGTTGGGGTTGGCGTGATGCTCGTTATGGGTATCGACCCACCATGTGCGGACGATGCCGAGCAGTAAGTTGATCGCCAATCCAACGACGTCGTTACGATGTGTGCTGCGGAAGATCTGTCGGTGGCCGCCGTCGTGCCCGAGATAGCCAACCTGTGTGAATGCAAACGCCAGGAACGCGGCATTGAGCAGCTGCAACCAGAGGCTGCTGATGATGAACAGGAGCGCGATGCTCGTGCCCAGGAGTGCGAGTCGAACCGAGGCGTTGAAGACGTAGTAGCCCGGCTGTTTCTTGAGCAGTCCCGCGGCGACGATACGACGCTTTAGCTCGGCATAGTCCTCTTGCTGCAGAACGGCGGGGTTTGTCGCTGGGTCGACGAATGCGACTTGACTGTCAACGGTATATGCTCTAACCATGTTGGTATCTCTCCTTACTTTAGCTACTATTTACGGATTGTTAACGTGCAGACCCCTTCCTACTATTTTTGTTTCAATTAAACTTCTCTCTTAGCAAGAAATACTAAATCTATTATAGATCTCAAAATCAATTTTGTCGTGGTTTGCTAAAAAGAGGTTAGATCTACCTCTGAAAAATTGGGTATGATAAAATCCGCTTCGGTAAGATCTGTGGGTTGATGGGTGGTGGAAAGAGCAACTACTTTCATACCTGCTCTTTTTGCAGATTGTACTCCAGGAATAGAATCTTCAAATACTAAACAGTCTTTTGGGTCAATACCAAGCTCTTTTGCTGTACTTAAATATATTTCCAGGTCTGGCTTGCCTTTAGAAACACCCTCATCTCCCACAATCACATCAAATACCCCTCTTAAATTTAATTTATCTATAATATAATCCCGATTTTGTTTCGGGGCTAAAGTCGCCAAGGCTATCTTTAAACCCATTGACTTTGCTTTATCCAATATTTCTAAAAAGCCTCCTAATGGTTCCACCTGTGTATACATTCTTCTATACACCTCTTCCTTTTCATTTGTAAAAGATACAATCTCTTTCTTTGAAAGTTTTTTACCAAAGATCGCTGGGAAATTTTCTTTGTTACTATGACCTTGATATTTGGTGACGTAGTCTTTAAGTGTAAGTGGTGTACCTTTACCGTTTATAAATTCTAAAAAGGCTTTCT
>JADFKB010000011.1 GCA_022565155.1 Chloroflexota bacterium | reverse complement strand
CGGCTGCCCGCTTCCGTGCGGCCGCCCTTGAGGATGATCACGGGCTTGGCGGCCGCCGCCTTGGCCAGCGTGCGGAGAAAGCGTTGTCCGTCCTTCACTCCTTCGATGTAGCAGGTGATCAGCGTCGTTTCGGGGTCGTCCGCCAGGTAGTCGAGGAAGTCGCTCTCCGTTAGGTCGGCGGCGTTGCCGTAGCTGATCACTTTGCTGTAGCGAAGGCCGCGCGCGCCGCCGGTGCGGCAGATATCGCCGGCGTTGGCGCCGCTCTGCGACACCATGCCGACCGGCCCCGGCTCTGTAGGCAGGCCGGGCATGAACGAGAGGCCGGTCGCGGGGCAGTAGAGCCCCAGGCAGTTCGGCCCGATGACGCGCATGCCCAGCTCTCGCGCCCGCGCCAGCACGCTCGACTCCTGCTCCGAGCGCTCGGCGTCGCCGGTCTCGCTGAAGCCGGCGGTGAAGAACTGGATCGCCTTCACGCCCTTTCCGGCGGCCTCTTCGATCATCTCCGGCACGACCGCGACCGGCACACACGAGATGACGTAATCGACCGCGTCCGGCACATCGGCCAGGCGCGGGTAGCACTTCAGCCCTTGCAGCTCGTCGGCTTTCGGGTTGACGGGGTAGAGGTCGCCGTCGAAACCCATCTCCTTGATCGCCGTCACGAAGCCGCCGCCCGGCCCCTGCGACGTGCTGGCGCCAACGACGGCGATGCTGCGCGGGTGGAAGAGGAACTCTAGTGGGTGTTCGTTCTGTGTCATGGACTCTTCTCTCAGCTGATATCGCTCGACAACGCGCTGCGCCCAGCATGACATAACGGCATTGCTAGGCCGAGCATCACGAAGGGTCATATCGTGTGGTACAGAGGTAGGCTAGCGCATCTCCGCGCTTAGTACACGATCTCCATCCGCAGCCCGTGCGAGTCCAACGGAGGTTCTGCCGGCAGGCGCCGCGCCGTGCCGTAGGCGATGCGGCCCGCCGTCCACGCGGCGGCGCAGGCGTCGTACAGGTCATCGCGCTTCGCGCCGCGCGCCAGATTCACGGACGCCAGGTCGTCCCGATATGCCGGCGTCAGCAGGCGCAGCCGCTCCGCCGCGCCGTCCGGCTTCAGCTTCGCGTGCTCGAGCGGCTGATGGTCGTTCAGCGCCCAGAAGCTCACTTCTGGATGCACCTCGCGCACGCGCTCCTGCACGGCGGGAGTCATCGCCTCGTCGGCCTCGCGGATCTTGGGCAGGATTGCGAAGGCCTGCTTCGACAGCTTCTTGCCGCACGCCGCGAGCGAGAGCACGCACGCCTGATCGTATGTGCTGGCAGCGAGAACGGCGCGCATCGGCGCCGGGAAGACGCTGCTCCGGCGCGGGCCGATCGCCTTCCTCGCCTCGCCGTCCGCCGCGCGCGGTTCGTTCGTGGGCAGGCCGATCGGGATGTCGACAGCTATGGCCGCGCACTCCGCCGTGGCAGCGATCAGCTCTCGAAACGTGGAGATGATGGAGACGTCTTCGATGCGCAGTTGGCCGGTCGCATCAGCGCGCACCAGCAGCCAACCGCCCTTGCAGCCATCGACGCCCGCTACGTCCATGTGCGGCTACTCGATGCCGAGCTCGCTCTTCACCTGCGCTACGGCCTGGGCGATGACGCGCAGCTTGTCCGCCGATTCGTCCCAGGTGCGCGTCTTCAGGCCGCAGTCGGGGTCGATGTAGAGCCGTTCGGGCGGCAGCACCTCCAGCCCGCGCTTGATCTCGGCGACAACCTGGTCGACCGTCTCGATCTCGTGGCTGTGAACGTCGACGACGCCCCAGGCGATCTCCTTGTCCTCAGGAAAGCCTTTCGTCTTCAGCAGTTCGACCAGGTCGTGGCTGCTGTTCGCCATCTCCAGGTCGAACTGCTTTACGGGCATATCGAGGAAGCGCGGATAGGCCGATACGAAGTCGCCGTAGCAGATGTGCGTCGCCGTCTGTGCGTTCAGGCCCTCTGTCGCGATGCCCATCGCCTCGATCGCCAGATCGATGTCCTCCAGCCGCGTAGACAGCGCCGGCTCGTCGATCTGGATGAACGGCGCGCCTGCCCGCTCCAGCTCCAGCGCCTCATAGTTGACGGCGCGCGCCATCTCCAGCACGGCCGAGCGGAAGTCGTCGTAGCCCTCCACGAACGACCACTCGACCATGGTGTAGGGGCCGGTGAGCACGCCCTTCACGGGCTTGTCCGTGAGGCTCTGGGCGTAGCGCCACATATCGACCGTCATCGGCGCCGTCCAGCGCACCCGGCCCTTCACGACCGGCTTGTGGTAGTAGCGATTGCCGTACGAGCGCACCAGCCCGCCGGCCTCCATGCCCTCCAGCTGTTCGGCGAAGAAGACGACCATGTCGCCGCGCGCCATCTCGCCGTCGACCAGGATATCGATGCCGATCTCCTCCTGCAGCGCGATCACCTCGCGCGTCGCCTGCCGCTCCAGCTCGTCCAGCTCCTCGCGCGAGAGCTTGCCCGCCGAGAACTGGTTGCGCGCCTTCTGCAGGTACGGCGGCTTCGGGAAGCTGCCGACGGTTGTGGTAATCAATCCCTTCGTCATACCAGCACTCCTTCCGCCTTGCGCACGCCCTCCGCCAGCAAGCGTAGCTTCTCCTGCGCCACCTCGCGCGGAAGGAACTCCAGGCCGGCGCTGGGGCTGACGTGCACGTTCTCCGGGTCGACGCCGTCGCTCAGGCTGCGGATCCGCTCCGCGATCTGCTCTGGCGATTCCAGCCGCGTGTTGCGGGCGTCGATGATGCCCAGGCCCAGCTTCTTCGTGAACGGCGCGCTTCGCAGCAACGCCTCGTTCGCCGCGCCCATCACGAAGTCGAGGCCGATCAGGTCGAACGGCAGCTCCAGCAGCTGCGGGTAGATGCCCTCGGCGTCGCCGAAGTAGAGGTAGAGCGACGTCTCCGCCGTCAATCCATCGACGAGCCGTCTACAGATCGCTGCGAAGCTGGCGAAGTCGTCCTTCTGCTTCAAGATCGCCGGCTCGTTGAACTGGATCAGGGTCGCGCCGGCCTCTTCCAGCGCCTTCGCCTCCTGGTTCAGCGCCTCGGCGAGCGCCAGCGCCAGCGACTCGTTGTCGTGGTAGTGCTTGTCGACGGAGAGGCGGGCGAGCGTGTAGGGGCCTGTCAGCACCGGCTTCACCGGCTTCGCGCTGTGCTCGGCGGCGAAGCTGTAGTCGCGCACCGTTACCGGTTTCTGCCAGCTAACCGCGCCTTCGACGACGGGCTGGCGGTAGTACATGTTGGTGTCGAACCAGCGGATCAGGCCGTTGATCGAGATGCCGGCCAGCTCGCGGGCGAAGTAGGTCTGCTCGTCCTCCCAGCGGATCTGGCCGTCGGTGACGAGATCGAGGCCGGCCGCTGCTTGCTCCTCCAGCGCCTCGATCGTTACTTCGTCGGCGACCGTATCCAGCTCCGCCTGCGTGATCGCGCCGCGGTCGAGCTTGTTGATCGCGTTACGGAGCCGGGCGGGCCGAGGCCGGTTCGGTACCTTTGGGTAGCTGCCGACGACAGTGGCGAACATGCGCAGCGCTCCTCGCTTTGAACGTTCGATGAAGATGAGAGCCGTCCCACGCGGCCCTGAGTCCCGTGGTATTCGTATCTACCAGCGCTATCAGCAGTTTAGCATCGCCCCGATAGCGCGATCAACGCGGCAGACGCCAGCGCGAACCACGCGCCCCTGATTCTGCGCTGTCCGCTCCCTTATTGTGCGCGGGCGCGCCTTTGGCGCGGCAGGCAAACGCTTCTTACCTCCGGATGCTGCTATCGGGTAGGTTGACATTCGCCCGCGCAGGCGGCACGATACGCGAGGTGCGTTCTGCGTACGGGCGCGCATGCACATTGGAGGGAAGCGATGAAACTCGCTGACAACGTCGCCTTTATCACCGGCAGCAGCCGCGGCCTGGGCAAGAACATGGCGCTCGAGCTGGCGCGCGAAGGCTGCGACATCGTCGTCGCCGCCCGCACGGAAGAGGAGGCCGACCCCAAGCTGCCCGGCACGATCCACTCGACCGTCGAGGAGATCCGCGCGCTCGGCGTGCGCGCGATTCCGGTGCGGACGGACGTCACCGACGAGGCGAGCGTCCAGACCGCCGTCCAGACCGCGATCGACGAGTTCGGCCGCATCGACATCTTGATCAACAACGCCGGCGTCATGTCGCCCGGCCGGCTCTGGGAGATCCCGCTCAAGCGTTGGGACCTGGTAACGCGCGTGAACGTGCGTGGAGCGGTGGCCTGCTGCCAGGCCGTGCTGCCGCACATGATCGAACGGGGCGGCGGCGTCATCATCAACATCTCGTCGATCGCCGCCGACCAGGTCAGCGCCGGCAACATCTCGTATCGCGTTACCAAGCAAGCGCTGCGAGAACTGAGCGCCGGGCTTGCCGAGGAGGTGAAGGAGCACAACATCCGCGTCTTCGCGCTCTCACCTGAAGGGCTGGTGATCACACCCGGCACGATGTACCACCGGCTGCCGGAGCAGGTGCCGGCGGGCCCGATGGTCGAGCCGCCGGACGCGATGGGCAAGGCCGTGATCTATCTCTGCAGCGACGAAGCCAAGCCGCTGATCGGCCAACACTTCTACAGCCGGCCGCTGCTCCGCGAGCGCGGACTGTGGGAAGATCCGTCGGCTGATGAGCAGGGCACGTAGCGGCGTCCAACTTGACGATAGGATGCGATCCGCTACGATTGCGCCCTAATCGAAGCAGAAACTGCCACTTTACTCTACGTAACGGCGTTAGTATTTTGTCATCTACGGCAGAGTGTGGTATATTCATGTATGCAACTTAGCAGCTAGATGAGCAGGGGGAAGTCATGTCCGCCACTCCATTCGATAACTACCTTGATCTGGTAGAGTCCGCGCGTATTCTGCGTATCCATCCGCAGAGCCTTCGGCGCCTGATCAAACAGAAGAAAGTACCGGCCGTTCTCTTCGCCGGCAAGTATCTAATCGAACGCGACAAGCTGGAGATGTTCCAGGCTAACTACGATCCTCGTCCCGGTCGCAAGCCGATTCGCCGCCTCCTGTAGTCGTAGCGATCTTTATGGCGAAAAACAGGGCCGGATGTGAGTCCGGCCCTGTTGCTTGATTGCGTTTCATGCTTCGGTCGTTATGGGAGCAGGTCCTGTATGTCTCCAACATCCAACACGTCGTACGGCGGCTCCAAGTCGCTATCGGAGACGGAGTCCTCGACGGAGATCGCCTCCAGTGAAGACTCTCCGCCGCCCCCGTTAGCCGGGCCGCCGCCAGCGCGCAAGAGCAGGAGAACGCCATCATCGCGGAAGCAGTACTCGACTGCGCCCGTCTCGCCGTCAATCGTGCCCGAAAGCGAGAAGCAGGTGGCGTCCTGGCCGGCGATCGTGCGGGTGGACCGGTCGACATTGAGGTCTCCGAGTACGGCGTCGATCTGGTCGATGAGAATGTCCGGCTCTGTAAAGATGTCGAAGAAGTCCGGCGTGAGTGAATCGCCGATCGGTGACTCCAAGCACTGGTTGACGGCCGAGGCACAGATATACGAACCGCCGGCCGTGGTGATCAACGTCACGTCGCCTTCGCTCGTAGAGAGGTCCGTCCGCTGAGCGTCAGGCGGCTTCCAGTAGAGCGTCATCGTGACGTCATCGATGCCTCCGGCTGCTCCGCTGGTGAACTGGTACTCGATCTTGATCTCCTGCTGCCCGAACTGGGCGGCTAGGTTGCGCAGCTCGGTGGCCGCATCGCCCGACGGCTGATCGCCGTTGCCATCACCGCTGTCGCTATCGCTGCTGCAAGCGAGCAGCAACGCCCCTACGATGAGTGCGATGACGAACAAGAATGTCCGCGTGAAATTGGTCAATTGATTACCTCCTGAGGGCAAAACATAACGATGGCAACGTACCAGTAGCCAAACGTCTGGTCAAGAAATGCGGAGAGCGTTGAGCGACAGCCTAGCTGTCGCTTTCTAGGTGGCCGTGGGTGCGCAGGAACTGCATCGTCTTCTGGAACTGCTCATCGGAGATCTTGCCGCTGAACATCAGGTAGTTCACCAGCACCTCCAGCGTCAGCAGCGAGACAAGGTTCACGCCCTGGTCCTGGAGCCGCTCCCGGCCGCCCTGCTGCCTGTCCAGCAGCACGACGGCGTCGCGTACCATCAGGCCGGCCTCTCCCAGTTGCAGCGCCGTTTCCAGGATACTGCCGCCGCCGGCCAGCAGGTCGTCCATGATCAGCGCGCGCTGGTTCAGCCGGTAGAGCCCTTCGATGTCGCTGCCCAGGTCGTCCGGGCGCGGGTGGAGGTAGATCATCGGCAGCTTCGCGCTGAGCGAGTACGCCGCGGCGATGTGCAGCCCGCCGAACGGCACGCCCGCGACGAGGTCGAACGGCGCCACCTGGGGGTGGAGCTTGCGCTGAAGCGCCTGGATCTCACTGTGGATGACGTGGGCGACGCGCCAGAGCGCCTCCGGATGGCCGATGAGCAGTCGCAGGTTGACGTACACCGGCGAGTCGACCGTGGTGCGGCCGAGGGTGAAGCTGCCGAACTGGACGGCGCCTAGCTCCCAGAGCGTTTCCGCCAGCCAGAGGTTGCTGCTGCGGGCGAACTCTTCGCTCTGGGCCATGTGTGGCGTCCTGCCTTGTATGTGATAAGGGCCTTCCCGTCCTGGGAAAGCCCTAGGATATTTGGTTCAATGTCCCGCCGGCCCCACGATTGGGTAGCTCCCAACGGCTCGGAATCGCATCAGGCGTGCGTTCCATCATCTGCGCATGTGTGGAGCCTGGCGTTGCGGTGAGCCCTATCGTCCTCCGATAGGGCGTTACCAGTCAACCTGCCAAACACCCCAGAGAACCCGCGTACTGACTTTCATGAGAGCCTCCTTTCGGACTGTCTCAAGTCCTGCAGGGATCTCTACCGAGACAATACTCCTGCGACCAAGAATTGTCAAGAGACAGATCACTCGGTAGCCGGTGCTATCATCGGTTAGGTATCGATTATCTGTGGGTTGACGCAGTGCGCAGGCGTCTCTCCGGCGAGCGCCGATAGCAGATTATCGACCGCCATCTCCGCCATCCGCGAGCGCGTGGCGACGCTGGCGGAGGCGATGTGCGGTGTCGCCAGCAGGTTCGGCAGGCGCAGCAGCGGGTCGTGGCGCGGCAGCGGCTCCACCTCCGCCACGTCGACCGCCGCGCCGGCGATGGCCTGCGATTCCAGAGCGCGCATTAGCGCCGCCTCGTCGACGACCGCGCCGCGGGCCGTGTTGACGAAGATCGCTGTCGTCTTCATCCGCTCGAACGCAGCGTCGCCGAACAGGTGGCGCGTCTCCGGTGTGAGTGGGAGGTGGACGGACACGAAGTCGGACTCGTCCAGCAACTCGTCGAAGCCGACGTAGACGCAGCCCAGCTCCTCTTCGGCCGCCGGCTTGCGAGTGCGGCTATGGTAGAGCACGCGCATATCGAAGCCGCGGGCGCGACGAGCGACGGCCAGCCCGATCTCGCCCAGGCCAACGATGCCCAGCGTCGCTCCGTGCACGTCGCGTCCGAGTAGGAACGAAGGGCTCCAGCTGCTCCAGCGACCTTCGCGCACGGCCCGCTCGCCCTCCGGTAGGCGGCGCGCGGCCGAGAGCAGCAGCGCGAAAGTGAAATCGGCCGTCGTCTCCGTCAGCACGCCGGGCGTGTGGGTCACCAGCACGCCGTTCGCCGTCGCCGCCTCGATATCGATGTGGTCGTAGCCGACGGCCATCGTGCTGATGGCGCGTAGATTTGGCGCCTCCTGCAGCAGCCCGGCGTCGATGTTATCGGTGAGCAGGCAGATCAGCCCCTCGGCCTCGGCCAGCGCGGCCAACAGCTCGTCGCGCGGCGGCGGCAGGTCGTCACCCCAAATATCGACCTGCGCTTGTTCACGTAGCCGGTCGAGCGCGTCGCCGGGGAGTTGGCGCGTGACGTAAACGCGCGGGCGGGAACGCCGGCCAGGCAGGCGTATCATGAGCGCGAGTGGCTCACTGGAGTCGAACGCGCCGCTGGTCCGGCTCGCGGCCGCTGGCGAACCGAGGCTTGTAGCTCTGCTCCCGCCCGGCGATCTGCGCCTGGTGCATGCGGTCGTGGCGATAGTACGAGCGCAGCCACTGCAGCACCGTCAGCGTGCCGAACATCGGCTGTGACGCCGTGCGATCGTACTGCTCCGGCGTCAGCGTCTCGATCAGCGCCAGCGTCCGCTCGCGCTGGCGGCGCATCTCGGCGACGAGGCCGGCGATCGGCTGCCCGTTCGCCTCTTCGAGCGGAATCGCCACCTGTTCGCCGCGCAGCTTCGCCACGTCCGGGTTGTCTTCGACGAGCGCCCGCTCGACCCAGGCGCGGTAAGCAGTCTCCATCTCGGTCAGGTGGGCGCACTGCTCTTTGGGCGACCACTGCGCCTCCCCCTCCGCGTCCGCCGGCGCGTGCTCCGCCTCGGCCTCGTCGAGCGACTCGACCAACGCGAGCAGCTTCGCCCGCTCCTCGGCCATCTTCTCCAGCAGCTCCCGGATCGCCTGTTCGTCAGCCATACACGTCTTCGCGCGGGGTGCCTGTGAGCCGCGTGTCGCCGGCTATTTCCAGAACTCCCACCAGCGCTTCTCGGACCCGCCCGACGTGGCGGGTTCCTCGCCCGCTGTAGGTGGTTCGGTCGCGGGCGCAGCGGCGCCGCCTGCCGGGGCCGCCGCTGCGGGCTCCGCGCTTGGCGTGGCTGGTTCCGCAGTGGCCGCAGCCGCGCCGCCGCCGATGTACTTCGCCGGGTCGGCGTCGAAGTCTGTCTTGCAGCCGTCGGCGCAGAAGTAGTACGTCGTGCCTTGGTGCTCCGACTTACCCGCCGCCGTCTCGGGGTCGATCTCCATCCCGCAGACGAGGTCCTTTACTAGCTCGGCCATGATCACACCTCCTTGTGTGTCTCCTCAGGGTCCGGCTTACGGCACTAGTATACGACAGGTTGTCTAGGGGTTGGAAGGTGGGCGCTAGAGTCCTCAAGCTGCGTGTGGTGAATCGTCCTTCGTTGTTGTGCGTGGTGGCTCTAGACCTGGTAGGTAGTGGCCAGTTGGTCTGCAGGACGACCGTGCCATGCGCAACGCAGCCGGATATGCGAAATTGAACTTGTCAGGATACAAAGAAACGGAGAACTTCCGATGCACTTGGATCTGTTGAAACCAGGGCACCTGCAAAGTCTCTGCCAGGACTTCCATTATGGATTTAGCTAACTGGCGACGACCTGGCTGGTTCTTCGGCGGTTGCGAGAGCTGCAGTGCCTGGAAACTGGCGCCAAGAAGAAGGTCACAGAGTTGAATGAACTCCGTGTACGGCAGTGATTCCGAGGATGCCTCCTTCGGATTAGACGGATGAAACTCGACGGGCGAAACTCGAAGCCAGGGGTATCGCTTCATGCCATCTAGTCGCAGGGTGTTGCATTCTGCTTGAAGTACGTCATGCACTTGCGAAGCGATGCTTCTTTCCATCTCATTGTCTGTGTCGTCGAAGATGAGTTGGAGTCTTACTTTGCGTTCTCTATGAAACGACCATGCAATGCCAGCCTTGAGACTTGCCTTTGTGGATTTGAGAAGGTGCTCGGGGTAATCGATGTCGCCAGGGTACGGAAACCTACGATTAGGACCATCTTCGACGATGAACGCTTTGAATGCACAGCCGCGGATCGCTGTGGCTAAGTAGTACTTAATCCATTCGCGTGCCACACAAAACTGTGAATTGCTGCCAGCCCCAGTGATGGTTCTCCAATGTACTTCCTCGAAAAAGCCGTATTGCTTTCGGATACGATACAGCGAATCGACTAGAATAGGAATCCAGTCTTCTGGGACAAATAGAACGCCGTGCGCTAAGAAGGGATTGCGGTTACGCTGCGGCTTGATCTCATCGTGAACCGCAACGACGCGAAGTGATAATCTACGGAGGTCTCTGTTTAAGGTCCTCTGCGGACTTCTCCTGAGATAATTGTTCGAGTGCCACCACTCTTGCACATCTTACCAGGCGTATAAGTGCCTATACAAGGTTCTTATGTGGAGTCAGAACAAATATTCCGCGCTGCCTACTCTATCGCGCCGAACTCCTCCGCCAGGGCGACTATTTCCTCGGAAGTATAGAACTCGCGGCGGTAGCCGGAGTAGACGTTGGCCGATTCGTCCAGCGTGCCGTCGTACTCCTCCTGGATGCGATCGTAGATCTTCTTCACGACGCGGCTGGTGTTGGAGAAGCGCTGGTCGCTGTTGCGGCTCTCCATCGCCCGGTTGAGGATCGAGACGATGCCTTCCGAGCCGGAGAGCGAGCCGACGCGGCTCAGCTCGACCGTGTCGCGGCCAAACAGCGACGCCTCGAACGGCAGGTAGATCAGCCCGCCCGGCGCGTCGGCCTGCGCCGCGACGCCGGCCTGGTGGATGCCCGCCGACGTGGTGAACACCTCGCCGATGATCGGCGCGCGGTCCGGCAGCGGCGTCACCTCGCCGTTGATCAGCTCCTTCATCGCCTCCAGCGCCGTCAGGTCGAGGCCGGGGTCGCCGTCGAGGCGGATCTTGGCGGCGATCATCTGCTCCAGCGCGCAGTTGCCGGTGCGCTCGCCCAGGCCGCCGAACGCGACGTTGACTTTCGAGCCGCCGTAGCGCCAGGACATGATCGAGTTCGCCGTCGCCAGGCCGAAGTCGTTGTGGCCGTGGAACTCCAGCTCCGCGCCGGTCTCCGCCCGGATCGTCGAGAACAGCCGCGGGATGCCCCAGGGCAGGGCGGCGTACGGGTCGGGCACGCCCCAGCCGATGGTGTCGCAGATGCGGAACTTGGCGATGCCCTCGCTCAGCTCCAGCGCCCGCTGCATGAACGGGATCACCCAGCCGAAGATGTCGGCGCGGGTGCAGTCCTCCAGGTGGATGCGCGGGACGATGTCGTTCTCCAGCGCCGTCTCGATAGGCTGCAGGTACTTTTCGATCGCCTCTTCTTTGCTGCGAAAACCCAGCTTGTCGAAGATGTGGTGGTCGGAGGCCGACGCGAGCATGCCCGTCTCTTTGATCCGCCCCTGCGATAGCTCGACGAGCAGCTTGATGTCCTTCGGCGTCGCCCGTGTCCAGGTCGTGACCTTTGGCCACTCGTAGCCGCGATCGAGCAGCTGGTCCAACGTCCAGGCGTCGCGCTTCTGGTAGATGAACGCCTCGACGGCGTAGATCGTGCCCGTGCCGTTATCGAGCCGGTGCAGCAGGTCGAAGTAGCGCACGCGCGATTCGTGCGGGAAGAGCGCGATGCGGCTGTCCTGGGCGCCGTCGCGGAGCGTGGTGTCGGTGATCAGCTTCGGGCTGCTGTCCGTGGGCGGAGGCAGTACCGGCTCATCCTCCATCGGAATCGGCGGCAGTTTGCCATCGAAGTTGTAGTAGACGGGCTCAGCGTTGACCGTCGTCGCCGTTACCATGCAGACATCTCCTTGTCACTTGAGGAACGCGCTGGGATATTGAGGGCATAACTAGTTGGTATCGAAGCCATCCATAGCATAGCACACCGGCGCAGGTTCCCCGCAAGCGCCCCAATTCGGTCAGTTCCTTGAGGAAACCACCCATAGGTCGTTCAGGTCGGTACTGCCGTCGGTACCGCCGAAGACGAAGAGCGACTGGCTCTCGATTGCCCAGGCGGCGTCGTGGCTGTAGCGCGGGGAGGGCGGCCCACCGAACGTGTCCGCTGCCGTCCAGAACTCATTGTGGGCGTCGAAGAGCCAGAGGTCGTTCGTCGGACCGGCCGCCGTGCGTCCGCCGAAGAGTAGCATCTGCCGCCGCGCGTGCGAGAACACCATTGCATAGAGGTTGCGAGCGCCCGGGTTCGGTTGGCGGGCCAGCTCCGACCAGCCTGAATCCGAGAGCGTCCAGAGGTCGCCGAGGTACGGCTCCGATGTGCTCTGGCCGCCGTAGACCACCAGCCGGTCGCGAATCGTGTCCCAGACGCCGCGCAGCAGGCAGCGCTCCACAGGCCGTTCTCCTTCCGGCGAGATGTCGGTCCAGGCGCCCGTCTCGATGTCGTAACGCCACGTGTCGTCGAGCCGGCCGGAGTTCGTGAACCCGTGCGATACGACGAACTGGCCGGGGAGGCCGTCGGCGCCCGTCGGCGGCGGTTCCGGCGTCCCAACGATCGTCACGTCGGCGGGGTTCGGCCGGCGCGCCGACGCAGCGCCGTAGCGGGTGGGCGGCACCGGCCCGGCGGGGGATAGCTCCGTCCACGTATCGGTCTCAGTTTCGTACTGCCAGAGGTCGTTGAAGAAGTCGTTGCCGGCCCTGTCCGCCGAAGATCAACATCCGGCCGGTAGGCCCGTCCCAGGCGGCGTTGTGGCCGTGCCGGGCGGAGGGGCCGCCGGCTCCAAGCTGTGTCCATTCGTCGCCGGTGATATCGTAACGCCAGAGATCGGCGAGTTCGCCCTCGCTACCCACGCCGCCGAAGAGGAGCAGCCACTGTTGCTTATCCGATGCGGCCGCGACCAGAGAGTGGTCGCGCCGATGCGGCGGCGCGTCTCCGGCCGGCGATAGCTGCTGCCAGCCAAACGTAGAGCCGGGCGTCGCTGCCGGCTGGGTTAAAGTCGGGGCCGCGACGGTCGACGTCGCAGCCGGTTCGTCGTTGCCGTCACCGCAGCCGACGAGGTACGCGCCGACCAGCCCGGAGCCGCCGAGCGCGGCACCGCGCAAGAGAGTTCTTCGGGATACGCGACGGTTGTGGCTTAGCACGGTGCTTCGAGTATCTCCTTGGCGCACGGAAGCCTACGTCGCCGCCAAGGACAGATCGAGAGGATGCCCCTTTAGCGTGCCCACCTTGAGGATTGAGAAACCGATGACGTGGCCGTCCAAGTCAATCTTCGCCATTACTTGATCCGTGCCAGTCTCGCGGAACGTGCCTACGCGATTGTTAAAGATGACTTCCAGGTAGTCTGCCTCTGGGTCGTACCAGACTCTTATCGGTTCGTCCATAGCACAGCTCCTCGCTTTGGGCGGTCTGTGAAGTAGGCGGTAACAAGAAACGCGTCTTCGTCTCGCCATTTTACCACGGCGCAGAGATGCTTTGCGCCGACAGTCGCGGTTTCATAAAGACGATGGTACAATCGGACTTCCGGATCTGAGGCAGACTGAACGACGATATCCGGCTGCGCTAGAGTCTCAGCGATACGCCGCTCCTCATCCGCCATCTCCGGATGCTCTAGAACGTGACTAAGGCGCTCTTCTGTGATCCGTATGTTAGTGCCCCAGCAGTCAGGCCAAGTTGGCATTATGGAGACAATCCGGCGTCAACTTTCGAGCTTCTAGCTTAGTCGTCTTCCAGCGTGCTCGTGTCGCCTTCGTCCAGGCCCAGCTCCCGCGCCTTCAGCAGCCGGCGCATGATCTTGCCCGACCGCGTCTTCGGCAGCGAATCGATGAAGTCGATCTCACGCGGCGCGACGCCCGGCCCCAGCTTGCCGCGCGCGAATCCGATCAGCTCCCGCCGCAGCTCAGGCGTCGCCTCGTAGCCCTCTTTGAGCGAGACGAACGCCTTCACGATCTCCATCGCTATCGGGTCCGGTTTGCCGATCACCCCCGCCTCGGCTACGGCCGGATGCTCGAGCAAGGCCGACTCCACCTCGAACGGCCCGACGAGGTGGCCGGCCGTGTTGATCACGTCATCCGATCGCCCGACGAACCAGTAGTAGCCGTCTTCGTCCATGCGGGCACGATCGCCGGTGATGTACCAGCCGTTGCGGAAGCACGAGTTGTACAGCTCTTCATTGCGCCAGTAGGTGCGGAACATGGACGGCCAGCCCGGCCGCACCGCCAGATCGCCCTCTGTCCCGGGCTCGACGACGTTGCCCTCGTCGTCGATGATCCCCGGTTCGATGCCGGGCATCGGCTGTCCCATCGAGCCGGGCTTGATGGCTTGCCCCGCGTAGTTGGCGATCATGATCGAGCCGGTCTCCGTCTGCCACCAGTTGTCGTGGAAGGGCAGGCCCAGCGCCTGCTCGCTCCAGACGACCGCCTCCGGATTGAGCGGCTCGCCGACGGACATGATGTAGCGCAAGCTGGAGAGGTCATGTCGCTTGGGCACGTCGTCGCCTGCCTTCATCAGCATGCGGATGGCGGTCGGCGCCGTGTACCAGACCGTGACCTTGTATTTCTCGATCACCCCGTACCACGCGCGTGCGGAGAAACCGCCCTCGTAGATCACGGACGTGACGCCGTTCGTGCATGGTGCGAACATCCCGTACGACGTGCCGGTCACCCAGCCGGGGTCGGCGGTGCACCAGTAGATGTCGTCCGGATGCATGTCCAGCACGAACTTGCCGGTGGCGTAGTGGCCCAGCACCGCCTTGTGGACGTGGACAGCGCCTTTCGGCTTGCCCGTCGTGCCCGACGTGTAGTGCATGATCGCCGGGTCTTCGGGGCCGGTCGCCACGATCTCGAACGTCTCCGGCGCGGCGGCCATCAGCTCGTTCCACGATAGCTCGCCCTCGGCGGCCTCCGGCGGCTCGGCGTGGTCGGCGATGATCAGGTGCTTCAGCTCCGGCAGGTCGTCCCGCACCTCGTAGACCTTCGCCTTTAGTTTCGGCGTTGTCACCAAGACGACGGCGCCGCTGTTCTCCAATCGATCGCGGATCGCGTCCGGCCCGAACGCGGAGAAGAGCGGCCCGATGATGCAGCCCGCCTTCAGCGTGCCGAACACCGCGGCGTACAGCTCCGGCGTCCGGTCCATGAAGACGAAGACCCGCGAGCCCTTCTCCACGCCGAGCTGCTGGAGCACGTTGGCGAACTGGTTGGAGAGCCTCGCCATATCGGCGTAGGTGTACGTTTCGCTGCGGCCGTCCTTGCTCTCCCAGAGGATGCACGGCTTCTCGCCGTTGCCGGCCGCGACGTGCCGGTCGAGCGACTCGTAGGCGATGTTGAGGCCGCCGCCCGGCAGGCCGTCCAGCTCATCGATGACCCGCTCGTAGTCGAACGCCGCGCGCGTGCCCTCGTAATCGTCCAGGTTAGGGCGGACGGCGAACTCGTCTGCGCCCGGCTTGGAAATTAACTCGTACTCCATGCTGCGCTCCTTCAGGTGGAGGGGTATGCGGTAGGGAGCTTAGCCTAGCGGAAGGGAAGCCGTCAATAGCGGCGTAGCTTCCTGGAAGCGGCTTTGCTACACTGGATTAGCTAAGCGAATATAGCAGAAATCCAAGAGGTGCTGCGATGCCGACCAAGAACCCCCAAGAACCGTTCCACCGGATCACGGTAGCAGAGGCGAAACAGATGCTGGACGGCGACGCGCATATCATCGACGTGCGTGACCCGCACGAGTACACCGGCGGCCACGTGCCGGGCGCTGTGCTGATTCCGGTGAACAGCGTCTTCGACCGGCGCGAGGAGCTGCCCAAGGACGGCACCATCATCTTCGTCTGCGGCGTCGGCCAGCGCAGCGCCCTCGCCTGCGAGATGGCGGCGGCCGCCGGCTTCCAAGCAGACGCTCTCTACAACCTGGAGGGCGGCACCGAAGCCTGGATCAAGGCCGGCGAGCCGGTCGAAAACTAGCGTATATTTTATTCGCGTTCCGCCGCTGGCGGCTGGCCGCGCGATACGTTTCGCGTTCCGCCGTTGGCGGGCTGACCGCGCGGAACATTTCGCGTGCCGCCGCTGGCGGTGTGACCGTGCGCTTGTTTCTAGATTCGCGTTCCGCCGCTGGCGGTGTGACCGTGCGATACACTAGTCCGGTATGACGAACCAACCTCAGTTCGGCGCGACGGTCATCGATGCCGGAACGGTGCGTTTCCGCGTCTGGGCCCCCGCCGCGCGCAAGGTCGAAGTCGAGATCTACCCGCCGCCGGAGGGCATCGTCCGCCACACGATGGCCGAGGAAGGCGGCGGCGTCTGGAGCGGAGTCGCTGATGGCGGCCCGGGCACGCTCTACCGCTATCGCCTCGACGAAGAGTGGGGCTATCCAGACCCGTACTCGCGCAGCCAGCCGGAGGGCGTCCACGGCCCGTCGCAGGTCGTCGACCCCGGCGCCTTCCGCTGGACCGACGGCGGCTGGCCCGGCCTCGATCTCGATACGCTGGTGATCTACGAGTGCCACGTCGGCGTCTACACGCCGCAGGGCACGTTCGATGCGCTGATCGGCCAGCTCGATGCGCTGCGCTCGCTCGGCGTAACGGCGCTGGAGCTGATGCCTATCGCGGAGTTCCCCGGCAGCCGCAACTGGGGCTACGACGGCGCGTCGCTCTTCGCGCCCAGCAGCGTCTACGGCGGACATGAGAACCTGCGCCGCCTCGTCGACGCCGCCCACGCGCATGGGCTCGGCGTCATTCTCGATGTCGTCTACAACCACCTCGGCCCGGACGGCAACTATCTGCCTACGTATTCGCCGGACTACTTTACCAGCAGGCACCAGACGCCGTGGGGCGATGCCGTCAACTTCGATGGCGAGAACAGCGGTTACGTCCGGCGCTACGTGAGCGACAACGCTCTGATGTGGCTGCGCGAGTACCACATCGACGGCTTCCGCCTGGACGCGACAGAGCAGATCTACGATGACAGCGACAAACACATTCTTCAGGGGCTGGCTGAAATCGTAGCCGAGAATAGGCTATCCGGCCGAAAGCCGCTGCTTATCGCGGAGCACGAACAACACGATCTGCGCATCGTTACACGACGAGAGGATGGCGGCTACGGCCTGGACGGTCTCTGGCTGGACGACTTCCACCACTCGCTCCACGTCCTCCTCACGGGCGAGCGCACCGGATACCTGGAACGCTTCCAGGGCAAGACGGAGGAGCTGGCGTCGATCCTTAACGCCGGAGCGCTCTTCGAGCAGGAAGCCGCGAGCGCGATTTCACCGAAATCGTTCATCTACTGCCTTCAGAACCACGACCAGGTTGGCAATCGAGCGTTGGGAGAGCGGCTGAGCCAGCTGATCGACCTCGAGCGGTACAAGGCCGCGATTGCGCTGCTGCTGCTCTCGCCCGCCACGCCGCTGATCTTCATGGGCGACGAGTTCGCCGCCTCCTCGCCCTTCCTCTTCTTCACCGACCATCGCGAAGAGCTGGCCCCGCAGGTCGTTGCCGGACGGCGCGCCGAGTTTGAGGGGCTCTGGGGGGCGGCCGCATCGCCGGCGCAGATACCCGACCCGCAGGCGGAAGAGACGTTCTTGCGCTCGCGCCTCGACCTCAGCGAGCGTGAGCAGCCGCGGGGGAAGGGTGTGCTATCGCTGTACAAGGAGCTGCTGCGGCTCCGGCGCGAGGATGCGGCGTTCCAGAAGCGGGATCGCGATAGCATGGTGGCGGAGGCGCTCGGACCTGCGCTCCTCGGCCTGGCCAGTTGGGCCGGTGGCGAGCGGAGGTTGCTCATCGCGAACTTCGGCGGGGCGGCGCGCATCGATGTCGCGGGACAGTCGTGGCTGGCCAGCCCTTCCCTGGAAGGACGCGGCGGAGAGAATAACCGCTGGCGTCCGCTCCTCTCGACGGCCGAAGAGCGCTTCGCCGGCCCCGGCGCGGAGCTGCCGGCGCTCGCTCTCCAGCCCGGGGTCGCCGTCGAGTTGCCCGAACACTGCACCGTGCTCTGGGCGGCTGAGACGAACGGCGCGGGCTCGCGATGACAGACGTGCCGCGTTACGACTTCGATGTCGTCGTCGTTGGCGGTGGCATCGCCGGCCTCTGCGCAGCGCTCACCGCTGCCGAGCAAGGCGCGTCCGTTATGCTTGCCGAGAAGTCGCCTCGCGCTGAGCGCGGCGGCAACACCCGCTTCGCCGATGCCCAGATGCGTTTCCCGCACGCCGCGGACGAGTACGGTGCGCGCGCGTACACCGAAGAAGAGATGATCGGCGATATGATGCGTATCTCGCGCGGCCGGGCAAATCGGGCGTTAATCGAAACGCTGGTGCGAAACGCCGCCGCCACGGTCGATTGGCTCACCGCGCTCGGCATCGAGTGGGAGGCTGGCTATCCGCATACGGCCGGCTACCGCCGCTCGCCGAAGGCCGGCGGCCAGGGCCTCGTCGATACGCTGTTTCGCCGGCTGGAAGGCCGCGAGACGACGATCTCCTACGATACCGGCGCGATCGAGCTGCTGACGGACGCCGGCCGCGCCGTCATCGGCGTGCGCTGCGCATCGCCGGACGGCCTGGTCGACCTGATCGCGCGCGGCGGCGTCGTGCTCGCCAGCGGCGGCTTCCAGGCCAACGTCCAGATGCGCGTGGCGCACCTGGGCCGCTACGCCGATTCGCTGATCCTGCGCGGCAGCCGTCACGACACCGGCGAGGGTATCCGCATGGCGCTCGACATCGGGGCGCAGGCGGCAGGCCAGTGGGGCGACTACCACTCCGCTGTCATCGATGCCCGCTCGCCCGCCGTTGAGTGCGGCGTGACGGCGCTCTACAACTTCCAGATGGGGATCATCGTTAACGCCCAGGGCGAGCGTTTTCTCGACGAAGGCGAAGACTTCCGCGACCACACCTACGTCAAGTTCGGCAAGGCGATCATCGAACAGGCGGACGGCGCGGCCTTCTGTATCTTCGATCAGCAGATGGTGCAGCGGGAGGAGTTCGCCCGCGCCTGGCGCCCCGTCGGCGCCCCGGTCGAGGCGCCGTCGATCCCTGCCCTCGCCGAGGCGTTGTCGATACCGCCCGAAAATCTGGAGCGCACCGTAGAGGCGTACAACAGCGCCGTCCAGCCCGGCGAGTTCGACCTTGACCGCCTCGACGGCAAGGCGACTGCCGGCCTCCAGCCGCCGAAGTCGAACTGGGCGATGACGATAGAACAGCCGCCCTTTGTCGCTGTGCCGGTGACCGGCGGCATCACGTTCACGTTCGGCGGCCTCAAGGTCGATACCAGCGCCCGCGTCCTCAATGTCGGCGGCCAGGTGATCGACGGTCTCTACACTGCGGGAGAGCCGATGGGCGAGATCTTCTACTACAACTACCCCGGCGCGTCGTCGGTCATCCGCGGCGCGGTCTACGGCCGTATCGCGGGGGCGGGTGCTGCTGGCCGGGCCGCCGAGAGGCGATCGTAACCTTGTCCGCCGCCCGGCGGTCTGCTAACGTAGAGTCGATAGTACCTCGGTGACTAGAGCGAGGCGGAACCACCCGTTCCCATCCCGAACACGGTAGTGAAACGTCTCAGCGCTGACGATACTGGAGGGGCAACCCTCGGGGAAAATAGGCCGTCGCCGGGGTGCTTCTTTATCTAATCCAGCGCTGAACACCTTCTTGTTTCATCATGTAGCCGCGGTGCCGGCCTGTCTCGGCGCTACCGTCTCCTTCGCAAACAGGCCGAACGCCAACGCCCCTGCCGCCATCAGCGCTGCGTTGAACGCGAGCGCCCAGCCGAAGCCGCCCGTCGCGTCGACGATCCAGCCGAGCAGCAGCGGCCCGACGACGAACCCGATATCGCTATAGGTGCGGAATAAGCCCATGCCCATGCCGCGCGCCTGCGCCGGGATCACGTCGGCGGCGTAGGCGGCAGGCGCCGGGCCGCTGATGCCGGTGCCCAGCGCCAGCAGCACCGCCGCGATCAGGAAGACCGCAAGGCTGTCCGTCACGGCGAAGAGGCCGAGCGCGCCCGCCGCCAGCAGTGCGCTGGGCACGATCACCCGCTTCCGGCCGAAGCGGTCCGCCCACGCGCCGGAAGGGATAATCGTCGCCAGGTTGATCAGCGCCATCATCGCGAAGATCAGGCCCAACAGCCCCGCAGACAGTCCAAAATCCTCGTTGCCGGCCAGCGGCAGCACCGTCTGGCGCGCGCCTGTTCGCGTGAAGAAGATGCTGAACGTCACCAGGCTGACCAGCAGCAGCCCCATGTTGCCGGCGAGCGAGCGGATGGAGACGGGCGCCACCGGACGACCGGCT
This sequence comes from Chloroflexota bacterium, assembly GCA_022565155.1. Classification (GTDB taxonomy): domain Bacteria; phylum Chloroflexota; class Dehalococcoidia; order DSTF01; family RBG-16-68-14; genus JADFKB01. The sequence continues at coordinate 19,132 of JADFKB010000011.1, read as the reverse complement.
GTCGTCACCTCAACCTCGGTTTCACCGGCTTCTCGCTCGCCCGCGCCGGCTGTCACCGCCTGCCTATGCGTCTCCGGCATCACTCTCAGCGCCCAGACGGCGCAGGCGGCCGACAGCACGCCGACGAGGATGAACGGAGCGCGCAAGTTGATCAGCTCCGCCGTCAGCCCGCCCACCGCCGGCCCGATGCTGACGCCGATCAGCAAGCTGCCCAGATGCAGGCTGAGCATTCGGCCCCGGTTCTCCGGCGTCGAGATGTCCGTCACCAGCGTGATACCGGCGGTCATGAAGGCCGCGGAGCCGATGCCGGCGATGAAGCGAAACACGAGCAGCGACCAGATGTCGCCGGCGAACGCCGATAGAAACGAGCCCGCCGCCGTGATGATCGGCCCGCCAACGAGGAGCAGGCGCCTGCCTAGCCGGTCCGACAGCAGTCCCGCCGGCAGGTTGAACAGGATGCGGGCGAGACCGAAGACGCTAATCGAAGCGCCGATCATCGTCGTGCTGACGCCGAAATCCTTGGCGTAGAGCGGCAAGACGGGTGCGATCACGCCCTGGCCCAGCATGATCACGCCCGTGGCGACGCAGACCATGAGCAGCGCTGCGTTGTTCCGCAGCGGCTCGATTACTTGGGCGCGCAGGTCGCTGGCAAATGACATAGGTAGCCGCGCCCACTATAACACCAGCCGGATCGGAGGCGACCTAGTCTTGCTTCGCGGTAGGCCCGAAGGGATGGGCCGGGATCATGTCGAGGAGAGCCGGGCTGAAGAGGAAGCCGAAGAGGAGAACTGTCCGCGCGATCAAAACCTCGAGAGAGATCTGCGCACCGTCGACAGCGGAGATGGCCAGCAGCGCTATCGTCGCCGCTCCGATGAGGGTCGCCAGCTTCAGCGTCCGCGTGCCGGCGCGAACGAACAGCGCGGCCGCGACTGCCATCAGGACGAATGTCATTGCCAGCGCCGAGTCTGCTGCCGCCATCGACGGCGCCTCGTAGATGCCGCCGTGCTGGTGCAGGGCCGCCAGCCAAACGACAACCGGCGCCGTTGGCGAGAGCATCAGCGAAGCGTCCAGCCAGTCACGGCGGCTGGCGGCGCGGATGCAGGAGGCAACGATGATCAGCGCCAGCGGCATGTAGAGCAGCGCGCCGGCGAAGCCCAGCACCGTCAGCGCTTCGAATTGTCCATCTGCCATCGGCTGGGCGGCGCGCGCTAGCAGCACGAACGCGAAGTACCCGCAGAACGCCAGCAGCGTCAGCGCCAAGCCGGCCCACGGGTAGAACCAGGGCGGCCGCCGATGCCAGAGGCCGTAGAGCGTCACGGCGACGACGAGTGCCGCTACGCCGGTCACGGCCGGCGGGTAGCTCCAGAGGTTCGTCGCGTAGAGCGCGGCGACGAGCAGAAACGCGGCGGCGGCGGTCAGCCCGTCGTGCCACGTCGCCTGCGAGTGCGCCTGACGAAACTCGCGGGCCAGCGCTTGCGGACGGCCCAGGCGCGGTAGCATCTGGCGCAGCGCCCGGTCTCGTTCGAGGCCGTTGCGCTCCAGTTCGGCGAGTCGCTCCTCTACGTGGGTTTCGAGCTCGCGAACGATCTCGTCTTCTTCCTGCGTGCCCAGGTCTAACCTGGCACGTACCCGTTCGATGTAGCTCTTGAGGTCCGCTGCCAACGCGGTATCCGTCCGCTATGCAGGCTTGATAATCAGATTCACCGCTGAGGAGAAGCGCGCCCAGGCGGTCATCTGCTCCTCTAACCGGCGTTCCCCCGCTTCCGTGAGCGAGTAGTAGCGGCGCTCCTGGCCACCATCAAGGCGTCGCCAGCGGCCAACCACCAGCTTTCCCCGCTCCAGCCGGTGCAGCACCGGGTAGAGGGTGCCTTCGCCCAGGTGGAAGAAGCCCTGGCTGCGGCGCTCCAGCTCCTTGATCATCTGGTAGCCGTACATCGGCTCAGACTCCAGCAGGGAGAGGATCAGGACGTCTGTGTTGCCTTTGAGTAGCTGGGCCAGATCGCGCATCGTCGCACCTCGTTACGCAAGGCTAGCCGGTTATCGCGCCATCTGTCAAGAGGCGCCTCTTGCCGGCAGATCTCCTGCGAACGCGGAGTGCTTACAGCAGTTGGGCCAGATCAAGGTAACGCTTCACGTCCGCGCAGTTCTGATCTTTGAGGGCTGCTGGTGCAATCGCGCCTTCGACTACCCGCCCGCCACTCGCTGGCAGCGCTAGACGAACCCGCGCAGCCGGATCGCCTCCGCGACCCGCTCCACTGCGATCAGATACGCCGCATGACGCATCGGGCAACGCTTCTCGCGCGCCAGGCTGCTGACAGCACGATACGCCGTCGTGATCGTGCGCGCCAGCTCGTGGTTGACGCGCTTCTCCTCCCAGCGGAACTGCTGGATGTTTTGCGTCCACTCGAAGTAGGAGACGATGACGCCGCCGGCGTTTGCGAGGATGTCCGGCACGATGATCGCGCCGCGATCCCGCAGGCTGGCGTCGGCGTTGTAGGAGACGGGATGGTTGGCGGCCTCGATGATGATGTCGGCGCGCACGCTGTCGCAGTTGTCATCGGTGATTACGTCGCCGATAGCGGCGGGAATCAGCACATCGCAGTCGAGCGCGAGCAGCTCCTCGTTGGTCAGTTCAACCCCTTGTGGAAACTCGGACAGTCTGCCGCCCAATTCGAGGTGGGCTTGAAGCGCGTTTATGTCCAAACCCTTTTCCGCGTAGATGCCGCTCGAGGTGTCGGTGACCGCGACGACCGGGAATCCCCCCTCGGCCGCGAGCCGTGCGGTCCATGAGCCGACGTTGCCTTTGCCTTGGATGGCGATGCGGACGCTCTGCGGCTCACGTCCCAGGTCGCTGCAGAGCTCTTGCAGCACCAGCACAACGCCGCGGCCCGTCGCTGACTCCCGTCCGAGCGATCCGCCTAGTGCTATCGGCTTGCCCGTGACGATGCCCGGCGTGTGTCCTTCCAACTGGCCGTAGGCGTCCATCATCCAGGCCATGGTCTGGGCGTTGGTGCCCATGTCCGGGGCGGGAATGTCGCGGTTGATGCCGATGATGTGTGCGATGTTTTGCGTGTAGCGGCGTGTCAGTCTCTTCAGTTCGTTCGCGCTCATCGTCTTCGGGTCGCACTGCACTCCGCCCTTAGCGCCGCCGAATGGCAGATCCGACAGGGCGCACTTCCACGTCATCAGCGAGGCGAGTGTGCGGACCTCGTCCAGGTTCGACTCGGGGTGGTAGCGGACGCCACCCTTATACGGCCCGCGCGCGCCGTTGTGCTGCACCCGGTAGCCCCGGTAGACGCAGACGGAGCCATCGTCCATCCGCACCGGCACCCCCACGTGCAGTTCGCGGTGGGGCATCCGTAGCAGCAGGCGCACTTCTTCCTCGAGATCGAGATCGTCGGCCGCCTGCTCGAATAGCTGAAGGACTTCGTCGTAGCTCATCAGTGGTCGCGGTATCGTGCTAACCATTATATGCCATCCCTCTCTTGGCGATACGAGTCGCCGATCACCCTACGACGGATTGTCGGTTCGCCGTCGCGCGTGGATAAGCGGTGAACCGGCTGCTAACCAGACGACTCGTTGGCGTGTAGGGGAGTTAGAAATAGAGATTGGGGCCGTCCTCACCGGCCATGTCTTGCCCGTTTTACGCGACAATGGTGTGGGTTGCCGGCGCCGGGCCGGCTTCGCCTCTAATTCGAGTTCGACAACCGCCACTCTGCGTACACGGAGAAGAAGTTCACCGTTACCGTCTGCGTCGCCTAGCGCTTGCTGGACGTGACAAAGTTGACCATCCGGTCCGGCACGTAGATCGTCTTTACTACTGCCAGCCCGTCCAGGTGCCGCTGGACGCGAGCGGACTGCTTCGCGGCGGCGACGGCCGCCTCTTCATCGCTGCCGGCCTCGATCTCGATCACATCGCGTGTGCGACCGTCGATCTGCACCGCGACCGAGACCTCCTGCAGCTTCGCCAGCGCCTCATCCGCCAGTGGCCAGGCGCTGGTGTGGATCGAGTAGTCGCGGCCTATCCGCTCCCACAGCTCTTCGGTGATAAACGGCGCGAACGGCGCGAGTAGCTGTAGGAACGTCGTCGTCTCCTCCGCGCTCAACGCCGGGCGCTTCTGGAGTTTGTGGCTATACTCCATCAGCGCAGCGATGGCCGTGTTGTACTTGAGATCCTCGATGTCGCCGGTCACCTTCTTGATCGTGCGATGCATCGCCTGTTGCGCCTCGATCGGGAAGCCGGCGTCCGCCCCGGCCTGCTCAATCTGGCGCGCGTATAGCTCCCAGACCCGATGCAGAAAGCGGAAGACGCCCTCGATGCCCTGGTTGGAGAAGTCGCCGCCCTCCTCGAATCGGCTGGCGAACATCAGGTAGGTGCGCAGCGTGTCCGCGCCGTGAGACTTGAAGAAATCGTCCGGACTGACGATGTTGCCGCGAGACTTGCTCATCTTCGCGCCTTCCAGGATGAGGACGCCGTGGGCGCGGAAGCGGCGGAACGGCTCCTCGAACTCGATGAAGCCCATGTCGTGGAGCGCCATGGTAATGAAGCGCGTGTAGAGCAGATGGAGGACGGCGTGCTCCTTGCCGCCGATGTAGTTGTGGACAGGCAGCCACCGCTTCGTTAACTCCGGGTCGAACGGCTTATCGTCGATCCCGGTCGACGGGTAGCGAAGGAAGTACCAGGAGGAGTCGAGGAAGTTGTCGCAAACGTCGGTCTCGCGGCGGGCGTCTTTGCCGCAGCTAGGGCAGGCGGCCTGGACGAACTCCGGCACAGAGGCGAGCGGCGATTGGTTCGTGCCGGTCGGGCGGAACTCCTCGACATACGGCAGCACGACGGGCAGGTCGTCTTCCGGCACGGCGACGGGGCCGCACTCGTCGCAGTGGATGATCGGGATCGGCGTGCCCCAGTAGCGTTGGCGGGAGATCAGCCAATTGCGCAGACGATATTGCATCTGGCGCTTGCCGCTACCGGCTGACTCCAGCTTCTCGATGATCGCCTGCGATGCCGCGGCGCTCTCCATGCCATCGAACTCGCCCGAGTTGGCCAGCGTGCCCGGCTCCGTGTACGCCTCCGCCAGCTCCCCGCCGTCCCAGTCCGGCGGCGCGACGACGACGGTGATCGGCAGCTCAAATCGCTGCGCGAACGCGAAGTCGCGTGTGTCGTGCGCGGGCACGGCCATGATCGCGCCCGTCCCGACGGTGCTCAGCACGTAGTCTCCCACCCAGATCGGGACTCGCTGCTGGTTGAGCGGGTTCGTTGCGTACGCGCCGGTGAAGACGCCGCTGCGCTCCATCGACTGCCGTTCGATCGCCGTCTTCTTCATCGCCTCCGCCACGTACTGCTCGATGGCGGGGCGCTGCTCCTCGCTGGTGATCTGCTTCACCAGCGGATGTTCGGGCGCCAGCACCATGAACGTGACGCCGAAGATCGTGTCCGGCCGGGTGGTGAAGAACGTGACCGACGTTGAGGATTCCTCGATGGGGAAGGTCATCTCCAGCCCCTCGGTGCGGCCGATCCAGTTGCGCTGCGCCGTTTTGATCTCCTCCGTCCAGTCGATCTCGTCCAGGTTGTTGAGCAGCCGGTCGGCGTACTGCGTGATCTTGAAGAACCACTGCTCCAGATCGCGGTGCGTCACCTCGGTGCTGCAGCGTTCGCATTCGCCGTTGATCACCTGCTCGTCCGCCAGCACCGTCTTGCAGGACGGGCACCAGGTGACGGGCGCCAGCCGCTTCTCGGCCAGACCGTGCTTGAAGAGCTGGACAAAGATCCACTGCGTCCAGCGGTAGTAGGCCGGGTCCGTGGTAACGACTTCGTGGCTCCAGGCGAAGCGGCCGCCCATCGCCTTCAGCTGCTCCCGGAAGTTCTTGATGTTGCGCGGCACCAGCTTCGTCGGGTGGACGTTCTGCTTCAGCGCGAAGTTCTCGCTGTGCATGCCGAAGGCGTCGAAGCCGATCGGCTCGAAGACGTCATGTCCCTGCATCGCCTTGAAGCGGCCGTAGATGTCGGCGCCGGTGAACGCGTAGACGTTGCCGATGTGGAGGCCCTCCGCGGATGGGTAGGGGAACATGAGCAGGTTGTAGAACGGCCTCCGGGCGGCGTGCAAGTCGGGCTCGTAGATGCCCGTGCTCGCCCAGCGCTCGCGCCATTTCGCCTCTATCTCGTTGGGTTCGTAACGCCCCATGCCGCTCCTGCCTTCATCGATTCGTTTGCAGATACTGCTCGTGCGAATGGTCTCAGTATGCTGAGGGCGCGGAGCCGATGTCAACCGGCGCGCCGGGCCGGTTGCTTGCAGCGCTGTTCGCCGCCCGATACCATGTCAGCAGTTGCCCCCGTAGCTCAGCGGATAGAGCGTCGGCCTCCGAAGCCGGAAGCACAGGTTCGAGTCCTGTCGGGGGTACCACGCTACCTATCGTCGAGGCGCGCGTAACAGCCGTTGAAAGTCCGCGTTCCTAAATGTGACCGGCATTCCTTTTGCAAACCCTCGTATTTGTTATAGTCTGGTAGAGATATGCCAAAGCAACAATCGAAGCGCAGGCGCAAGCAGTACGAGCCCGGCAGCGCTTACGCTGGGGACGTGAGGCCCACCGGCGTCCTCGGCTTCATCAGCGGCGCCGGCATGATCCGGTTCATCTTCATCGGCATGGCGCTGGCTCTCGCCATCGGCGGTGCCGCGACGATCTTCGGCGGCAACCTGTTTCGCAGCACCAACCACGCGAACAACTTCGTCCTGCCTGACGATAACCCTGACGCGACGGCCGCGCCGCCCTCCGAAATCGAGGTGGTCCAGTACGCGGTTCCACCGCCCTTCACCATCGATCCGGCGCTGAGCTACGAGGCGACGATACGCACCGAGCTGGGCGACATCGTCGTGGAGCTGCTGGCGAACGATGCGCCGGAGGCGGTCAACAACTTCGTCTTCCTGGCAGAGGACGGCTTCTACGACGGCCTGATGTTCCACCACGTGGCGTCCGGCTTCTCCGCCACCGCCGGCGATCCCGCCTGCACAAAGGCGACATCCAACTCCTTCTGCCTGGGCGACGGCGGGCCGGGCTACGATCTAAATGAATCCGCGCCGGGTGAGATCACGGCAGGCAGCCTGGGGATGGCCAACGGCAGCCAGTTCTTCATCGCCCTCAACGACTCCAGCCAGTTCGACGGCTTCGCGCCGTTCGGCACGGTCATCTCCGGCCTGGACGTAGCGGAACTGCTGGTGGCGAACACGGAGATCCAGGGCATCGATATTCGCGTACAGTAACCGTTCCCGGCAGACGTAATGAAGCGGCCCCGACGGGCCGCTTTCCTATCTCCGCGGCTAGTCGCCTGCGGCGCTAGCCCGAGGGTGGCTCTTTCGGCGGCTCCGCCGGCTCGGCGATGCTCTCCACCAGCCGCATCACGACGAAAAACGGCAGCGCCAGCGCGATACAGACGAACCCGGCTATTATCCACAAGCGGTCACTGGAGCCGACAAAGAAGAAGATCCCGAACGCCAGCATCACCGACATGCCGATGACAGCTCCGATGCGCACCAGCGCGACGTAGGGCGGTACCCGGCGTTCGTTTTCAGTGGGGGCGGTCATAGCGTTGGTATCGTATCCTAGCCTGGCAACGTCGCGCCAGGCGATCTGCTAGAGTACGCGGCCGTGGCGTGCTACGCTTGCCGTCGGAGGCGACTTGATGGCGCAGCAGCCGGACGCGTTCTGGTTCTGCCTGAACTGTGGAGCCGAGAGCGAAGCCGCGGCTCAGTTCTGCCACGACTGCGGCGCGGCGCTGCACGAGCAGCGGGGCCATGACCGGCGGGGAGTCGCCTTTCTCCTAAACGAACTGCACGCGCTTCACACCGACGGCGCAATCGGTGATGAGCTCTTCCTCCGGCTGCGGGAGCGCTATCGAGAGGTCTTGCGCCAGCTCGGCGCGAGGCCGGTTCCGCAGGTCGAAGCCCCGCAGCCGGAAGCTGAACCTGAAGCCAGACCCGACCGTCAGCCTGCTGGCCCGGAAGAGCCTTCGCCCGTTCCAGCTCGGCCGGCTCCGGAAGCGCAACCATCCGGCCCCGGCTGGCTCGCCGAGCAGCAGGCGAACCTACTCCTCTACCTGGGCGCATTCCTAATTGTGATCGCGGCGCTGACCTTCGTCAGCGCCTCCGCCGACTCGATCAGCGATCGCCTGCGGATGGCGCTGGTCGCGCTGGGTACGCTGCTCTTCCTGGCCGTAGGAACCTTCTGCCTGCGGATTCCGCGCGTGCGGCAAGCTGGGATCGTCTTCTTCGCCGTTGGCGCGCTCATGGTACCGGTGAACTTCGTCGCCGGCTACGCCTTCTTCCTCGCCGATGAGGACATCGATGGCACCAGCCTCTGGCTCGCCGGCTCCCTCGCCAGCGCGCTGTTCTACGCGGCCGTCTCCCTGCTGCGCATCGGTCGCTGGTATCCGGTGCCGATGGCCGTTGCTTTGGCCAGTAGCCTCGGGGCGCTACTGACGCTGATCGAAACGCCGGCAGAGGTGTATCCTGCCAGCTTTATCGGACTCGCGTTCGTCTTTGCCGCGCCCGCGCTGCTGCGGCTGGGGCGGATCGACGATGTCTTTGGCCTTATCGGCGCCTGGGCGGCGCACCTGGTCGTTCCGCTGGCGTTCATCGCGTCGCTGGTGATGATCGAGAGCGAGGGCGTCTCCGGCGCGCTCGCCGCGGCATTGGCCGCCGCCGTGTTCTACGCCGTCGTCTCCTGGCAGGGCATGGGACGCTGGGATCTGGTACCGAGGAACTTCTATCCCATCCCACTCGCCCTGGCGATGCTGGCCAGCTTCGGACTGGCGCTCGCGCTCGGCGATGCGTCAGATGCAGCGTACCCTGCCAGCTTCATCGGGCTGGCGTTTGTCTTTGCCGCGCCCGCGCTGCTGCGACTGGGGCGGATCGACGATGTCTTCGGCCTTGTCGGCTCTTGGGCGGCGCAGTTGGTGGCTCCGCTGGCGTTCGTCGCGTCGCTGGCGATGATCGAGAGCGAGGGCGTCTCCGGCGCGCTCGCCGCGTCCCTGGCCGCCGCCGTGTTCTACGCCGTCGTTTCCTGGCAAGGCATGGGACGCTGGGACCCAGTGCCGAGAGAGCTCTACCCTGCGGCGCTGGCGCTGGCGCTGCTGAGCAGCCTGGGTCTCGCACTCGCTGTTGGCGATGCGCCGGCGGAGGTCTATCCGGGCAGCTTCATCGGACTCGGGTTTGTGTTCGCCGCGCCCGCGCTGCTGCGACTGGGGCGGATCGATGATGTCTTCGGCCGCGCCGGCTCTTGGGCGGCGCACCTGGTAGTTCCGCTGGCGTTCATCGCGTCGCTGGTGTTGATCGAGAGCGAGGGCGTCTCCGGCGCGCTCGCCGCGTCGCTGGCCGCTGCCGTGTTCTACGCTGCCGTCTCCTGGCAGGGCATGGGACGCTGGGTCCCGGTGCCGAGAGAGTTCTACTCAGCGGCGCTGGCGCTGACGCTGTTGAGCAGCCTGGGCCTCGCGCTGGTTGTTGGCGGCGCGCCGGAGGAGGTCTATCCGGGCAGCTTCATCGCTCTTGCATTGGCGCTGGCAGCGCCCTCGATGCTGCCTGCCGGCCGAGTACGCGATACGTTCGGACTGAACGGCGGCCTGGCCGCCAACGCCGTCGTGCCGCCCGCGATGGTTGCTGCTCTGTTGATCACTGTTGCGGGCGACCCTGGCGCGGACGACACGGCGTTCTCCTACACGACACGCTGGTATCTGCCGCCAACCGCTGGCATCGCCGTGCTGTTCTACGCCGCCCAGGCAATCTGGACGCGCAGGGCCTATCCGCAAACGGAGCCGTATCTCGCCGTGGCATCGCTCGCCGTCGCAGGCGGCGCTGCCGTGGCGTTGGTCTTCGCGCTGGACGTCGGCGAACAGTGGTACGGCCCGGCGGTGGCGATCGTCGCCTGGATCTACGCCGCTGGCAGCGAGCGCTTCGGCCCGCGCTGGTTCGGCCAGCGATTCTTGGCGCCGCTGGCTCTGGCTGCGATTACCGTCTCCTGGCTGGCGTTCGAGTGGCTCTACGCCGACTTCCCCCGCCACGGCGCCGGTGTCCACTTCGCCGCCGCCGCACTCTACCTGGGAGCAGCACGCGTCATGACGTTGCGGGTTCCCATCTCTGGCCTCGCGCCAAACGCAGAGAACGGGGCCGAACGGGAGCCGATCACCATCCCGGCGTCTGTGGGCTTGATCTACGCTGCCGGCATCACGATCGGTGTCGGCTTCTACCATCTGCTCGCCAGCCTGCCGGCAGCCGAGACGGCAGGGGCATCAGATCTATCGCTGGCTTTCTTCGGCCTCTCGCTTGGCATCGCCGCGGTCGTGGCGACGGCTCGCTGGTGGTGGCCGGAGCTGCGCCTGCACGGCTACCTGATCGCGCTAGGGATGAGCCTCTTCGTTGTCCTCGCGGCGGTGGGTTCTGAAGGCCAGGTCGCCCTGCTACTCGCAGTGTACGCCGCGGTCGCGCTGGCGCTGGCGCTCTGGGAGCGAGAGCCGCTCGCCCTCTCGATACCAGCCGTCTTCGGCTTCTTCGCGCTGCTGGCGGCCTGGCGCCACTACGAGCCGATCGATCTCTACCTGCCGCTCGCGTTGTCGGCCGTTGGCTACGCGCTCTTCGCCGTCTATATTGGCCTGCGCGGCCGCTCCGAATCGTGGTCGCGGGTGACCCTGATACTCGGCATCGGCTACGTGCTGGCGGCGCCGATTACTGGCTGGGTGCGGTTGAGCATCCTCGCTGACGATGCCGGTTTCATTGCCGCCGACTCGTTCGAGGAGACGGCGCTCTACCAGACGGCAGCCGGTTCCGTCTTGCTGCTCGGACTGATGGCGATCGCGCAGGGCTGGATCGTTCGGCGCGTGGAGATCGCGGCTGGCGGTACCGCGCTGCTGATGGTGGCGCTGATGTTGGAAGTCGGCCACTTCCGGCCCGAGAACGTGCAGGCCTACTCCGCGCCGCTGGGCGTCTACGTGCTGCTCGCCTCGATGCTGGCGACGCGCGCTCGCGGTCTGAGCCGGGATGTCCGCGCGATACTGCCAGGAGTGCAAGTGCTGGGCGCGGTGATACTGATGGGCCCGAGCCTTGGGCAGTCGTGGCAGGAAGGCGGCTGGCCGTACGCGCTGATCCTGCTTGGCGAGGGGCTAGTCCTGCTTAGCCTGGCGCTGGTCCAACGTTGGGTCTGGCTGCTGTCGACGTCGGTCGGCTTTATCGTGCTGGACGCGTTCCAGTACCTGCTGAACGGGGCGCAGACCTTGCCGCCCTGGGCGATCCTGGCGATCGCCGGTTCGCTGGTGATGGCCGCGGGCACCGCGATCCTGCTCGGCCGCGAGCGCTGGACGGAGTGGCAGAGATCGGTGCGGACATGGTGGGAGAGCGAGCCGGCAACCGCCCGTTCGCCGTAGCTTCGCTGTCGGCGCAACGGATCGTGTAGCATACCTCCGTCATGAGAAGGTGCCGATCGCTGCGTGAAGCCGCAGTAAGGCAAAGCTGCCGCGCGGCGCGGCGGTCTTGACGATGTCCGCCGGCCGCCCCCGCGTCTACATCGCGCTGCCAATCCCCGACGGCGCGCTCGCCCGTATCGAAGCGCAGTGCGCGGTCGAGCGGTTCCGGGGCGACGGCACGCCGTCCCGAGACGAGCTGCTCGCCGCGCTAGCCGAGGCTGAGGGTGTGCTCGGCAGCGCGCAGCTGCAGATCGACGCCGAGGCGCTGGCGTCGTCGCCTCGGCTGCGCGTCGTCTCCAACTTCGGCGTTGGATTCGATAACGTCGACATCGCCGCCGCCACGCAGCGCGGCATCGTCGTCTGCAACACGCCGGGCGTGCTCTCGGACGCCGTCGCCGACCTGACGCTGGGGCTGATCCTCTCGCTGGCGCGGCGGCTGCCTGAATCGGAACGTTTCGTGCGAGAAGGACGCTGGCTTCCCGGTGAGACGATGACTCTGGGGACGGACGTAGCCGGCAAGACGCTCGGCATCGTCGGCCTCGGCCGGATCGGGCAGGCTGTCGCCCGGCGCGCCCAGGCGTTCGGCATGGCCGTCGTCTTCCACGACCAGCGCCAGGAACCGCCGGCGGACGCCGGTTTCTGTGCATATCGTGATCTGGACGCGCTACTGAGCGAATCGGACGTTGTCAGCCTGCACGTCAACCTGACGCCGGAGACCGAGCATCTCATCGGCGCGCGCGAGCTGGCGATGATGAAGCCGAGCGCCTACCTGATCAACACCGCCCGCGGTGGCGTCGTCGATCAGGCCGCGCTGGTGGCTGCAGTGAAGGAAGGGCGCATCGCCGGCGCGGCGCTCGATGTCTTCGAACGGGAACCGCTTGCTGCGGACGAGCCGATCTTAAACCTGCCGAACGTCATCCTCCTGCCGCATATCGGTTCCGGCACGGTCGAAACGCGGAGTGCGATGCTCGACCTCGCAATCGACAACCTGCTGGCCGTCCTGCGCGGCGAACGGCCGCCGTGCCCGGTCAATCTAGAAGCGGTGGGCCAGAAGCGTTAGCGATGCCACGCTAGCCGTAGGCTGGCTTGCTCTGCCCTGAATCGTCGCCGTCCCGCACTGCCCGCACTGATTGTACGTCGGCCGCCGCCGCGCCGGCCATAGCCGAGAGATCGGAAGAGACGGTGATGAGCTGGAAGCCCGCCTCGACGTGCTTCGGTGCCAGCGCGGCATTGGCGTGAATGCCCGGCGCGATCCCGTGCTTTCGGCAGGCGTTAACGATGCTGAGCCGCGCATCTTGAAACGTCTGGTCATCGTGATCCATAGCCGGCGGCAGGCCCAGCGTCAGGCTCAGGTCGGCTGGGCCGACGTACACGGCATCGATCCCGGGCACGGAGAGGATCTCGTCCAGGTTCGCGACGGCCGTCGCCGTTTCGATCATCGGAATGCAGGCGATCTGCTCGTTAGCCTCGCTGGCGTAGCCCTCGCCTGCATAGTAGACGGCGCGAGTCGGGCCGTAGCTGCGCCGCCCCTCTGGCGCGTAGCGGCAGGCGGCGACGGCGGCCTCCGCCTCCGCGCGTGTGTTGACTAGCGGGATGATCACACCATAGGCGCCCGCGTCCAGCGTCTTGCCGATAATGCCCGGTTCGTTCCAGGGCACGCGCGCGAACGGCATCGTTTCGGTCGTCGAGATCGCCTGCAGCATCGTCACGGCTACCTGGTAGTCGATCACGCCGTGCTGCATGTCGACGCAGAGCCAGTCGAAGCCCTGGTGGGCCATTACCTCAGCCGAAAAGGCGCTCGGGATGCTGAGCCAGCCGCCGTAGGTGACCTGCCCTTCCCGCCACGCCCGCTTCGCCGTGTTCTCACGCATCGATACCCTCCTCGGCTCCTATCGTAGGCGACGCGAGCGCCGCCCGTCCAGCGCGTATCTATAAGCAGGCCGTCCGGCTAGTTGCACTCCGGCCGGGAAACCGGCCGTTAGGCCGTCCGGCTACACAATGCAAGAGGCCTGCTACGGCGAAGAGGGTTGGGCGGAAGCTGGTTCATCGGCAGGACCGGCCATCGATGCGAGCGCGAGCTCCGTCACCAAACGCATGGAGGCGATGAAGCGTTTGTCCGCCTCGTCCACCGTCATTCCCAGCAGCCGCGCGAACTCGCGGCGGGAGAACGCCCAGGAAAGCTGCGGCAGAGAGAGCAGGATCGCAATGAACGTCGGGTCGAAGGAGCTATCCCCTTGCCGCCGCATCGTATCCAACGCCTGAATCGTGCTCTGTAAGCGCGGCCAGAGGGCGGGTAGCCGGTTTTCATCTAGCAGCATGTGGTAGATGGCGCGGGCGATCTCTGGATGGTCGATATGCATCCGGAGATTGCGTTCAATCGCGTCGCCACCGCCACCCGGCTCCACGTCTTCGTAGCGGCCCATGATGTGGCCGATCGTTTCGACGATCAGGTTCTCGCGCTCCTTAAAATAGTGATAGATGAGGGAGCGATTGACCGAGCCACGGCGCGCAATGTCGCTGATGGTGAAGCCGTCAAGCCCCTTTTCGGCGATCAGCTCGCCTGTAGCGTCGAGAATTGCGGTCCTCGTCGCTTCTCGATTGCGTGTCGGCGTAGTTGAACCAGACCTCGCCACGGCGCTCCCCCTTCAGCTAGGTGTTTTCCTATCCTGACAGCTAAAGGGAAGCTTGTCAATAGCAGCCGGGCAATGGCCGCTACTCGCCGGCGATATCCCGCAGCGACTCGGGCTTGAGGATGGTGATGTTGAGGCGGCCGAGCTTGATGTAGCCCTCAGCGCGAAACTCGTTCAGGATGCGCGTGGCGGTTTCTCGATAGGTACCGACCATGTCGGCCAGGTCTTGGTGCGACACACCGGCGATCTGCTGGCTTTCTTTATCGGCGAGTTGGAGGAGAAACGTCGCGATGCGCGTCGGCACGCTCTTGAATGCTACGGTTTCCATGCGCGTTTCCATTTCACGCAGGCGCCCCGCCATCAACTCCATGAAGCGCAGCGCCACGCGCGGCTTGCTCAGCAGCAGGTGTTCCACGTCGGAACGGCTCATCACGCAGAGCGTGCACTCCTCCGCCGCCTCGGCAAAGGTATCGTGCATCCCTTGGCCGACGAGCGTCATCTCCCCGAAGACGGTGCCCGCCTCAACGCTCGCCGTCACCAGCTTCTTCCCGTCGGCGTTGATCCGATAGAGGTTGACGCGGCCGCGCTTCAGGATGAAGAGCACCTCGCCGGTCTCCCCAGGCGTGTAGAACACCTTGCCCTTCCGACAGGTGCTCATCGCGGTCATACGGTCCAGCTCCTCCAGCTCCTGTGCGCTCAGATCGCGAAAAATGTCCGTGTCGGAGAGGTAGGCCGCCTTGCCGCTTAACTTTGGTTGGGCGACGGCCTGGGATGGAGAGCCTCGGAATATCCTTTGGCGTATGCTCATGAGGTCAGTGTAACGAACTCGGGCCCCCTAGCAGCAGTTCGATCTCGCGGCGCAGGGTGCTCTCCTGTGGATTGCCGAGCGAAAGCACGCGATCGTCCAGGACGAACGTCGGAACCGCAAACACATCATCTCGCTCGTTCTCGCGGCTGCGGATGTCGATGATGTCCACGACCAGTTGCGGATAGGCAGCGTCAGCGCCTTCGGCAAGCTGGATCGCTCGCCGGCACGCTTCACACGTCGGCTCAACGAATACCTGCAGCACGGTTGTGCGCTCCCCATTCATCGCCCCTAGCATCGCAGGAAGAACTCTCCGTGTGGGTGATGAAGATCACCTCCGCCGCAGATTTGGGCACATGGTACGATAGAAGCGCAGGGAACGATCCGATGACGACTACTACCACCACACCCGATAAGCGAAACTGGACCGACCTTTTGCGCCGCGGATATGTCCGCAACGCCTTCGGAGTCTTGGTGCTGGCGGCGATTCTGGGTGGCCTGCTGGCGCTCGATCGTATCGGCGGCGGCGAACTGGGCCCGCTGGACGATCGCTCGCCCAGCGTGGGCGAGCTGGCACCGCAGTTCGAGCTGCGCAACGTTGACGGCCAGGTCGTGCAGCTCAGCGACTTTCGAGGCAAAGTAGTCTGGATCAATTTCTGGGCCACCTGGTGCGGCCCCTGCCGGCGGGAGCTGCCGGACATCGCGCGCCTGGCGGCGGAGTTCAGCGACGACGATCTCGTCGTGCTGGCCGTGAACCAGGAGCAGTCAGCGGCGGTGGCCCGCGACTTCTGGGAAGAGCTGGGTCTCGATCTGCCGATCCTGCTCGACTCCAGCCGGGAAGTGTCGGCCCAGTATCGCTTGCGCGGTCTTCCGGATAACTTCTTCATCGATAGGGAGGGCGTGCTACAGAGCTTCCAGCTCGGCTTCCTTGTCGAGGAGCAGATGCGTGAGGGTTTGGCCGCCGCCGGACTCTCTCAGAACGATCACGTTGCTGTAGAACGTTAGGCTGACTTCTTCGCGAGACCTACGGAGTCGGTGTTTTTTCTATCGCCCGGCCGAACGCTAACAGTTCGACGTCGAACGTTAGGCTGGAGTTCGGCGGGATGTTGTCGCGGGCCTGGTCGCCGTAGGCGAGGTCCGCCGGGATGATGAGCCTGCGGATGTCTCCCGGGGACATGCCGACGATGCCTTCATCCCAGCCGCGAATCACGTCGCCGCGGTCGATCACGAACGTGAACGTCTCGCAACGGATGAGCGAGCTATCGAACAGCGTGCCGTCAGCGGTGAGCCAGCCGGCGTAGTGGATGGCGACCGCGTCCCCGGGCTGGGCCGGGTCCTCTTCGCCAGAGGCTATGATGATCACCTCGACGCCACCCGCGGTCGTGAACGTCTCTCCTTCGACTTCAGGCGGCGACGGCTCAGCCTCGTTGCATGTCCGATCGCTGGCGTCGAGCACCTCCTCGCTGTCCTCATCGGCGCACGCGACGAGTACTATAGTTACGGCTAGGAAGGCGACGAGCACAGCTCGAACCATGAAGGCGTCTCCTATTCCGGGGCGCAAGCCGGCGTTCGTCTACCTGACCAGCGCCAGCAGCTCCACGTCGAAGATCAGCGTTGCGTTCGGCGGGATGCCGCTGCCACCAGGCGGATTCTCGCCGTAGGCCAGCTCTGGAGGGATGATCAGCCGGCGCTGGCCGCCGACTTGCATCCCCGGGATCCCCTCCTGCCAGCCTTGGATAACACCGGTAAGCGGGAACTCGATGGGCTGCCCACGCTCGACGGAGCTATCGAAGACGGTGCCGTCCTCCAGGTAGCCGGTGTAGTGGACGGAGACCCGATCCTCTGGCTGCGCGGCGTCACCATCGCCCACTTGAACGTCGATGATCTGGAGACCGGATGCGGTGGTCGTTACTTCTCCCTCCACCTCGGGGATGCCGTCTTCGACGGTCATAGTGGGACCTCCTATGTCATCAGGCGGGTTATTGTCGCCGTTATCGCCGTCGCTACAGGCGGCAAGCCCAACCGCGATGACGAGGATAAGCGGACCTAGTAGTCGGATCACGTCTTCTTGCTCCTTGTCCTTTTGGCGGGCCTCTTCACGACCGCCTGTCCGTTTTCGTAAAGCTGTTGAGCATGGCCCGGCCCATCCGCTGCCACCAGCGGGCTATGCGGCGTCTCATCGAACAGCAGGCGCACCACGTCCGGCCGGCTGTAGTGGCCCGCGACGTCGATCTCGCGCTTGGCCGCTGCGACACGCCGCAAATCGATCTCGCCGTAGACGATCGTCTCCTCGCCGTAGACCGGCCCGGCGACGTAGCTGCCGTCCGGCGCGATAATCGCGCTGCCGCCGTCGGCGATCCACCCTTCGCCAGAGTTGCCGCCGCGCCAGCGCTCCGGCACCGCGCCGCCTTCGAGCACGCCGCACGATACGACGGCGAACCCCTTGCCTTCGTAGGCGTACTGGCGCATGCCGAACTGGATGTGGTCGCGCTGAAACGTCCAGGCGGGCCAGACGCTGGCGTGCACCTGCTCACCGCGAGCGTACATGGCGTACTTCACCAGCGTCATCTCATGCTCCCAGCAGATCAGGCCGCCCAGCCGCCCTAGCGGCGTATCGAAGATGTGCAGGCCGGAGCCGTCGCCCATGCCCCAGATCATACGCTCGCTCACGGAGGGCATCAGCTTGCGATGGACGCCCAGCAGCGTCCCGTCCGGCCCGATGTAGAGCAGCGAGTTGTAGAGGCTGCCCTGCGTCTGCGCGTCTCGTTCGTTGATGCCGATGACGACGTACGCCTTCGCTTTACGGGCAGCGTCCGCCAGGCGCTCTGTCGTTGGCGAGGGCACCTCGACGGCGTTCTGGTAGAGCTCCAGCCAGGCGTCCGGCCGGCTCATGTCCCAGAACGGGTAGGCCGGTATCCACGTCTCAGGAAAGACGATCAGTTGCGCGCCGTTCTTCGCCGCCTCCGCCGTCAGGTGGCAGGCCTTATCGACCGTCGCCTCGCGATCGAGGAACTCGGGCGCGGCCTGGACGGCGGCGGCGGTGAACTTCGGGAACTCGTCAGCCATTGGGTTACTACTTCACCTCGTACTGCTGGCAGCGCTCTTCGTCCAGCTCGATGCCGAGGCCGGGCTTGTCGGGCAGGACGACGTTGCCGTCCGAGTCGATGCGGATCGGTTCAGTGAGCATGAAATCGCGAAATTCGGGCGTCCAGTTGGGCGGGTCGTACGGGAACTCGATGAACGGCGCGTTCGGCACGGCGGCGGCCAGATGGAGGTTGGCCATCAGACCGATGCCGTTCGACCAGGTGTGCGGCGCAAACAGATGCCCGCTCGCCTGCGCCATGCCGGCGACTTTTCGCGCGGTCGTGATGCCGCCCGCGAACGTGGCGTCGGGCTGGTAGACGTCCAGGCAGCCGTGGCGGAGGTACTCGCGGAACTCGTGCAGCGCCAGGTTCAGCTCGCCGCCCGCGATGCGCGTCGTCGTCCGGCGTCGCAGCTCGGCCAGGCCGTCGTAGTCGTACGACCAGAGCGGCTCCTCCAGCCAGTAGACATCGAACTCTTCCATCGCGGTCGCGATCTCGATCGCCGTGCTCAGGTCCCAGCGTGGCGTCAGATCGCCGGGGTAACGCCAGCCTTGATTCGCGTCGACCATGATCGTCATCGAGTCGCCGACGGCCTTGCGCACCGCCTCCAGGGTCGGCAGGTCGTCCTTGGCGTTCGGACTGTGGAAGCGCAGCTTCACAGCGGTAAAGCCCTCGTCGCGCAGCTTCAGCACGTCCTCGACGCGCTGGTCTTTGGGCCGCAGCTCGCCGGTCGACGCGTAGGCGGGCAGCCGGTCGCGATGGCCGCCCAGCAGCTTGTAGAGCGGCAGGCCGGCCGCCTTGCCGGCGATGTCCCACAGCGCGATCTCCACCGCCCACGGCCGGCCCATGAAGTAGGCGATGGTGCTCAGCACCTCCACGTGCCGCTCGATGTTCAGCGGGTCCTGGCCGACGAAGAGCCCGGCGGCGGTGTTCAGCCGCGTCAGCACGCCGCCGGAGCCGATGCCGGTGATCCCTTCGTCCGTATGCACCTCCACCACGGTCAGCCGATGACTGGTGCTGGCGGCCGGCTGCCACGTCGGCGCGAAGGCGTGGTCTTCGTGTGGCAGGTTGAACGTGCGGGTGCGAACTTCGGTGATTTTCATAGCCGCATGATAGCGGCAGGGCGGTGTAGACGGTAGGCGCGGTTGACAAGCTGCTGAGAAGGAGTACA
>JADFKB010000088.1 GCA_022565155.1 Chloroflexota bacterium | reverse complement strand
CCGCATCGGCGAGGCGTTGGAGAAGCGCTACGGCGACCGCGCGGACGAGCGTGCCTCCGCGCTGGCGGGGCACTTCGTCGAAGCGGCGATGCTGACGCCGCGTCACACGGAAAAGGCGGTGCGCTACAGCAAACTAGCGGCCGCCCAATCCGAGGAGCAGGCCGCCTGGGATGTGGCGGCGCGGCACTACCGCGCGGCGCTCTCGGTTCGCGAAGGGGACGAGATCGACGACGAGATGGCCGACCTGCTCTACAGGCTCTCCATGGCCGCGTCCGCGACGCTGCAGACGAGCGACGCCTGGCGCAGCGCCCGGCAGGCGTTCGACTATTACGCCAACGCAGGCGACGTCGCCAAGGCTGTCGATGTGGCTTACTTCGCGGGTACCAACGGAGGCTTCCTTCGCCCCAGCCAGACCCAGCTTATAGAGCGCGCGTTGGAGCTCGTGAAAGAAAACTCGGAAGACTTTGGCAGACTCAGCGTCGCTCTGGGCTTTTCAGCAGGCATGCTCGGTGATGAGCAGCGGGCGCAAGAGGCCTTCGCCCGCGCCGATGAGGTGGCGCAGCGGCTGGGGCTGAAGAGGTTGGAGTTCGACGGCCTTCTGTTCGGCCTCCAGGGTTCCTTTTTTCACATGCATATAGATGCAACCGCCGAGATGGGGGAGCGGGCCGTTGCTCTGGCACGAGAACTAGACCTACCGCGGGGTGAGTACCAGGCCCACTTCATCGCGGCCGTATCCCTACGTTGGGCCGGCGATCTGGAAGCCGCCCGGCGTCATGCGGATGCTTGCCGTGAGCTTGCGGAGCGTCTTCGGGAGCTGCCCGCGATCGCTGACGCAACGCATGTGCAGGCGGCAACAGCAATCCTGCGCGGCGACTGGGAGTCTGCCCTGACTTACCTGACTCGCGGCCTCGAAATCGCGCCACGGGACAGCCGGCTGCTTTGCAACGCTGCGCTGGTCGCCTCTGTTGAAGGCGATAGCTCGGCCGCCGCCGACTACGTCGATCGGATGCTAGAGACAATGAGCGCCACGCCCCCAGGGCCGAGCCTCGCGTTTGCGTTCCCCGCGATGTTCCTGCCACGGATAGCGCTGATCACGGGCCGGCCGCTGGACAACGATGTCGTAGACCACGCCGCTCGCGCGGTCTTAGAGTCGCCAGTCGCCGGCGTTTCGCGGTTCAAGGCCCACGTAAGACTTGGCCTGGCGATACAGGCGGTGCTCGCGAACGACCAGACCGCGGCCGAGGCAGCGCTGCTGAATACGGATGATAGAGTTACGGGCGTTGGAGATAGTCTGATTCACACCGATCACATCCGCGGCCTCCTCCTGGACACGTTGGGCCGCGCTGATGAGGCGGTGGCAGCCTGCGACTCGGCGCTGGACTTCCTGAAGGACGGCTACGACCCGATTCGCGCGGAGGTGCTCTACGACAGCGCTCGCATCCGCCTGAAGCGCGCCGCGCCGTCCGACTATGAGCAAGCGTTGGCTCTGAACAACCAGGCGCTGGATCTGGCTCAGAAGCTGGGGATGAAGCCGCTCATCGAACGAATCATCGCGACGAAGCTGAAGCTCCAGGGCATCACTAGCGGCGATATCAAGACCTCGATCGACGCCGTGGCCGCGACGGTGCGGAGCGAGCAGCCTGACCTTCGCTCTCACGCCGCCCCCGACGGCACGGTCACGATCCTCTTCAGCGACATCGAGGGCCACACAGCAATCAACGAGCGCCTTGGCGATCAGCGCTGGATGGAGCTGCTCCGCGAGCACAACGCCCTCATACGCGAGCAGATCCAGTCGCACGAGGGCTACGAGGTGAAGACCGAAGGCGATGGCTTCATGGTCGCGTTCGACAGCGCCCGCAAGGCCGTCCAGTGCGCTATCGCCATCCAGCGCGCCTTCGCTACGCGCAACGATGCCGCCGACGAGCCGGTGCTCGTGCGCATCGGCCTCCACACCGGCGAGCCGGTGAAGGAGAACAACGACTTCTACGGCACACAGGTGACGCAGGCAGCACGTATCGCAAACGAGGCGAACGGTGGCGAGATCCTCGTGTCGGCGTTGCTCAAGGAGCTGACGGATGCGAGCGGCGACATCGACTTCGGTGAAGAGCGCGAGGTGGAGTTGAAAGACCTGGGAACGCAGCAGGTCTTCGGCGTGGCGTGGGAGCAGGACTGATGGAACCACGCATCCAGTACGCAAAGACCGAGGACGGGGTGAGCATCGCTTACTGGACGATGGGCGAAGGTGAGCCGTTGATTCACGTGCCGCTTCCGTTCAGCCACATCGAACTGGAGTTGCACGTGCCCGAGATTCGCCACTGGTACGAGGCACTGGCGCAAACGCGAACGCTCGTCCGGTATGACCCCAGGGGATACGGACTCTCCGAGAGGAACTCATTAGATCTGTCAATTCGCACCCAGGTGCGAGACCTGGAGGCGCTGATTGATAAGCTGGGCTTCGAAACCTTCGCCTTGTTCGGAGCACTGTCGATGGGACCGATTGCCATCGCATACGCGGCCCGCCACCCAGAAAAAGTTTCGCGCCTTCTCCTATGGTGTACCTGGGCCAAGGCATCTGACTACCTCCGGTCATCGAAGGTCCAGGCGCTCGTTGCACTTAGAGATAAGGACTGGGAAATCTACACCGAAACGGCGGCGAACCTCATGTTGGGGTGGGCAGAAGGCGAGCCCGCCCACCGCTACGCCGCGCTCATGCGGGAAAGCGTTTCACCTGAGGCGCTGCGCCCAAGTACCGCTGCTGTTGACAGAATGGATCTCACAGCTCAGTTGCCGCGATTGAGGACTCCCACACTCGTACTCCACCGCCGGGAGTTCCCTATGATCGAGGTAGATGTCGCCAGGGGACTCGCAACACAGATTCCGAATGCCCAACTCGCCCTCTTGGAAGGAAATTCGGGAGCCCCGTTCTTAGGCGATACGGAGTCCGTGCTGGCAGCCATCGACGGATTCCTGGGCGATGGTCATCGCGAAGTAGCTCAGGCAAGCACACCGGCTCCAAGCGAAGATGCCACCCAAAAGACACGTATCGTTTCGCCGCCTGAGGCGAAGACCTTTGCTTCAGGCCGCTACGTGGTCGTAAAGCTCCTGGGGCAAGGCGCCCAGAAGAGCGTCTACCTCGTCGACGATACCGTGCTCGGCCGCCAGTGCGCGCTCTCGATGCTCAACCCCGCTCTGCTCGATCCCAGCGACGTCGATCGGATCAAACGAGAGGCCCAGACGATGGCCCAGTTCGGCACGCAGCCGAACATCGTCACGGTCTACGACTACGGGGAGGAGGACGGCGCGCCGTTCATCGTCTGTGAATACGTTCCCGGCGGCGAGCTGCGAGACGAACTGGCCTCGGCTGCTGGCCCGTTGTCTCTGGAGCGGGCGCTGACGATCGCGATCGACATCTGCCGCGCCCTCTCGTTCGCACATGGCCGCAACATCGTCCACCGAGACATCAAACCAGAGAACGTCTGGCTGACGGAGGAACGGAGCGCCAAGCTCGGTGACTTCGGCATCGCTCTCTCCATCGGCCGCACGCGGTTGACCATGCCTGGCGGCGTGACCGGAACGGCCGCGTACATGGCGCCGGAACAAGCCTCCGGAGGCGATATCGACGCCAGAAGCGACCTCTATGCCTTCGGGGCACTGCTGTATGAGCTGGTAACGGGCCGTCCTCCGTTCGTGGGCGACGACCCCAACGCCGTCATCTATCAGCACATCAACGCCGAACCTGAGTCACCGGTCGAGCACAATCCATCTGTCCCACCTAGCCTTGAGCGGCTGATCCTGAACCTTCTGGCGAAGAACAAGGACCGACGACCAGCTTCCGCCGAAGCCGTGTTGGCCGAGCTAGAACACGCCGCGGCAACCGGAGCCGCTCCTGCTCCGACACTTGAGCTGCCATTCCCGGCTTCGCTCCTGACGCATCAGCCAAAGACGTTCGTCGGTCGAGAAGCGCAACTCGTGAAGCTCCAGTCGCACTGGGACCGCGCCAGACAAGATGCGTGCCAGTTCGTACTAATCACGGGCGAGCCGGGAATTGGAAAGAGCAGCCTGGCCGCGGCCTTCGCCTACCATACCCACAACGATGGCGCGCTCGTTCTCTACGGACGATGCGTGGGCGGAACGCCGCTGCGCGTTCAGCTCTTTGCCGATGCGCTACGGCCGCTGCTGTCCGTCCCCATGTCGGAGCACATCCTGCCCCCGAGCATCGTGACCTTGCAGCAGCGCTAGCGCCCGAGCTCGGGGGCACGTCGGGCGACATCGATCTGGCGACCCTTTCGGCGGCGGTCACGTCGCTGCTGCACACGCACTCGCAGTATCAGCCGATCGTCCTCGTCGTCGACGACCTGCACCAGGCGGATGAGGAGACGCGTAGTCTCCTTAGACACGCGCTCTACTCGCTCCAGGAGTCGCCTCTCCTCGTCGTAGGAACCTACCCTGAGGACGACGTTGGTAGGACGCACCCACTCACCGGGTTACTCGCGGACCTGCGTCAGGAGACATCGGTCGCGAGCGTGGCGTTGGGTGGCCTGAATGAGGATGAAGTCGCTCGCCTGATCGCCGCGCTGGCGGGCCGGGACTGTGATGCCGAGCTATGCAGGGCGATCCACGAGCATACGGAAGGCAATCCATTGTTCGTCGAGGAGGTCTACAACTACCTCTCTGAGACGGGCGCTCTCCATGAGCGGGATGGACGCGTCACAGCCGATCTCCAGGGCGTCCTCGCCGTTCCGAAAGGAGTAAGTGAACTGATCGGCCGCCGTCTGTCTCAGCTCAGTGATGACTGCAACAGCCTGCTCAACATCGCTGCGGTCACAGGCAGAGAGTTCGGGCTGGATGCCTTGGAACGGGCCAGTGACTTAACCGTCGACCGTCTTCTCGATCTGGTCGAGGAGGCAGGCGGCGCAGGTATCATTCGTGAGATGGCTGAAGCGACTGGCCTCTACGAGTTCACCCACTCTCTGACGTTCGACACGATCTATGAAGAGCTGACGAGCACGCGCCGGGTGCGGCTACATGGACAGACGCTGCAGTACGCCGACAACGAGGGCGTGAAGCTCGCCTATGAGGTGTTGGGCGCAACGGGCCCGTACGTTGTCGCACTCGGCATCAGTAACTGTCCGGCGGGCCGTCCGCGTCACCGCGTCATCGCGGAGCACTGGGACCGGGTTGCTCAGGATTGCCGCCTGATCCTCTACGATCGACGCGGCGTCGGATCCTCCGCCGCGCCGGATCGCGGCTACAGCCTCTTCACCGCTGTCAAGGATCTTGAGGCCGTTCTGGATGCGGTAGGCACACAGCGCGTGATTCTCTGGGGAGCAGTCGATGGCGGTCCGCTCGCTATTCAGTTCGCGGCCGGGCATCCCGATCGTGTCGCCGGCCTGCTCCTGCTCGGCACGACGCCGAAGCTGATCAACGGAGACGGATTCCAATTTGGGGTAAATCCGGCGGTCATTCAGTCGTATGCGACAACGGACTCAACTGACCGCGATCGCGCGACAGTGGCGGCATTGAGCACGCGTTACAATTCCGGCGCCGGCAGCCAGGCTGCCATCCTTGAGATCATGCACCGTGTGCCGGAGCACGCGTGGAATAAGCTCATAGGTGGGGTATACGGCGTGGACGTCCGGCCCCAGCTTGCCGAAGTCCGCGCACCCGCGCTGATTATGCACGACCCCGCTAACGACTACATACCGGTGGAGGCTGCACAGTTACTCCATGAGCAGCTTCCTGATAGCGAACTTGAGATCACCGAGGATTACGCGGGGCTCCCGTTGCGTGAGGCGGTCTATCGGAGGATCGCCGTCTTCATTGATCAGGTGGCCCGCCGCGGTGTATTGTAACGGGACGCCTTAGCATCAGCACCCGAAGGGCGGGGGAATGTGGCCCGGCCTTACCTGGCCGGGCTGACCAAAGAGGAGGCACACCATGCCAATGACAAGCACACCCAAGGAGTTCACGGACGGCCCTGGCGGAACGGAGATCGCGAACGACGAAGGCGCTGGATGATCTTTTTAAGAGTCCCGGCGCCCTTAGCAATCACCCCCACATTGGGGATCTAAGAAGAATTGGGCACCTGACCGCTCCACTGCCGACGTGGATCAAAAACGAGCTAAAGGCCCGAGGGGTGGTCAAGCCGCTGGAATTCACCCACATCAACCAGTGGCCGAAGGCGCAAAAGGAGCGCCTCCGCAAGGCCATGATTCACGCCACCGATAACAACGTGAAGATGCGCTTCTTCTGGGAGCTATACGGTGGCCCGAACGAACAGACGATTATCGTGCCTGACCCGCTGCCAACGTCCGGCACGATCACGGTCACGTTCCTCAGTCCGCAGAGCAGGGTGAGAGTGTCGTCTGCGACGGGCACGTTCGGCCAGATCTTCGTGGACGTCGGTTCGTAATCGGGCCTAGTCCACCACACGTACTGGGTTTCGAGTTCTCGCCAGTGCATGGCAAGGCTGGGTGTCTACGGGCTGTTTGCTTGTTGTTCACTATTCGTACCCCACCACCGGCTGAAGTCGCCGGCATGGTCACCGGATGGGAAGCCGCGGCACCTACGTCTGAGAATGAGCTCGTAGGCCGATCCAGACCTATGAAGGCATGATCTAAAGCAGTGACCGAAGGGCGCTAAAAGTCTATGTCCTACGTTGCGCACTCAAGGCGCTGGTCAGGCGTGACACTATGAGCGCATAGTAAGGGGTTCTCAGGAGGAGTCTGGGCCACAGATAGCGATCACGAGTCCGGCGACCGCGGTATAATCGACCAGCGAACACCGCGCAACATCCGTTACAGGAGTCGATGATATGGCTAAAGTGCTTTGTGTGCTCTACGACGATCCCGTCGACGGTTACCCGCCGTCCTACGCACGCGATGACATCCCGGCACTCGATCACTACCCGGGCGGTCAGACGTTGCCGTCGCCTCAGGCGATAGACTTCAGGCCCGGAGAGCTCTTAGGCAGCGTGTCGGGGGAACTCGGGCTGCGCAAACTCCTGGAGGAGCGCGGTCACACGTTTGTCGTGACGTCCGATAAGGACGGGCCAAATAGCGCCTTCGAGCGGGAGCTACCGACAGCGGACATCGTTATTTCGCAGCCGTTCTGGCCTGCCTATCTCACGGCCGAACGGATCGCCAAGGCGCCAAGTCTCCGGCTAGCGATTACTGCGGGGATAGGCTCGGACCATGTGGACCTGCAGGCGGCGTCAGAGAAAGGGCTCACCGTCGCTGAGATAACATATTCAAACAGCATCAGCGTGAGCGAGCACGTCGTAATGATGATCCTCGCGCTGGTGCGAAACTATATTCCTTCAAATCAGACCGTAATCCGCGGGGGCTGGAACATCGCCGATTGCGTAGAGAGATCCTACGACCTTGAAGGTATGGCCGTCGGCACCGTCGGGGCCGGTCGCATCGGAACGGCGGTGCTAAGACGGCTCAAGGCGTTCGACGTCAAGCTGCACTACACGGACCGACACCGGTTGCCGGAGAGCGTTGAGCGGGAGCTTGATTTGACCTTTCACCCTAACGCTGAGTCGCTGGTCAGTGTGTGCGATGTGGTCACGATGAACGCGCCGCTACACCCCGAGACCGAGCACATGTTGAACGATGCGCTGATCGCCAAGATGAAGCGCGGCGCCTATCTCGTGAACACGGCTCGCGGCAAAATTTGCGATCGGGATGCCGTTGTCCGCGCGCTTGAGAGCGGGCAGCTCGCAGGGTACGCGGGCGACGTCTGGTTCCCTCAGCCAGCGCCACGCGATCACCCTTGGCGTACGATGCCGCATCAGGGAATGACACCCCACGTCTCAGGCACGTCGCTGTCCGCGCAGGCCCGTTACGCTGCCGGGGTTCGAGAGATCTTGGAGTGCTGGTTCGACGGGCGGCCAATTCGCGAGGAGTATCTTATCGTCGATCGGGGTATGCTGGCTGGAGCAGGCGCCCATTCCTACAGCACGGGCAACACGACGGCAGGGTCCGAGGAGGCCGAACGGTTCAAGGAGAACTGACCGAGCTTGCCGACGCGTTTCGCCCGGTCTCGCTCGTCGAAACAGTTCTGCCCCGCCTCGCGGTAGCTTCTTGTCGAGTCCATTCCTGGCTAGGGCCAGCACGCACTCGATGTGTTGATCGTGTGGGGTCTAGAAAAGACTCGCACTCGCGACCCTCTGCTTGGGAAGCAGTCGGAGACTCTAGGAAGTTCGAACGGTTGACGATTGCCAACGATTGGCCTAGCGCCACCTGCAGGTCGTCGCCTTCACACCTTGGCCGAAGCTGGCCAGTGCTGTCTGCTAATACCGGAGCAATGCGCCGATACCGCCTGCCCTTCGCAGTTGCTGTGCCGCAGAACCACGCACCATCTCGATCTTCGCCTGGGTGTCCAGCGCGGCGCCCACAGCGACTTCCGTGAGATCATGGCGCCTACCAACGGCCTCATCGCAGAGCGAACACACCCGGGGGCCTCGGCCGACTGCCATGTGGCCGCCAGAGCAGCTTCTGCCACGCTTTTGAAGACGGTCGACAAGGACTAGCTTGTGGACGCGGCCTTCAACAACGGCCGGCAGCGTTTGCTCCCAGCCGATCACTGCCAGGCTTCTGCTCTTGGCGGCGTCAACAAGGTGAGCCACCAGGGTCTCTTCCGCGTCCCGTTCCGCCGCCTCCATCAAGCTGCCCGCTCGCTTCAAAACGGTTCGATCGGAAGCGAAGAGCTCGCACGCGAATGTGCCCGTGACTCGTGAGCGCAGTCCTCTGGGCAGCGCGCCAAGCAGCGCGGCACGGGCTTCGTCCGGCCCGCCCACGAGGATCCTGTCGAATCCTCGGCGCCGCTGCTCTCGCGCGAGCACGTCAATTGCCGTCAGGACGTGTGTGTGTAGCTGGGCCTCACGATGTCGCTGATAGCGCGACTGCGCCCAGCCGCCGGCGGCAGTCCGGCCAGGATACCTGTTCTTGATTTCGATGTCGTCCTCGACCTCCCCAAGGTACACGCTCAAGAGGCGCGCGCGGTGCTTATCTATTATGAGGATGCCATAACGTTCTTGCTCGTCGAGGATCGCGGCGAGCTGTGAGACGGCCGGACGGTCTGCGAATCGGGCGATAGAGAGAGAAGGCACTTGCAGCTGGTACAGCTCCCACAGGCCTCTCGGTTCGCACGCGAAAAGGGTCAAGCTTCGACCACTCAATGTAAATTTTCGCCTGAAGAACCGGTGCACGCTCCTCCGTTCTCGCTCAAGGGCTGCGCGCTGTTGTTCGCTAAGGTGGCTCTCCTTGAGGCGGTCGAGAGCGCTGTCCACTGCCGCACGGATGTTTCGCCGTTCTCCCCCGGCCGGTTCGAACGTGAGATAGAGGGAAAGCACGCCGTCGCGAACAGCCCGAAAGCGCGCGAGCCGGCGTAACGTTCGTTCGGTCGGCAACCCGGAGACAAGATTCGACACCTTACGCCCTCAACTCCGATGAACAGACACTGCGTAGTCGTGACCTGCATCCCACGTGTCGCGATCCCAGGTTGACCACCGCTCGGCGAGGGCGAGGCCCGCGAGACTGGCGATCTCGTCGTACCGTTCGATAGTGAGTCGGTCAGGGATAATCTGGAACCCGGCGATGAGCAAGCCCCCTGGATTCAGATGGCGTGCCACGTTCGCGACGACGGCCTGCTCGCTCCCAGGCGCCAGGAAGATCATGACGTTGCCAGCCATGACGGCGACGTCAAACGAACCGGCAAGGTCAACGGTCGCGAGATCAGCGAGGCGCCAGTCTACAAGAGGCGCCTTTCGTCGCGCCGTAGCGAGCATCGATGAGTCGAGGTCGACGCCAACAACGTCCAGTCCGCGACGAGCGAGCTCGCGCCCCACCCGGCCCGTTCCGCAACCGGCATCGAGCACGGACGCCGGCGCGAACCGCTCGACGAAGTCGGCTTCACCGTGGACATTTTCGCCGGCAGCGGCGCGGCAATCGTAGGTCGAGTCGTAGACGTCGCCGGAGGCGCTCCGGTTCTGTAGCCAATGGTTCGATCTGTCTGGCGTCATCCACGTGTTGCGAAAGGACTCATCTGTTCGCCCATCTCCCTGATCATACCCTGAAGGACCGTGGCTAGCCACCGATCACGGCACCAACGCCAGAAAGCAGCCCCGTTGGCGGACCGCAGTCCTGCTCAGAAAGCAGATGGTCACGGAATCTGGTGGGGGAACAGCAATTGAAATGGCGGTCTCTACCATTAGAAATTGCGGTTGGAGCGGGAGACGAAAGTCGAACTCGCGACCCTCTGCTTGGGGAAAACCTTCCGCGGCCGCGCCTCTGCTCGGTGCCGACTAGGCGTCTGGTCGATCGAGCTGCGCCTGGCGGCGACGCTGCATCATAGGGGATAGACCCGACGGATACGTGAGCGGTAGACGGGACGCGCGGTCCAGCGCGTTCCAGGCGTCTTGGTCCATCTCGATGTTCGCCGCGCCGAGGTTCTCCTCTAGTTGTTCTAGGTTACGCGCGCCGATGATCGTGGACGTGATACCCTCCTGGTTCATCACCCCCTGAGCGCGACCTGCGCTGGAGTGGCGTTCAGGTCCTGTGCGACGTTGAGGAGCGTGTCTAGGATCTTCTCCCGGTCGACCGTCGCGCCCATCGGTGGTCGGCCCGGCTCATTAGGTCGCGCGTCCTCCGGCACCTCGCCTCGATATTTTCCGTCAGCCAGCCGCCGGCCATAAGGCTCCTGACGATCACGCCGACGCCAACGCTGATTAAGA
>JADFKB010000087.1 GCA_022565155.1 Chloroflexota bacterium | reverse complement strand
CGCCTTCCTGGGCTACGATGAGATCGCGCCGCCGTTTCATGCGACCGAATCGAGGCCCGGCACCGCGCCGCTGACGGAGGCCGTCCTGCGCGAGGACATCGCTGCGGCGCGGGCGCGGGCGGACGTCGTGGTCGTTCTCCCGCAGTGGGGCGTCGAGTACACTGCCAACCCGACGATTGGCCAGCGCAGGTTGGCGGCCGCCGCCGCCGATGCGGGCGCGGACATGGTCATCGGTAACCATCCGCACTGGGTGCAGGCGGCGGAGGTGATAGGCGAGACGTTCGTCGCGTACGCGCTTGGCAACTTCGTCTTCGACCAGGACTGGTCGTTGGAGACGCAGCAGGGCGTTGTGCTGGAGGCGGCGTTTCACGGCGCGCGGCTGGCCGGCGTCCGGTACGTGCCGATCCGCATCATCGATATGCACCAACCGATCTTTGCGGAGCCTGCCGAGGCGGCCCAGATCATGGAGCGCATCTGGACGGCGAGCGCGGCGTTGGATTAGGGAGTGTCAGTGTCTATGCGGAAGCGGCAGGGCGTTGGTCTCGCCCTGCCGCTTAGCTATGCGCGAGGGGAGGAAATCCTCGCACGCAAACACACTACGCGGTCGCTTGTTTTCCTTGCGCCAACTCCTTTATGCGCAGGGTCTGGAAGCGGATCACCTTGATAATCGTTGCGAGCCCAAATGCGATCGAAACGAGGTAGAGGCCGACTCCGAACCTGCGCAGGCCCTCCAGCCACGTTCCCCACGTCTCAGCCCGGCCGAGCGCCGCCTCGTTCCCCGCGATACCGGCCGTCGCGTTGATCCAGGCATCGTGGGCCTGGGTAGCGGCGTAGATGTGGCCGATGAACGCGAAGACGAGTACCATCATCGCCATCATCATGCCGCCCAGGAAGATCCAGGCGGTGATTGGCATTACTGGTGTCTTGATCCCCTTGCCAACCGCTTCCTGCACTAGCCCGCCGCCCGTGCGAAAGACGCCGAGTATGCGCGCGACGGAAAAGCTGATGCCGGCGAAGATCATCGCGAAGCCCAAGAACATGAAGCCGGGGACAAGCTGCCCCAGCGTCTCCAGGTTCGCCTTGTCCACCGCACTGAACTCTTTCGAGAGGTCGACGGTGAGCTGGGAGCGGGCGATCGCCATGCCAAAGGCGGCGAACACCAGCATGATGCCCATCGCGGCCATGGGGCCCCAGAGGTAGTGGCCCAACGTCTGCGGTAGCAGCCTGCCTTGGGGCTCCTCCGTCTCTTGGTAGCGGCCTACGGTATGACCGAAGACCTGTGTATTCGTCGTCGTCATGATGCGCCTCCCTGGTCCTGCCCCAGCACCAGCTCGCGGATGCGCGAGAACTGGAAGCCAAGGACGTTTGAGATCGTGTAGAGCGCGAGGACGATGCTGGTGAGGATCATCGCCAACGCAACCTCCTTCAGCGGATTCGCCCAGGCGGCGTACGCTGCTGCGCGGTCGAATGCGCCAATGTCGCCCGGCACGCCGGCTACGCTAGCGCCGATCCAGGCGCTGTGCGCTTCGCCTGCGACGAAGAGGAGCGTGCCAAACGCTACCAGCTCCGCCACCAGGCCGACCATCATCAGCATGATGAACGCCTTAGCGGACAAGGGCATCTTCAGCGTCTTTACCGATGCGCCCGCCGATTCCTGCACCTCGCCACCGCCCCAGCGCAGCGCTCCTAAGATGGTGCCGAGCAGGAACGCGATGCCGGAGAGGATCAGCGCCTCTCCCAAGAACAGGAACCCCGCCGTCAGCGGCTTCAGCGTCTCGAAGTTTGCCTGGCGCAGGGCGGTGAACTCTTCTCCGAGATCGGAGCCCACGCTGGCCTGCGCGATGCCGAGGCCAACGGCGGTAGCGAGGGACATCAGCCCCATCAGGATCATGGGCGCCCACATCCAGTTAGCTATCGTATGGATGAGCGCTTGCCCCGTCCCGGTTGAGCTTACCGTCGTCTGCCCGAATTTCGACTCTATCGATTGAATTGCGGCTGTCATAGCGCACCTCCTACGCTGGCGAACCGCCACCGCGCTGAATCAGCACCGGTAGCGACTCTTTCAGACTCTCGACGCGGATCCACAACCGCTGGACAATGCCCCACAGAATGAGGGCGATGCCGACCTTGATCAGGGCGACCGAGGCGGTGGCGAATGGAAAGAGCCACGAATCGTATGCCAGTATGCGGCCCAGTTGGGACGGGTCCTGGTCTGAGACCCAGCCCGCGAGGACGGCGCTGACGACGAAGAAGCCCATGAGCAGCATGACGCCAGCGCCTGCGATCGCAAGGCCGGCGTTGTACTGCCAGACGTGACTCCCGTACTTCTGTTGCGCATCGTGCGGGCGGGTGAGACTTCGTGTTGTTGCTTCAGTAGACATCTGGTCCTCCTTTCGATACTTGCCTGTCCGTTACCTATGCGTCGTTGGGTTCCGCATCGGCACCTCCCATCATGTACTCTTCCAGCGCTACTTCGGCGTCCTGCCGCGCGCCTATGCGACGAGCGCCACGACCTCGTCTTCCGCTTCGCTGACGCTGGGCGGGGCGACGGCGTCCTGGTAGCTCTTGCCGTAGACACGGGCGTACGACTGATCGACGAGCAGATCGATGCCTTCCAGGCGCCCGACGCGCTCCTCGCGTCGCCGATCCCATAGCTCGTCCAGTTCCGCTGTAAGGCCCTTGATTCGCTGGCGGATGTCCGCCCCGCCGCCGCTCAGCGCCGTGCGATACAACTCCGCTCGCTTCGCCGATAGGCCGTTAATGCGCTCCATTGTCAAGGTGGTCATGATTCTCTCTCCTCCGTTCCTTAACGGCCGGGGTAGGGGCGGATTTTCTCCCTAGCCGTCTCTCTTCTATACCCCCTGGGGGTATCCGCTATTAAGATAACGTACTGCGCAACGGCCCACGGTGATCAGCGTCACCAACTCCTGCGAATTGTTCTACGAGTGGAAAACTGGGGGTTCGGCGATCTAGCGGTGGATGTGAAGGGGCTTATGGATCAGTCCGGCTTGGAGCCGGCCGTCAGGTTCTCGATAGGCATCGATCACCTCTTCGCCAAAAGTCTGGCCTTCGTCCATGAGCTGTTCGACCTTGTTGAAGCTACTTAAGCTCTGGCTCGTTTCGATGCCGGGCTGGATCAATGTAATGTGCGCTTTGGGTGCGAGACGCGCCATCTCGCTCTCGACGCGCTCACGCTGGATCACGTCCAGCGTCTGCATCCAGAGGCTCACCATGCTGTCAGGCCGCTGGCCGTCGATGCAGCGAGAGAGGTCGATCGCGAGGATCTCGGTCGCGCCGAGGTCGAGCGCGGTCTCGAGGTCGAGGTTGGCCAGCACGCCGCCGTCGACGTACTGGTCGCCGTCGATCTCCACCGGGCAGAAGAAGCCCGGGAGAGCGGTGGAAGCGAGGATGGCGCGCGAGATTGGCCCTTCATGAAACACTTGCTTGTGACCCTTGCTCAGATTCGTCGTTGTGATGTAGAGCGGTATCTTCGTCGCGCCGAAGTCGTCGGCCGGTGCGTACTGTTCGACGAGCTCCTTCAGCAGATCGCTGTTGAACAGGCAGAGCTTCTGGGTGAACATCTGATAGGCGATGCGCAGCGGATTGAACATGAACAGGCTCTTGTCTCGCAAGCTGCTCCAGATGTTGACGAGTTCGTCTGCGCCCTCCGCATCGGGGCGGAAGGAGACGAACGCTCCGTTGAGCGCGCCCACGCTGGTACCGACGATGAGATCAGGTCGATACGGCGTGCGAAACAGCGCGCGCAGGATGCCCGCCTGGAGCGCGCCCAGGACGCCGCCGCCACTGAGCACAAGCGCCCGCACGGGCGCACTCGGCCCGTTCGATTGAACGTTCGGGGATTGAACAGACGCGTTCACGCACTCGGCTCCTCGGTTACTAGGATAGCGGGTTGTAAGGAGGGCGTGGCGTGATTAACGGCACGATGTGACTAGAATAGCGTGTTGGACAGAGGGGCCGGCGTGATTAACGGCACGAATGCAATCGAAAGTGTGAGCCTACTGCATCGCTTGCCAGGCTTCGAGGATAACAGGATCGTGCGGGAAGGCGAGCGGCGGCAGCGCGTCGAGTGGAAAGTAGCGCACGTCCTGGCACTCCGCGCCGACGGCGATGCGGCCGCTGGTCACCCGCGCCGCGTAGGCGATGAAGACGACCGGATCGCCCGGAGAGGAGTAGGCGCCCAGCAGCCTAAGGATACGCAGATCGAGGCCGGTCTCCTCTTTCGCCTCTCTGACCGCCGCCTGCTCTAGCGTCTCGCCGGCGTCGACGAAGCCGGACGGGAACGACCACTCGCCGCGATGCGGGTATAGGTCGCGGCGCACGAGGACGATCCTGCCACGGCGCTCGGCGACGACGCCGACGGCGACTTTGGGGTCGTCGAAGTGGATGTGGCCGCACTCAGGGCAGACGTGCCGTCTGCGACCGTGGGCGAGGCGTCTTCGGAGCGCGCTGCCGCACTGGATGCAGAATCGAGCGGACAATGGTCGCGTCCTAGCGGACGAGCGTCACGCGGCGGAACTTCTCGGTGAAGCGGCCGTCTTCGCCTTTCCAGCGCTTCCGGACGAACTCCATGAACTCCCCGCCTTCGCCGAACTGGCTAGTGTGAAGGAGCAGCGCCTGGATCTTCTCCTCGACGATGTCCGTGATATCGACGGTGAACGTTGGTTTGTCGGATCCCCAGATGAAGATCTCCTTCACGTTGTGCGTCTCCAATCCTTCATCGTCGATCTGCTCCGGGAAGTTCCAGCGGTCGCGCGCGGCCGGGTAGACGGCGTCCGTGGCGATGAGGCCGGCGGTGCGGTGATCGTGGTGGTTGACGAAGCTGTTGCCGTGAAAGATCTGCGTCGGGTCGTGGGTGAACACGACGTAGGGCTTCACCTTGCGGATGATGCGTACGACATCGCCCAACAGCTCGCGGCTGTAGTCGAGCTCGCCGTCGGTGTAGCCTTCCAGAAAGAAGACCTCCTTGACGCCGGAGGCGGCCGACGCGGCGCGCTGCTCGGCCTGGCGCATCGGCACGAGGCGGTCGGCCGTGAGTTCGGCGTCTTCCGTCCCCTTGGAGCCGTCCGTGCAGACGAGGACGTAGAAGTCCCAGCCTTGCTTCGACCAGAGGTTGGATGTTCCGGCGCAGCCGAAGTCGGCGTCGTCCGGGTGGGCGGCGATGGCGAGCGCGACTTTAGGGCGATCGCCGGTGTCGGGCGGGCCTTCGGGCGCGGGGGCAGAGTAGGTCTCTTCCAGGTTAGATGTCACGTAGCACCTCTTCTTATGTATGGGATCTGCCCTCATACTAACATCTGAGGCGATGGGCTGGGTGACTCCTCCCCGCTGATGCCAGCGCATACTGTAAGCCTTTCGTAAGTTCTGTAAGCCTCCCGTTCGCCCTGCAACGTAGGCTGGGTTGAGGAAGGCGCTGGGCGAGCGTGTCCCCAGCCGATCACATTGTTCTAGAGGAGGAATCGATGAGAAAGAAGAGTTTGTTGAGGATAGGAGCGCTGGGCGCAGTCATCGCCGTGGCGCTGGGGCTGGCGATGGCCGGCTCATCCAGCGCGCAGGAGATGACGACGTACAACGTCACGATCGAGAACCTGACGAGCGGCCAGCCATTCACCCCGCCGGTGGTGGTTGCGCACACGAGCGCGATGGACATCTTCGAGACGGGCGAAGCGGCGTCGGCTGAGATAATCGCGATCGCTGAGAACGGCAACAACGATCCGCTGGTCGCGCTGGTGAGCGGCGCGAGCGCGGTCCACGCCTTCGTCGCCGGGGATGGCCCGGTGATGCCCGGCGCGTCGGCAACGATGTCGATCCAGGCGCCGGCGGGCAGCTACCTCTCGGCGGTCTTCATGCTGATCTGCACCAACGACGGCTTCAGTGGCCTCGACTCCATGATGCTGCCGGCGACCGGTTCGGTGACGGTCGACGCGAACGCCTACGACGCAGGCAGCGAACAGAACACGGAAGACTTCGCGGATATGGTACCGCCCTGCCAGGGGCTGGTCGGCGTCTCGTCTGACGACGAAGGCACCGGCATGAGCAACCCGGCGCTGGCCGAGGGTGGTGTCGTCACGACGCACGCCGGCATCCAGGGCGGCACCGACCTGACCGTCGCCGACCACGGCTGGAGCGGCCCGGTCGCCAGGATCACCGTGGCCGCGGCTGGCACGGGGCTGCCGGCATCGGGCACCGGCCCGGTCGACAGCGCTTCATCGACAGCGTGGTTGCTCTACGCGGCCATCGCGGGAGTTGCGCTACTCGGCTTCGGCGGCGC
Source organism: Chloroflexota bacterium (assembly GCA_022565155.1). Classification (GTDB taxonomy): domain Bacteria; phylum Chloroflexota; class Dehalococcoidia; order DSTF01; family RBG-16-68-14; genus JADFKB01. Next base: position 4,472 of record JADFKB010000087.1, on the reverse strand, counting down.
GCTGCGTCTCGCCCGTAGCCGCGCGGAACGGTAACAACGATTCGATGCGCGGGGCCGGCTCCGCCTGATTGCGAGCCAGGTCCGCCGGTGATTGAGCCGGCTCCGCGCTATGTATTGCAGCGAGCGCCCGAACGTTGTCAGTGTAGAATGAGAGCGTGAGTAAAGCGATGAACGAAGGACGGGTGCTAGTAGTCGAAGATGAGCCGATGGTGGCGGAGGTAGTGGAGCGCTACCTCCGCCGCGATGGCTACGACGTCTGCATCGTCCATGACGGCAAGGCGGCGCTGACGGAGTTCGCGTCGTTTCAGCCCGATCTCGTCGTGCTCGATCTGATGCTTCCGCAAATCGATGGTAAGGAGGTCTGCCGCCAGATCCGCGGCCGCTCCCAGACGCCGGTGATCATGCTGACGGCCCGCAGCGAGGAGATCGACAAGCTTGTCGGCCTGGAGCTAGGCGCTGATGACTACATGACGAAGCCGTTCAGCCCCAGAGAGCTGGTGGCGCGGGTGAGGGCGGTGTTACGGCGCGCCGGCCACCAGCCGTCAGCAAATAGCGATACGTTGCAGTTCGATGGGCTGGTGGTGAATCGCGTCACGAGAACCGTCGAAGGGCTACGCGGGCCGGTGCAGCTCACCGCCCTGGAGTTCGATCTGCTCTACTATGTGGCCAGCCACCCGGGCCAGGTCTTCAGCCGCGCGCAGCTACTGGACGCCGTCTGGGACTACGAGTACGCCGGCGATACGAGCACCGTGACGGTGCATATGCGCCGCCTGCGCGCCAAAGTGGAGCCAGACCCCTCGCGGCCGCGTCACCTCAAGACGGTATGGGGAGTGGGGTACAAGTTTGAACCGTAGCGTCTTCGCCAGCAGGCAGCTCCTTCGGTTTGGCCAACCCTGGCTGGGCGCCGTCCTGGCGCTGACGCTAGCGATCGGCGCTGGCGTCCTGCTCGCCCAACTGCTGATGTCGCCGCCGTCCAGCGACCTGCGCACCCTAGCCGCGTACCTCACCGTCTCCGGCGTCGCCAGCCTCGGCCTCGGCTGGCTCGCGCTGCGTGCCGCCGACCGCGCGGTCGGCCTGACGATCCAGGCGAAAGCGTTTCTCAGCTCGATCATCGGGAGTGGCGTCGCCCTGCTCAACATATTTATCGTCGCGCAGCTCATGTTCGTCTCGACTTCGCACGACCTGAATCTGCTTATCGCGCTGATCTTGTTTAGCGCCATCGTCACGCTCTTCTTCAGCCTCTGGGTGGCGACGACCGTCGCCGGCCGGATCGAGCTCGTCGCCGACGGTATCCGCTCGCTCGCGGGCGGCGACTACCAGGCACGGCTCGCTGATGCCGGCGGGGACGAAGTCGCGAAGCTCGCCGCCGATGTCAACCTGCTCGCCACGCGCTTGCAGGCAGCGGAGGAGCAGCGCACCGCACTTGATCGCGAACGGCAGGAGCTAACGGCGGCGATCTCGCACGATCTGCGGACGCCACTCGCCAGCGTACGGGCGATGGTCGAGGCGCTGGACGACCATGTGGTCGAGGAGGCTGGCGAGGTCAAGCGCTACTACGGCACGATGCGGCGCGAGATCGAACGGCTGAGCAGCATGATCGACGACCTCTTCGAGCTGGCGCGGATGGACGCCGGTGCGCTGGAGCTGGAGCGGCGGCCGGTCGCGCTGCAAGAGGTGGCGGCGGAGGTAGTGGACGCGATGCAGGCGCAGGCAAAGCGAGCCGGCGTCGCGCTCGCGCTGCGCGTCGATGGCAGCCCGAGCGAGCTGTCGCTGGACGGCGCGCGCATCGAGCGCGTGGCGGCGAACCTGGTGCGGAACGCACTGGAGCACGCGCCAGCGGGCGGCCAGGTGGCCGTGCGCGTCTTTGCCGAGAACGGCTGGGCCGCGCTGGAGGTGACAGACAACGGCGAGGGTATCAAGGCCGGCGCCATCGAGCGCGTTTGGGATCGCTTCTATCGCGGCGAGCGCTCCCGGCAGCGGAAGCAGGGGGCGGCGGACGGCGCGGGCCTGGGGCTGGCGATTGTGCGCGGCTTCGTCGAGGCGCACGGCGGCACGGTGGAGGCGACCTCGCCCGCAGGACGGGGGGCCACGTTCACGGTCCGGCTGCCGGCGTCCTAGCCTTTAACCCCCGCCTGAGGCGGCCAGGCGCAGTAGTTCTTTTGCCTTTGCCAGCGCGGCGTCCAGCGACGCCGGCTCGCGGCCGCCCGCCGTGGCCGTGTCCGGCCGGCCGCCGCCGCCCGCGCCCATCTCCTTGCCGAGCTGCTTCGCCAGCTTGCCGGCGTGGAGGCCGGCGTCCACCTGGTCAGGAGTTAACATAATAACGATACTCGGCTTGCCGTCGAGGACGGCGCCGAGGACGATCGCCGCCGACGTGGCACGTTCGCGCAGCTCGTCGCCAAACGCTCGCAGCGACTCTGCGTCCGCCGCGTCAACCTTGTCGACGATCAGCAGCGCACCGTTGTCCTTTCCCCGGGAGGACTCAGCGCGTTCGATCAGTTGCGCTGGGTCCGGCAGGTTCGATGCGGCTTGCCGCGGCTGTTCGTCGGCGCGCTCTTGCAGCGCCTGGATACGGCCGGGCAGCTCCGCGACCGGCACGTTGTACTGGCGGCTGAGCTGATCGGCGACGTGTCGCCGCGCGTCGATCCAGTCGAATGCGGCGAGGCCGGTGACCGCCTCGACGCGGCGGACGCCGGCGCCGACGCTGCGCTGGTCGGTGATGAAGAAGGCGCCGATCTCGCCGGTGGCCTGGCAGTGGGTGCCGCCGCAGAGCTCGCGGCTGAACGGGGCATCGTGATCCTCGGGGCCGCCGACGGACACGACGCGCGCCTCCTCGCCGTACTTCTCGTCGAACATGGCGTCGGCGTTCATGTCCAGGGCGTCTTGCAGCGGCATGACGTTCGTAGAGACGGACTGGTTCAGCACGATCTGCTCGCGGACGATGCGTTCGGTCTCTCGCAGTTCGTCCTCTGTCAGCGCTTTGTTGTGCATGAAGTCGAAGCGCAGCCGGTCCGGCGCGACGAGCGAGCCGGCCTGCTTCGCCTGCTCGCCCAGAACGTTGCGCAACGCCCTGTGCAGCAGGTGCGTGGCGGTGTGGTTGCGCATGATGGCGCGCCGGCTCGCCTCGTCCACCTCTGCCGACACGGCATCGCCCTCGGCGAGCTGCCCGCGCACGACCCGGCCCGTGTGGACGAAGACGCCGTGGGCGACGCGGCGCACGTCGTCGATCTCGGCTTCACCATCCGACCCGACGATGCGCCCACGGTCGCCGGCCTGGCCGCCGGCCTCGGCGTAGAACGGCGTCGCCTCGAGCACGATCTCGATGTCCTGGCCTTCCGTTACGGTCTGGGCAGGGCCGTCGCTCGTGAACAGCAGCGCTATACTACCTTCCGCCGTGAGCGCCTCGTAGCCGAGGAAGCGCGTCGCATCGAGGTCGCGGGCGGCGGCGAGCAGCGCCTCGTCCTGCTCCTGCGCGCGCGCCTCGCGGCCGCGGCGGCGCTGCTCTTCTAAGAGATCGTCGAAACCCATCATTTCGACAGCGAGACCATTGTCCTTGGCAACTTCGGCGGTAAGTTCTGGGGGTACGCCAAAAGTGTCCCAGAGCAGGAATGCTGTTTCGCCTGTGAGAGTTGGGGTCAATAATGACGCCTGCCGCAATAAATCCTTGGAAGCCCATCGCTTGTCGCCGAGGATATTCTCATACGGTCTGAGGAACGGCGTTTTGATTGGCTCTGGCAACCTAGAACTGGTGTATAAGCTGCCCAGACTCCTATTAGACGCTGCCAAATTGAAGCGGACATCCGAGCGTTCTGCAGCGGCTTCAAGGTTCTCGTGAAGGGAGCGCGCAAACTCGCCGAGGTCGATGACAGCGGCGCGGCCGCGTCCTAAGGTATCTGAGAAGCCTTGCTCTTCAGTTTCGACAAGGCCAATCATGGTCGCCGCCTCCCTAAGCAGTACGGGATATGCATCGGACATGACACCACCAACCGTGCGAACGAGACTGTCCAAGTATTCGGCGTTCCAGATGAGTCGCGTTCGTGCATAGTAGATTGCTCTTCTAAGTATTCTCCTCAGGACGTAGCCGCGGCCTTCGTTTGATGGCCGGATGCCGTCAGCAATCAGGAACGCCGCCGCTCGAGAGTGATCCGCGAGGATACGCATGGCAATTCTTTGTTGGTCCGATGCTTCCGCATAACCAATCCCAGTTATGCGCTCTATCTCCTCGAACAGCGGCAGGAAGAGGTCAGTGTCGTAGTTGGATTCGACGTCCTGGACGACGGTGACCAGCCGCTCGAAGCCCATGCCGGTATCGACGCCCGCAGACGGCAGCGGCGTCAGCGCGCCGTCGGCGCCGCGGTCGTACTGCATGAAGACGTTGTTCCAGAGCTCCCACCAGCGATTGCAGTCGCAGGTGATGGCGCAGTTGCTGCCGTCGTTGAGGCACTTGCCCGCGCGGTCGTAGATGATCTCGGAGT
>JADFKB010000182.1 GCA_022565155.1 Chloroflexota bacterium | reverse complement strand
GGTCATCCCGACTAAGAGTAGCGCTTCCCATTCTAGCGATAGTACTGGCCGTTGCAGTATCCGTGACACTATGTTGCGAAGATCAAGCAGACCAGACCTAGCTGGAACCGCGTGACACTACGTATTGATTGTGCCATCCCGAAGCAGTTAGCTGGTGACGGGCGAAACCCACCTCTGGGCTGTACCAAGCAGACTAGCCGCTTCCCAATAGCGCCGAACTCTCGACTAGTAGCTGCCTCGCCACAGCGGACTGATCGACCTCGTAGCGATTTCGCCGTCCCTCGCGCTTTCGCTTAAGAAATCCCGCTCGTTCCAACTGGCCTAGCTGCTGCCAGATAGCGCGCTCCGTCTGGCCGCAGCGACGGGCGATCTCCCGCATCGTGACGGCGGGCTGATCTGCCACCGTCGCGAGGACACGAGCCGCGCTTGTCAGAAGGCGAACATCCCCCTCGGCTTCTGAAGTGGCCCGTGCCTCGTGTTCAACGACATGCCGGTCGGTGTCGATTCTGCGCTGCTGGAGTGTGGCCTGTACCAATTCGTGGATTACCATCTGTATCATCATTCCTCTCTATGCGGGGTCGGCTGCTACCGTGCAGACGCCGGCTGTAGCGCGTGCGTCACGAACGATGGCATCCGAAGCCGGCTCGGCTTTGACTGCTGGCTGGAGGCGTCTGCCGTCTTCTTACGAGACCGCTGCGCATCGTGCTCGACTCGGATGTGGGCGAAATCTACCATCCGCTCTAGCATTGTCGCCTGCATCATCTCTTGCGTAATCATGGCGTGTCCCTCCTTGTCTAATAGATGGAGAGAGATTAGCGCCTAACCGGCCCGACATCTATGAAATCCTTCACACAAGGAGTTCCATCGCCCCGGAACAGCTGCTCTGCCAGTGACCACACTCATTACGTCTGTGAGTAGTTAAGGCGGGGTCTACAGGTGACACTATTCGCCGATTGGGCCACCTCCTTGCCATGCAAGCTGGCGGCCCATGATGTAGAATACCCCCGCCATGGAACCGCGCATCCAGTACGCAAAAGCTGAGGACGGCGTAGACATCGCCTACTGGACGGACGGAGAGGGGATGCCTTTCGTCCAGATGCCAGCGGGAATCTTAGGCCGCACATTAGGCTAGCCGGCTCCCTAGTCAGGAAGGTAGTATCGTGCGCCATCTAGGCCAGACAGACATTGAGATCACTCCCATTGGGCTTGGAGCGTGGCAGTTTTCGGAGGCGCAGAGCTTCCATCGCCTGATCTGGTCGAAGATCGAAACGCAGGAAACCAACGAGATCGTCAAGGCGGCGTTGGACGGGGGAATCAATTGGTTCGACACGGCCGAGGCGTATGGCGGTGGTCGTTCGGAACGCGGTTTGGCTCGCGGTCTAGCGGCGGCGGGGAGACGCCGTGGCGACGTTGTCGTGGCCACGAAGTGGCAGCCGCTTCTTAGAACCGCGGGGTCTATCAAGGCCACGATTGACGAGCGCTTGAGCAACCTCTCGCCTTATTCGATTGACTTGCACCAAGTCCACAACCCGGCCTCGTTTTCCTCAGTGGAGTCTGAAATGAGCGCCATGGCCGATCTGGTCGAAGCCGGAAGGATTTGCGCTGTGGGCGTCAGCAACTTCTCTGCTGCAAGAATGCGACAGGCCCATGAGGCGCTGGCACGTCGCGGATTGCCCTTGGCATCCAACCAGGTCAAGTACAGCCTGCTTGATCGCCGAATCGAGTCCAATGGCGTGATGGACACGGCCAAGGAGCTGGGAGTCACCCTCATCGCTTACTCGCCGCTTGAGATGGGCCTGCTCACAGGCAAGTTTCACCAGGACCCTGAGCTGCTGCGACGGCGACCCATTGGCAGGAGGTTTTCGCTGCGTCGAAAGATGGAGCGAAGCCGGCCACTGATTACGACCCTCGAAGAAATCGCTGCCAGCCATGGCGTTGTTGCTTCCCAGGTCGCTCTCAGTTGGCTCGTCAACTTCCACCATGACACTGTGGTGGCGATCCCGGGTGCCAGCAGGCCGGAACACGCTCGTGAAAGCGCCGATGCGATGGCTTTGAAACTCACGGCAGAGGAGCTGGGGCGAATCGACGAGCTCACGTGCTAGTTTCCGTGCCCGACCGCGGTAGCACCCCGGGATGTGCCCTGGCAGGCGTAAGACCGATCTCACCCCACACTATTTCATCATCGTGCTGGGTGTCTTGCGTACAACCCTTGGTCGGGTAGTGTAAGATCGTCCTGCCAGACGGTCGCGCGTCCGGGATGTGCAAGCACCAGCTCCCGCCGAGCCGCATCCTACGGTTTTGGAGGCGGGCGGTTCAGAT
>JADFKB010000086.1 GCA_022565155.1 Chloroflexota bacterium | reverse complement strand
TGTCGCCGCTGACCGCCACGCTGACGCCGAACTGAACGTTAGCCTGGGCGTCGGAGGCGGTGAGCTTCTTCACCTCGCCCCAGTTGTCCGCGCCGCCCTCATCGCGCTGAAAGACATATACCGCGCCGGCGAGGAAACCCCCGGTATCCTCCTGGATCGCCCCCACGACAGCGGTGTCGCCGCTGACCGCGATGCTGTAGCCGAAGGAGTCGCCAGCCTGAATGTCGGATGCGATAAGCTTCTTCACCTCACCCCAGTTGTCCGCGCCGCCGTCGTTACGTTGGAACACATACGCCGCGCCGGCGTTTAAGGCCGCAGCATCCTCGACGTATGCTCCTACGACCGCGGTGTCACCGCTGATCGCGACGCTGCGGCCGAAGAGGTCGAAGAAGAAGCCGGCCCCGGCGTCGGAGGAGGTAAGCTTCTTGACTTCGTTTAGTGACGTAGCCCCGGTGCTGTCCGGCAACGCCAGCGCGAACGCCATTGCGAGTCCAGCTAGAATCGCTAGCTTCCATGGTCTCGAGCGCACAACGTCCTGTAGCATTCCGATCTCCATCCTTGCCTAGAACTAACACCGCCTCGTTGGTTACAGCCAGAGTCGGGCACTCGGTCGTCGGCTTAGTGTACCAGTCGGGTCAAGGTCGCCGGTGTGCCAGACGCACCTTTGCGCTTCTGTCTGCCTGCCATACGCTGGGCCACCGGGCGTGTGAACAAGGTTCCCACACCCTTCCACGGAAGGGCGCAGCAAAGGAGAGGCAACGGTGAACGCACCCTTGGATGCAAGCGAATCGCCGGCCGCAGGTGTCACCGTTAGACGCTACGAGCCACGCGACCGCGCCGCTGCACTGGCGCTCATCAAAAGAGAGAGCGCCATCGACGACCCCGCCAGCCGCATCCTCATCTCCGATGACGGCGAGGGCGTCGCGCTCTGGATAGAGCCAGCGGCAGGCGACACGGCCCACCTGTGGCTCGTTAGAACGAAAACGCCGAACCGCCGCTTTTTCTATCAACTCATCCGCGCCGCGTGCATCGACGCGATGGCGTCCGGCTTCGACGAAGCCGAGTTCATCGTCGGCGACCGACGCACTGTATCGATGATCCGCCGCGACTTCACCGCCCCGATCGAAATCTACGGCCGCAACGGCGACACCCAGGAGCCGACGAGCTGGATGGTGCACGTCGTCCTCGCGGACGTGCTGCCCCAGCTCGACGCGAAGATCGCGTGACTCAAGCCACCATCGTCGCCGACATCGACAGCTTCATGGACGCCGTTGTCTCCGTCGACAACTTCGGCTCACTGGAAAGGGTCGAAACCACCTCCCTCTTCGCCGGCGAAACGAAACTGGCCATCGATCGAGCCATCGGCAACTTCCTACTATCGGCCATCCCTGCCGGCGCAACCATCGACAGCGCCAAGCTCGTGCAAGACATCTACCTCGTGCAAGCCGGCAGCCGCGCCGCCACCGTCTACCGCTGCACACGCCCGGACCAGTGGACGGAGCTAGGCGTTACATGGCAAGACTACGAGCCCCAGCCTGGACGGACGCCGGAGGCGACTTCACGGAAACGGACAAGGTAACGTTCACCTTCCCAGCCTCCACCGGGGAGTTCGAGATCACAGGCCTGAAAACCCTAGTCGACGACGCGCGCGCAAACCGCAACGACATCCTCGCCGTCATCATCAAGTTCGACCTCGAAGGAGAGAACGACGGCAACGATCGCTACATCTGGCGCTCGTCAGAATACGCCACCGAAGCCGAGCGCTGGCGGCTCATAGTTGACTACACACTGCCACTTCCGCCCGACGCCGGCCGCCGCAGCGTACCGCGTTCATCGTTTGGCGAGAGGGCGCGATCGTCTAGACCCGCTGCACCCGCGCGCGCCGGCGCCGGCGCGCGTACAGCCCGACCGAGCAGACCAGCGATAAGGAGACCGAGATGAGCAACCTGGCCACGATCAGAGCCACCGTCCGCATCGACCTGCAGGACGAAGACGCCAGCAACGAGCGTTGGACCGACGCCACGCTCAACCGCCACATCCAGCGGGCGCTGCTGGAGTACTCGCAGGTCAGCCCTCTCGAACAGAAGTCGACGCTGACGACCGTGCTGAACTCACGGGACGTGGACGTGTCCACGCTGACGCCGCGCGTGCGTATCGTCGCCGCCGAGTACCCGACGGGGGAATACCCGCCGTCGTACGTGCCGTTCTCCGCCTGGGGCGAAACGCTGACGCTGGACCTGGCGGGCGCGCCCAGCGGCACGCCGGACGTAGCGGTCTACTGGCACAAGGTGCATGCAATCAACGGCTCCGTCACGTTTCCCGCCAGCCACGACGACATCATCGCCACCGGCGCCGCCGCCTACGCCGCGCTCGAGTGGGCATCGTTCTCCTCGAACCGGCTCAACGTCGGCGGTGACGACGTCTGGGGCCGCTACATGGAGTTCGCGAACGTGCGTCTGACGGCGTTTAAGGAGCAGTTGCGCAGGCTGCCAGCCGCAAAACAGGCGAGAACCGCCCGCATGTACCGCCCAGTCGATGCTCGCTTCACGTCGCAGGCGACGGACCCGGGGCCGGTGTAGTCGCATGCGTTTCCTCAGTCCCACGCTACTGGCGGCGCAGAAAGAGGCGAGCGCGGAGCCGTTCGTCGAGGTGAAGGTGAGCGACCGCGCCGCCGATATCGTCCGGCTACGCTGGTCGCGCCTCTACACCGGCGGCGAGACCGACGCCTACCACGCCGCCGCGATGCCAGCCGACGGCTCGCTGCTGCGCGCACGAATCGATCCCGCCGGCCCCACGTTCCACTACCAGCGCACGGCCAACCCGGACGATCTGAGCGACTATAGCTCGTGGACGCAGGTGGGTTCGACGATCGCGAATAGGGGCGTCGCGCTCACCACAAATGGCGCCAACGTCCTGCGCGCGCACGTCGCCTCGGCGGGCAGCAACATCCGGGTCGATGAGAGCAGCGATAATGGCGCGACGTTCGGCTCGGCCGTCACCGCCGCCAGCCTGGCCGGCGTCACCTGGCTGGCCTGCTCCCTCAAGAGCAACGGCGACGCCTTCCTCATCTACGCGAACGCGACGACGGTCTACGCGGTGAAGCGGCTCTCCGGCGTCTGGGGCACGCCCGCCGCATGGCCCTTCAGCGCCAACAGCATCACCGGCGTCACCGTCGCCTGGGCAGGCGACTTCAACCTGGTTATCGCCGGCACCGACACCAACGACAATCCTCGCCTCTGGGCGGCGATCTACGGCGATGGCGGCGTCGTTTCCGCCGGTACCTGGCTCTTGCTGTCGCCGGTGGCGGAAGCGGACGCCGGTTCAAACGTGAGCGTGAAGGCGCCTTCGTTCACGTATCTGAACAACGGCTGGCTCTTCTTCGTGGAGCAGTACACAGGCGCCGTCGCCTACGACCGGCCGCACTGGACGTGGTTCCCGCCCAGCCAATCGTTCCAGGCCAACGGCTGGCGGGAGCCGGTACCGTTCGACCTGGCCAGCAGCTACGGCATGGCGATCACCGGCAGCCTCAGCCATGCCTGGCTATCGACGCCGGCCGGCGTCTGGCGGGCGGCGCACACCTGGCAGGCGACGGACCTGAGCGGCGACGTACAGGAGCTAACGCTGGAGACGCAGCCGGAGGGCGGCCGGGCGAAGATCACGCTCCGGAACGACGACGGCCGCTACAACGATCTAGCAAACGGCGCCTACAGCGTCCTCCGGCCAGGCGCGCAGGTAGCGATTGGCGCCGGCTACATCACCAGCGCCGGCCAGGAGCTGCCGGCGCCGGGGCTCAACTTCTGGCTGGACGGCTGGGAGTACACATCGGCGGGCGGCGAGGCGACGCTGGTTCTCTACGCCAGCAACCTCTGGGCGCTCATCGCGGGCTGGCGCGCGCGCCGCCAGTACACCTGGCAGGCCGGCGACAAGACGGTCGCCCAGATCCTCACGTTCCTGTTCGGTCGCGCCGGCGTCGAACTCGTCACCGCCGGCACGAGCGCCACGGCAACCAGCCACAAGCCGGCGTTTACCATCCACCCCGGCGAGGACGGCCTGCGCGCGGCACGGCGGCTGCTGGCGATGATCCCCGACGTTATCCAACCGGTGGACTCGTTCGTCTACCTGACGGAACCGAAGGCGACGGACAGCTCCGATTACAGCTACGGCGCCGACCATGTGATCTCCCACGCGCGCTACGCGTCGGCGGGCCTGGCCGCGAACAGGGTACAGGTCTTCGGAGACGGGCTCGTCGCGCAGGACTTCGATTGGCCGGACGTGGCCGATCAATTCGACCGCCTCCGCCAGGTGTTCGACCTGAACATGACGACGCAGGCGAAAGCCGAGACGCGCGTCGTAACGACGCTGCGCCGGGAAGATCTCTCCGTTCCCCTCGGAGAGCTGGTGACGCCGGTGAACTGCGGCCAGGACATCTACGACGTGGTGACGGTGACGGACCCCAACGCCGGCCTGACGGCCGTCGACTATCGCGTCGCCGGTGTGAAGCTGCGCTACGCGCGGCGCGGCAGAACGCCGGTCTACGAGCAGCGGCTGCTGTTGAGCAAGGTCTGAGAGGTGGGACGATGACGGTGAAACGCGGCGTAGTGAAGGCGTTCGATAGCGGTACCCATACGGCGACGGTGCAGGTGGCGGGCAGCCTGGCCGTCTGGCTCAGCGACGTGCCGGTGGCGCGCAACATTGCGGCGGCGGAGATGGTGGCCGGACGGAGCTGCGCCGTGCTGTTCTTCGACGAGCCGAACCCGGAAGACAGCGTGCTCATCGCGGTTTACGGGTGACCACCTCAACGTTCGTGCGCCGGGAACCGCTCCTTACGCTCCAGGGCGTAGAGCAGCGGCAGCAGCAACACCAGGCCCCAAGCCCAACCTCCGAGGATGTCGCTGGGCCAGTGAACCCCCAGCCAGACGTTGGGCGGCCCGGCAGCGATCAGGACGAAAGCCGACCATAACCCTACGACTAATCGCAGCGCATTCAGCAGGCCGGACCTGAGCGAGAGGTAGAGGAAGAAGCCGTACAGGAAGATCGGACTCATCACGTGGCCGGCGGGAAAGCTGGCGCTCGAAAAGCCGGCCCGCAGATCGACGAGCGGCGCGCCTGGCCGCGGGCGATCGACGATCTCCTTCAAGCCACCCTGAAGCAGCGGCAACACGATCAGCCCTACCAGTAGCAGCGCCGCCTCCCATCGCCGGCCCAGCAGCCAGAGGCCCGCGACAGCAGCCGCGCCGATAGCCAGAACGACCTCCGTCGTCGTGATCGCCCGCGCCGCATCGGAGAGCGACTCGCCCGGGAACGGCTGCCCTTGCGCCCATTCGGCGATACGCACATCGCCGGGGAGGGTATCGTACTGGGCGGCGAGGGCAGCGAGCGCGATGGAGAGTCCCAGCAGCGCAAGCCACGAAACGAGGATGAAGGAGCGCCAGGACACGCTCACATTGTAGTAACTCGCAGCGGTCGATGCTGGTACAATGGGCCAGCGCGGAAGGAGTCGCCATGACCGCTGACCGTATCATCGCCGGTGCACCGAACGAAGAGGACGAGCCGTTCGAGACGTCGCTGCGGCCGCGCCGGCTGACGGAGTACATCGGCCAGAACAAGGTGAAGGACAACCTCAAAATCTCCATCGCCGCGGCCCAGCAGCGCGGCGAGCCTCTCGACCACGTGCTCCTCTACGGCCCGCCCGGACTGGGCAAGACGACGCTGGCGAACATCATCGCGGCGGAGATGGGCGTCAGCGTCCGGACGACCTCCGGCCCGGCGATCGAGCGGCCCGGCGATCTGGCGGCGATCCTGACGAACCTCCAGCAGGACGATGTGCTCTTTATCGACGAAGTGCACCGGCTGGCGCGCGCAGTGGAGGAGATTCTCTACCCGGCGATGGAGGACTGGGCGCTCGATCTCGTCCTCGGCAAGGGGCCGGGAGCGCGCAGCATGAGGCTGGCGCTGCCGCGCTTCACCCTCATCGGCGCGACGACGCGCTACGCGATGATGAGCCCGCCGCTGCGCGACCGCTTCGGCTCCGTCTACCGCCTCGACTTCTACGATGCGGACGCCATCGTCCAGATCGTCGCCCGCTCCGCGCGGCTATTGGAGGTGGAACTGGACGAGGGCGGCACGAGAGAGATCGCCCGCCGCTCGCGCGGGACTCCGCGGGTGGCGAACCGGCTGCTGAAGCGCGTGCGCGATTTCGCCCAGGTGATGGCCGACGGCTCGATCACGACGGAGATCGCCCAAGAAGCGCTCGCGCGATTAGAGATCGACCAGTTGGGCCTGGACGACGTCGACCACAAGGTGCTGCTGACGGTGATCGAGAAGTTCGACGGCGGGCCAGTCGGGCTCGATACCATCGCCGCCGCCATCTCCGAAGAGGCCGATACGATCATGGACGTCTACGAGCCGTATCTGCTGCAGCTCGGCTTCCTGCAGAGAACGCCGCGCGGCCGCGTCGCGACAAAGGCCGCGTACGAACACCTGGGCCTGCCGCCGCACGGCCGCGCGCCCGCCGGTCAACCCACCCTCTGGAGCTAGGAAATCTCTACGAACGTGACGTGAGCGACCCCCCGATGTAGTTCATCGGGGGGTCGCTCTCTGGCCGACCGGGCGGCGCAGGTGTCCCCGCCTAAAGTTTCACCGGCGCCCTGGCCGGAGGGTCCCCTCCTTACCGAGACTTCCCTGGAGCTAGCGGAAGGCCGCGACCGTTCAACCCTATGCCGACCGGACGCGACCGTAGCTCTTCTCTTACCACCGTGACATCGCGCGGCGCCTCGATGCCGATCTTGATGCGATGCCTACTGATGCTGAGAACTTTTACGAAGATGCGATTATCGATCCAGAAGCCTTCTTGAACCTTTCGGTCGAGGACCAACATCTTGCCTCCTCCCTTCCCTCCATCCCCTCAAAACCGGCCGGAGCGGCCCAACCATACCACCCCGCCTCCAAGGCCACCGCTCAGTTGGCCCGCTCCGGCCCGGAACCCGTTTTCGGTCTAGCTACGGGACTTGACGTACGCCCCGCGTTTACGGTAGAACTGTATTGCTAGACGTGTAACGCTGGATTAAATTTACTACCATCGCGCTACCGGATTCCTGATGCCAGTATCATACTTCGTAATTCCTACCTTGTCAAGCGCTTAGCTGGAGAATAGGCGATGGCTAGCTGGGGCTTCTTAACAAACCATGCGCTCGTGTTAATGCATGTAGCGAACCACCCACGTTCCACCTTGCGCGAGATCGCGGCGGCGGTGGGAATCACGGAACGGGCAGCGCTTTCAATCTTGCGGCTGATGGAGGAGGACGCGATCATCACCCGCCAAAAGGAAGGGCGGCGAAACAAGTACTGGGTAGACTTCAACGCGCTGATGGAGTATCAGCTTTCGGGCCCTTACTCCGTCGCCGAACTGGTGGAAGAGTTGACCGCCGTTGCCGCTCGCCTACAGTCGCTCGAACGTACTGGCTAGCGCGCCGCTCTTCGGGGCAGGCTGCTTGTACACCGTTCGCCGATGACATGGCGCGGCGTTCACGCTTCGATCTCAGCCCCATCATTCTCCCAGTCAGCAATCGCCGCTCGCAGGTCGCCCTTCATCTCTTCTGGCGCGAACGAGCCATCGACGGAGTTGCGCGCAAGCTGCGCGTAGCCGGCGCGGTCGAGATCGAGCAGCCGGCCAGCGATCGCGTACTCGCCCAGCAGATCGCAATCGAAGAAGCCGGGGTCGTCCGTGTTCACGGAGACGCTGACACCAGCATCCCATAGCCGGCGCAGCGGATGCTCCTCAAGCGAGCGGACGACCCCAAGACGCACGTTAGACGTCGGGCAGACGGCGAGGGGGATGCGGCGCTCGGCCAGCTCCGCCACCAGCGCGGGATCTTCGACCGCGCGCACGCCGTGCTGGATGCGATCGGCCTGCAGCGCGTCCAGAGCTTCGCGGATCGACTCCGGCCCGGCGTTTTCGCCGGCGTGCGGCGCGCTGCGCAGGCCGCGACGCTTCGCCTCCGCGAAGACCTCGGCGAAGGGCTCAGCCGGAAAGCCCTGCTCCGGCCCGCCCAGGCCGAGCGCGATGAGGCCGGGCACGTCGCGTGTGGCGTCGAACGCCTGGTGCATCACCTCTGCAGGCATCATGCGTCCGAGTCCGAGCACGAGGCGAAGCACGACATCGCGCTCTTGAGACGCGGCTTCGGCTGCTTCGAGGAAGACAGACTCGAGCGTTCTCGGGCCGAGCGCTGGTGTCATCTCCAACTCCGCGTAGCGAACGCCTGCTCGGGCGGCGCCTTCGGCGTACTCCCGCACCACGCGGGTGTAGTCGCCGGGCCGGATCATTACGCGCGTTGTCATCATGTACGTCTCGATGAAGCTGTTGAGGTCGGTGAAGCCGCGACTCATGCGCACGCCCTCGCGAGCGCTGAACTCTTCCAGCGTCGCCGGGCGAACGGCGCCTTCCAGATGGACGTGGATTTCGGCCTTGGGAAGCGTTGCCAGGTCGGCGGGGACTAGCATCCTAGCCGCGCGACGGCCCTAGGCCGCGAGTGGCAATCCCGCCAGCGACAGGCAGGGATACTCCACTACCCACGCGGCAGACCGAGGCCGCGAGTAGCGATGATGCTGCGCTGGACCTCGCTGGTACCGGCGGCGATGGTGCTGGCGACGGAGCTGAGGTAGCTGCGCTCCAGCCGGCCGTGCAGCGGCGCCCACTTGGAGCCAGGCTCCAGCCCGCCGTACGTGCCGAGTAGCTGGACGCCCGTCAGCGCCAGCCGTTGGGTGAGCTCCGAGCCGTAGAGCTTGCTGATCGAGGCTTCGTAGTTGGGGATCATGCCCTGCGACTGCATCCAGGGGATGCGGTAGGCGATGTACGTGCCGGCTGCAAGCTCGACGGCGCGATCGGCGAGGCGCATGCGCAGCATCGGGTTGCGCCGGACGGTCTCGTCCGGGTGCTGCTGGACGAACTCGATCAGCCGCTCCAGCGTGCGCCGGCCGCCGGCGTACGCCTGGATGCCCGAACGCTCGAAATCGAGCGCGACGGCGACCTGGTACCAGCCCCGGTTCAGCTCGCCGACGAGGTTCTCCTTCGGAACGCGGACGTTTTCGAAGAAGACCTCGCTGAAGCCGGACTGGCCGGCCATGTTGATAAGCGGCCGGATGGTGATGCCCGGCGTGTCCATGCTGACCATGAACGTGCTGATGCCTTTATGCTTCGGCGCTTCCGGGTCGGTGCGCGCCGCCAGCCACCCCCACTGCGAGCCCTGGGCGTTGGACGTCCAGATCTTCTGGCCGTTGATCACGAAGTCGTCGCCGTCCCGGACAGCTTTGGTTTGCAGAGAGGCGAGGTCCGAGCCGGCCTCGGGCTCGGAGTAGAGCGTGCACCAGACGTCCTCGCCGCCGGTGATGCGCGGCAGGTAGCGCTGCTTCTGCTCGTCCGTGCCGTAGAGCATGATCGCCGGGCCGACCCAGGCGACGCCCATGCTGAAGCTGCCGGGCGCGCCCTGGTACGACATCTCTTCGTTGTAGATGAGCTGCTGCATGTGGGACGCGGCGAGGCCGCCGTACTCCTCGGGCCAGGCCATCGCCAGCCACTTACGCTCTGCCAGCTTCGCCATCATGCGGCGGCTCAGCTCTCGCGTCGCTTCGCCGCCCTCGTCGCCGTAGCCGCCGGCGCCTTGCCAATCAGCCGGCAACTCCTGGCGCAGGAATTCGCGCACCTCCTCGCGGAACTGCTCCTGCTCGGGCGTAAATCGAAAGTCCATCCTGTCCTCCGTAGTTTACACGTCGATTAGTATCACCTTGACGGGGAAGGTAGGGAAAACACGCTGCAAGCGTTCCATATCATGCACCAGCATTTCGCCATATCCGACACCAGAGGACATTTGTCGTTTCAGGGCGTTGACTGGAACGATCTCCACACCTATAATCTGCTTCATTTTGGTTGTAGAAGTACTGCAATTTCGCCATGTCATAAAACATAGCGAAGTACTTCCCAAGTTGAACCTCCACTAAGATTCGCCCCTTTGAAAAGTCGATCTGCTTGAATCCTCCCTTAATTTCCACCGGCCAATCAGGAATGGCGATCGTGTAGCGGTGTTTGAGTTCGACGAAACCGCGATCGTTGAACTGCTTCTTGAACTTGGCGTTGATCTCTGACGGGGGAAAAGCGCTCTGCCTTGCTTGCCTTTCTCCGCGCTCACCTTGGTCTTAGCGGGGATCGAAACGGCGGCAATCACTGCATCGATTTCAGCATCAATGTCCGGAAAACGAGCCGCAAATATCTCAGCTCCCCCAAGATGGCTGTACTGGTAGACGTTTCGCATCAACTCTCTAAGAGAGCGGGGTGTGATATTTGATTGCGTTTAGGTGGTTCATAGACTGGCCGGTTCATCGGGCGGGTCCGAATTGTTCCGGTTAGCGCCGCGTGGATGCGCTCCTCAGCCAGCTCAACATACTCATCAGTGATCTCCGCCCCGGCACTGCGCCGCCCGTGTAGCAGCGCGGCCACCGCACTACTTCCGGCTCCCATGAATGGATCTACGACGAGGTCTCCTTCATTTGTCATCGACAGTACTAAGCGCTCGACCAACTCTACTGGAAACTGGCACGGGTGCGAGGTCTTCTCAACGTGGTTATGCTTGACGTTCGGAATGATCCAAACATCGCTGGGGTTCTTGCCGAGCGGGTTACCCGATAACTGTCCAGCTTTCGGCCCCTTGAAATGCCGCTTTTGAGGATACTTCTGCGGTACCCGCACCGGATCAAGATTGAAGATGTAGTTCTTAGTTTTCGTAAACCACGTGATGACCTCGTAACGGCCTGAAAAGCGGCGGCTACAGTGCAGGCCATGCTCAAAGTGCCACACGATCCGATTTCTCATCTGTAGTCCGAGATCTG